>JAGBTV010000005.1 GCA_017631155.1 Oscillospiraceae bacterium | reverse complement strand
TCATTTCGAGCGAACGAAGTGAGTCGAGAAATCTACACACTTTCGATACTATTTCCAGTAATTTCAGCGAAAAGATCCCTCGGCTACGCTCGGGATGACAGCTTTGTTAAAATCTTGAAACTGCTCGAGAAACGGCAATTTGTTGGTTACAGGCAGATGCAAAACAGAAAATGCCCATTGACAGTTTTCGTCAATGGGTATATACTATAGATGAAATATGAATAGTTGCTCATGTGTAGAAACAAGTCAAACAGGAGGCTGCCATGGCGGAAAAAGTTTATACCTTGGAGAATCTGTGCTGCGCCAACTGCGCCGCCAAGATCGAGGAAAAAATAAATGCGCTGCCGGAAGTGGAAAAAGCGGTTATTGTGTTTCCCACCCGGCAACTGCGGCTGACAGCGAAAAACCCGGACAGCTTGCTTCCCAAGCTGGAAAAACTGGCCCGTACCATCGAGCCGGATGTTGCCATCAAATCAACAGAAGAGCCGCACAAGGAAGAGGAGGCAGGAGGACTGCCGGAAATTTTGGTGGGAGCCGGTTTCTTTGTGGCAGGCTTGGTGACTGGGCGGCTGTTGCCGCAGCTTCCCATTGCGCTGATACTCTACCTGGCAGGCTGGTTGGTGCTGGGAAGAACGGTACTGATGACGGCCGTGACCAACCTGTTCCGGGGTCATGTGCTGGATGAGAACTTTTTAATGAGCCTGGCCACCACCGGCGCATTCTTTATTGGCGAATATCCCGAGGCGGTGGGCGTGATGCTGTTTTACCGGGTGGGAGAATATTTGGAACATCGGGCGGTGGCGCGCAGCCGCAGCCGCATTATGGAAGCCGTGGACTTAAGACCGGAAACGGTGCATTTGGCCTCGGGGCAGGAAGTCCCGGCAGAGTCGGTACGCCCCGGGACCTTGGTGGTGGTTCGCCCGGGAGACCGGATTCCCCTGGACGGACGGGTAGTTGCCGGACGCAGCCGAATCGACACCTCACCCGTTACCGGAGAACCGGTACCGGTTTCTGTAGGCCCGGGAGATGCGGTGACCTCCGGCTGTGTCAACACCGGAAGCCTTCTGACCATCCGCACCGAAAAAGTACTGGCAGAGTCTATGGTGACCCGGATCCTCAACAGTGTGGAAAATGCTGCCGCAGGAAAGCCGAAGATTGACCGTTTTATCACCCGTTTTGCCCGGATCTACACCCCGGTGGTGGTAGCGGTGGCGGTGATGGTGGCAGTGATCCCACCGCTGTTTTTGGGAAACTGGCACTATTGGGTCTATACCGCTCTGTCCTTTTTGGTCATGAGCTGCCCTTGTGCCTTGGTTCTGAGTATTCCGCTGTCTTTCTTCTGCGGCATTGGCGCAGGAGGCAAACAGGGCATTCTCTTTAAAGATGGCTTGACCATGGAAGCCCTGGCGGAAATCAAGGCGGTGGCACTGGATAAAACAGGTACTATCACCCTGGGGGATTTCTCGGTTACCCGGGTAGAAGGAAACGAAGAAATGCTTTTCCTCTGCGCCTGCGCAGAGTATAGATCCAGCCACCCGGTGGCGGTGAGCATCACCCAGTATGCCAAGCAGCAGGGGATACGCCCCACAGACCCGGAAAAACTGGAAGAGCTTCCCGGACATGGTGTTCGGGCTTGGGTCAAGGGTCGGGAAATCCTCTGCGGAAACGAAAAACTGATGCAGCGGTTTGGGATCGCCCTGCCGAAACAGTCCGGAGAGAACGGAACCCGGGTGTTGGTTTCGGTGGACGGCAGCTATGCCGGCTTTGTGGAGATCTCCGATACTGTCAAAGCCGGTGCAGCCGCAGCTGTTTCCCGGTTGCAGCATAGCGGTGTAGCTGTAGCCATAATTACCGGCGATGGGGAAACCTCCGCCCGGGGTGTGGCTTCCCAAGTGGGAATCCACCGGGTCTATGCCGGTCAGCTGCCGGAGCAGAAGCTGCAGACTTTGCAGAGCCTCCGGGCAGAATATAACAGCGTAATGTTTGTAGGCGACGGCATCAACGATGCCCCGGTGCTGGCCGGTGCGGATGTGGGCGGTGCTATGGGAACCGGCGCGGATGCCGCCATCGAGGCGGCGGATGTGGTGTTCCTGACACCGGATGTGGAAGCCGTCCCGGAAGCCCTGGACATTGCCCGGCAGACGAAAAGAATTTCCCGGCAGAATGTGGTGTTTGCCCTGGGCATCAAGGGCATCGTTATGCTGCTGGGACTGCTGGGCTATGCGTCGCTGTGGGCGGCGGTGTTTGCCGATTCCGGTGTGGCGCTGCTGTGTGTCGCCAATGCAGTCAGACTTTTATACAAAAAGAAGAAAATCTCTTGCGAACCGAATTCTCCTCAGTTATAATAACAGCAGCAACCCCAAGATGGAGAAAACGAGGGAAACGCTGTGAAAAAAATGCTGTTTATCGTAAATCCCTGTGCGGGCAAGCGTCGAATCAAGAAGTATCTTATCAAGATTTTGGATATTTTTAACCGGGCGGACTATGAAGTGGTCACTTTTATTACGGCCCGGCAGGGTGACTGCGCCCAAATCGCCCGGGAGCGTGCCGGGCAGGTGGATCTGATGGTCTGTGCCGGCGGGGACGGTACTTTTAACGAGATGATTACCGGTATTTTGGACAGCGGTGTTCAGGTTTCGGTAGGTTACATCCCCTGTGGCTCTACCAACGATTTTGCCAAGAGTCTGCAGCTGTCTACCAATATTCTGAAAGCCGCCAAGGCCATTGTGGATGGCTCTGCGTATCCTTTTGATGTGGGTCGTTTTGGAAACCGATATTTTTCCTATGTGGCGTCCTTCGGTGCCTTTACCCGGGCTTCCTATGCCACACCCCAAAGCATGAAAAATGCCTTGGGGCATACCGCCTATGTCCTGGAAGGCATCAAAGAGCTGTCCCAGCTGAAGAAGATCCACATCCGGTTTGATACCGAGGATCAACAGATCGAGGGGGATTACATATTCGGCGCGGTGAGCAATTCTACATCTGTCGGTGGTGTTCTTACCCTGGACCCGGAGCAGGTGGATATGAGCGACGGCCTGTTTGAGCTGCTGCTGATCCGGAAGCCCGAGAATCTCCGGGAGCTTCGGGATTGTATTCGGGCTTTGCGCAAGCGCAAATACAACTGCTCTGTCATTACCTTTGTGACAACTGCCAATCTGAAAATTACCGCAGACCCCGAAATGGTGTGGACCTTGGACGGAGAACGGGAAGACGGTCATGCAGAGGTGCTGGTAGAAAATCTGCACCATGCCATCCGGCTGGTAAAGTGAGGATACGCCATGCGGAATACGACTTTGTGCTATATCACCCGGGGGGATCAGGTGCTGATGCTCCACAGAGTCAAAAAGGAAAACGATGTCAACCGGGATAAGTGGATCGGCATCGGCGGCAAATTCGAAGGGGAAGAGACCCCTGATGAATGCCTGCTCCGGGAGGTTCGGGAGGAAACCGGACTTACCTTAACCGATTGGAAATGCCGGGGGATCGTAACCTTTTTGTGCAATGGCCCCTGGGAAGGGGAATATATGTACCTGTTCACAGCCGACGGCTTTACAGGAGAACTGACGGATTGCGACGAAGGGGAACTTCGGTGGGTCAGCCGGGACTTCCTGGACAGCCTGCCGAAATGGGAGGGAGACCAGATCTTTCTGGACCTTTTGTGGCAGGACGCCCCCTTTTTCCTGCTGAAGCTGCGCTACGAGGGGGAATCCTTGGCAGAAGCGGTACTGAACGGAAAGAAAATACGGTGATATTGAAAAAAGAGGACGCTGAGCGTCCTCTTTTTTGTTTACAGTCGCGCAAGCCTTTCTTTTGCGATGGCCTGCACTTGGGGAATATCCGAAGGCTCGATCAGCTCTGCCCGGACAAAACGATGCAGCAGGTTGCGTACATTCTGCACCGGGGAGGTGCATTGGTGGGCACCAAAAAAGATGCTGATATCATTTTCCATGTCCAGGGACATATAGCTGCAGGCTGCGCCGTCCCAGCCGAAGTCGGAGTTCCGGGGATCTCCGTTGCCGCAGCGGACACCCAGTCCGTAGCCGTGGGTCTCCTTTAGAAAATAGGTGCGCATATGTACCGCAGTCATCCGGTCGGTGGTCATCAGAGCGATGGTCTCCGGCTTCAGAAGCAAACCTTTCCGCAGAGCCTCTACAAACTTGATGTAGTCGTCCACAGTGGAGATGCACCCGGCACCGCCGGAGGCGTGCTGATGGCCAAGCCGGTAGATTTGGGTGTGCTTGTCGATTGGAACGGTCTTACCGTTTTCAAAGGCATACTGGGGAGCGATGGTGTCTAGTTCCCTCTCCGGCAGCAAAAATGTGGAGTCTTTCATGCCCAAAGGCTCAAAAATATGCTGCTTGACATAGTCCTCAAAGGGAAGACCTGTCAAAACCTCCACCAATACCGCCAAAACATCGTGGGAAAGGCTGTATCGCCACTGGGTGCCAGGCTCAAAAAGCAGGGGCTCTTTGGCAAGGTACCGCACGATCTCCCGGCCGGGGCAACCGCCTCCGGTAGCCTGGCGGCACAGCTGCATTTGTGTGGAGTTGACATCGTAGGAAAGACCGGAGGTCATTTGGAACAGATGCCGGATCAAAATGGGATTTTTCGCCTTTTCGATGCCATGCTCTGTCAGTACGTTCATGTCCTGAAACTCCGGGAGATAACGGTACAGGGGATCTTCCAGGTCGAAAAGACCCTTTTCCCAAAGCTGCATGGCAACGGTGCAGGTAATGGGCTTGGAGCAGGAATAGAGATTCAGCCGCTCCTTGCCGGTCATGGGGATCTTATTTTCCAAATCCCGATAGCCGTTGCGGTAGCGCAGCACACAGTTTTCCTTGTGATAGACAATCAGATCAAAACCCGGCAGTCCGTAGGAAAGCAGGCTGTCACAAAATTCCTTGGTTGCTTCAAACAAGGAAATCACCCTTTCTTATATTTGGTACATAGGACGAACCTTTTGCCGGTAGATTCTGCGGAAGAACAGCAATGTTACAGTAACGCTGATGATTTCCGCAATGGGGAAGGACCACCAAACCAAAGTCACCTTACCGGAAAGACTCAGCAGATAAGCCGCCGGCAGCAGGGCGATCAATTGCCGGCACAAGGACACGACGGTAGAGTAGATGCCGTTGCCCAAGGCCTGGAAGCTGGCACCCAAAGCAATGCCGATGGCGGCTAGGGGGAAGTGCAGACAGATGATCCGCAATGCACTTCTTCCGATCCGCAGAAATTCCGCCGAGGGGTGGAAAAGACTGAGCAGCAGATCCGGCAGCAGCAGGAAAATGGCGGTGCCCAACAGCATAATGACCATGGCTGTGCTGCAGGCAATCTTTAAAGTGCGGGTGATCCGTTCCGGCTTCCGGGCACCGTAGTTGAAAGCGATAATGGAGATGGTGGCATTGTTGATGCCGAACAGGGGCATAAAGAAGAAGCTTTGCAGCTTAAAATAGATGCCGAAAACACCGGTGGCGGTTTCGTGGAAGCCTTGCAGGATATAGTTCATGCCAAAGGTCATGACAGAACCGATGCTGTTCATGACAATGGCAGGAACACCTACGGAAAGAATGGGGGCAAGAACCTTCTTTTTGGGACGAAGGACAGCCAGGGAGAACCGAACATCGGGATTGAATTTCAGATTGAAGATCACCGCCAAAATGGCAGCGATCCATTGACCGATGACGGTGGCAATGGCAGCGCCGGCCATACCCAGGGCGGGGATTCCCAAAGGCTTAAAACCAAAGATAAATACCGGATCTAACAGGATATTCACCACCGCACCGGTACCCTGGGTGATCAGAGTGTACCCCGTGCGGCCAGAAGCCTGCAGCAGCCGTTCTCCCAAAATCTCTATAAAAATACCCAAGGAGAAAATGCAGCAGATGGTAGTATAAGCGATGCCGCCATTTACGGTTTCCTCTACCTCAGACTGCATGATATAATACGGTTTCACACCAAAGATACCGATCAGAATAAAAAGACCGGTTGCGATCAGGGTCAGGAAAATGCCGTTGCCGGCGGTGCGGTCAGCCAGGTTTTGATCCCCCTGGCCCAAAGCCTTGGACAGCATAGAGTTGACACCCACACCGATACCCACCGCAAAGCCGATGAGCAGATTCTGAATGGGGAAAGCCAAAGACAGGGCGGTGACGGCACTTTCCGAGATCCGGGAAACATAGATGCTGTCTACTACATTGTAAAGGGCTTGCACGATCATGGCAATAATCATGGGAAGCGCCATGTTAAAAAGCAATTTCTTTTCGGGCATGATGCCCATTTTGTTCTGAGAAAGATCTCTTGACTGATTATCCTTTTGCATAGGGGTTCCTTTCAAAGACGATTTTCCGCTATTATACAACAGTTTTTTTTGCCGCGCAAGGGAAAACCGATAAGAAATGCTTGCGTCGAGGGGGCGGGCTGTGATATTCTAAAAGAAAGGAGGTGTTTCCATGAGAAAATTGTGTGGGAAGCTGATAGTTTTGGTGCTGGTACTGGCACTGCTGCTGTCGGGCTGTTCGCTTTTGGATTCTGTCCGGGAAAAGTTCGCACAGCTTATGACCGGTGTTTCCAGGACCTCTTTTACGGATATGACCTACACCCGGCCCAATATACAGAAGCTGGAGGCCATGGCAAAAGACTGCGAAGAAGCAGCAGCCACAGCCCAAAAGGCCGCACTGCTGGCAGAGCAGGTTTGGGAATTTTACGGGTATTATAACGAGTTTTTTACCAATTACAACTTGGCAAGCATCCACCACTACCGGGATGTTACGGACATCTACTGGGAACAGGAATACAACTTCTGCATGGAAAAGGCCAGCAAGCTGGAAGCGGCGCTGGATAACCTCCACCATGCCCTGGCCAAAAGCCCCTTGCGGGAGCAGCTGGAAGCAGAGGACCTTTTTGGAGAAGGGTATTTTGATGACTACGAGGGAGAAAGCCTTTGGGATCCCACCTTCACCGCTATGATGGAGGAAGAAGCCCGGCTCATCAGCCAGTATAATGATCTTAGCGGCAATATGCCGGAGTCCTATTGGGATATGCAGGCTTACTATGATACCTACGCCCCGCAGATGTTGGAAGTGTTTGCCCAGCTGGTGGCTTTGCGGCAGGAGATCGGTGAATATGCCGGGTATGACGATTATGTGCAGTTTGCCTATGATTTTTACTATTACCGGGACTATACACCTCAGCAGGCAGAAAAGTACTGCGCTGAGATCCGGGATACATTGGTACCGCTGTACCGGCAGCTGAACGATTCGAATTTCTGGGCAACCATCGGGGATACCTGCACAGAGGAGCAAACCTATAGCTATGTCCGGGATATGGCAGCTTCCATGGGCGGTACGGTAAAGGATGCCTTCCAGCTGATGGAGGCCCTGGAGCTTTCGGATACGACCTATAGCCCCAATAAATACAATATTTCCTTCGAGGTGTTTTTAACCTCTTATGGCGTGCCGTATCTGTTTGTGAACCCTGCCGGATGGGATCGGGATAAGCTGACCTTTGCCCATGAGTTTGGCCATTTCTGCAGCGACTATGCCGCCGGCGGCAGCCAGGCCGGTGTAGATGTGGCGGAGGTGTTCTCCCAGGGTATGGAATATCTGAGCTTGTGTTACGGCCAGCAGGATAAAACCCTGGAGAAGCTGAAAATGGCAGACAGCCTGTGTATCTATGTGGAGCAGGCGGCCTATGCGGCCTTTGAGCAGAAGCTATACAGCCTGAAAGGGGATGACCTGACCCCGGAGGGAATCTGCACACTGTTCGAGAAGACCTTGGGGGAATACGGTTTTGACGCCCAAAACTATGATCCCCGGGGTGTGGTGGATATCGTCCACTTCTTCCTGTATCCCCAGTATGTAATCAGCTATGTGGTCAGCAACGATGCGGCGCTGCAACTGTATCAAAAGGAGCAGGCACAAGGGGGTAACGGACTGAAGATCTTTGAGGAGTCTCTGGCAACAGAGCAAGGCTATTTCCTGGCGTTTTTGGAAGAAGCCGGCCTGGACAGTCCCTTTGCTCCCGGACGGATGGAAACCGTGAAAAAGACGCTGTCTTCGGTTTTGAATTAAAAAGTTATCACAAAACAGCACCGTGCCGAAAATACGGCACGGTGCTTTCCGTTTAACGATGTTTGCCTAAGAAAAACAGCGCCAGGGTGCCGGGACCGGAGTGAGAGCCGATCACCGCACCGGTGTAACCGATGACAGCTTCCTTAACACCGTGTTTTTCCTTTACAATGGTTGCCAAAAGTTCGGCGTCTTGGATGCAGTCGCCGTGGCAGATGAACACGGTGTCGTTTTCACCGGGAAGTGCCAGCTGACCCATTTTGGCAGCCAATGCTTCGATAGAGGCCTTTCTGCCCCGGACTTTGGCTTTGCTGATGAGATGACCTTCATCATCTACATGCAGTACAGGCTTGATGTTCAGCATGGTGCCAACCAAGGCGGTGGCTGCGCTGACACGGCCGCCCCGTTTCAGATACATCAGATCATCCACCGTAAACCAGTGGCACAGCCGGAACCGGTTTTCGGTAACCCAGTCAGCCAAAGCGTCCAATTCCATGCCCTCCTGCTGTTTGCGGCAGGCATACCAAACCAGCAGTCCCTGTCCCAAAGAGGCACACAGGGTATCTACCACCCGGATCTTTTGCCGGGGATACTTTTCGGCAAGCTCGCTTGCGGCAATTACGGCAGACTGATAGGTGGTGCTGAGGCCGGAAGAGAAGGTCAGTACCAGCACATCCAAACCGTCTGCCAGAACAGTTTCCATGGCGTCTTCCCATTGCTGGGGATTGATGGCAGAGGTGGAGGCAGGCTCGCCGGCTCGCAGACCGGCATACATTTCCTGAATACCGTCGTCAACGGAATCGGGGTTGGTAGCGCCCCGGAAGTTTACAAACAGCGGAGAAACGGTCAGACCCAGGTTGTCTGCTATGGCTTTAGGCAGATCACAGCCGGAATCGGTGATAATTTTGAAGTTAGACATAAGGTACGCTCCTGCACAACGGAATTTCCCGAGTATGGCCGGGATGGCATTATGCAATCATCTTACGGCATCTTTGCAAGATTGTCACCCTTTGACTGGGAGAACCACTTCAATTTGCTCTCAACGGCGTAGAATTCCCCACTCTACCATGAGTAGAGTGGGGAATTCGATCATTTTTCTAAAAACTCTGCGATTTGTGCCGCCACAGCGCACTGGGGACGGTGGATACATTCCCAATAGGCGCAGTCAACTTCCGCTGGTTGCCCGGGTTCTGTTTCTACAGTAACCATCCGGTTTTGATCCAGGCAGCGGCAATAGCCGGTAAAAATCTTTTCTTCCATTTATGTTTCCTCCAAAATACACATGCCACCGGAGGACAGGGTTACAGCATCTGTGGATACAGACTGCAGGTTGCGTCCCAAGAGAAGCTTGCCAACCGGAATCTCCCAGGAGGCATCGCTTCGGTTCACGCAGATGCGAAGGGTTTGCCCGGCGTACTGACGGGTAAAGCCCAGTCTGCCATCTCCAGCATGGAAAAAGTGAATATCCCCAAGCCGTAAGGCCTCCAGCTGATTTTTCAGCTTACCCAAAAGCTTGAAATGTTCCAAAAGGGTCTTATTTTCCCGCCCCCAGGGGTAGGTGCGACGGTTAAAGGGATCTTTGTAGCCTTCCATGCCGGCTTCATCTGCGTAATACAGACTGGGTGCGCCGGGGAGGGTGTACTGAATCAAAGAGGCTATCAGCAGGCGCTCCACAGCGGTGCTGTGTTGCTGAGGAGAAAGGTGGCGGTGGGCCTGTTCTTCCCGACTGCCGTCAAAATCGTCTACCAGGGCGGTGAGGATTCTTGGGCTGTCATGGGTTCCCAAAAGGTTCATGTTGCACAGCAAAACCTGAGGCGGATAATTTTCCGCAATGGTCATGACGGTATCGGCAAGACCCCGGCCGTCATCCTGTCCCCGAAGGTAAGCCAAAATGGCATTGCGGAAAGGATAGTTCATCACGCTGTCCAGCTGCCCATCCACAAAATACCGACGGCGGATGCCGTAGGAGATTTTGTCGGAGGCGTCTTCCCAAACTTCGCCCATCAAAAGAGCATCAGGGCGAAGCTTTCTCAGATGCTTTTTCAGCAGCGACAGAAATTCGTCAGGCAGCTCGTCAGCGACATCCAGCCGAAAACCGTCGCAGCCGGCCTTCAGCCAGTGGGCGATGACGCTGTTTTCTCCGGTAATGATATAGTCAATGAAAGAGGGATCCAGCTTGTTCACTGTGGGCAGGGTGTCAAAGCCCCACCAGCTGTGGTACTTGTCCGGCCAGGCATCAAACTGATACCAGGTATAGTAGGGGGACTCTTTGGTGCAGTAAGCCCCGTTGCCTCCGAAGGTTCGACTCTTGTCAAAATAGAGACTGTCAGAACCGGTGTGGGAGTAAACACCGTCCAGGATCACCCGGATTCCCCGTTTGTGGGCCTCCCGGCACAGCTGAGAAAACTCCTCCATAGTGCCCAGCATAGGGTCGGGCGTTTTGTAGTCTGCGGTATCGTAGCGATGGGAGGAAAAACTTTTGGAGATGGGATTCAGGTACAAAATCGTCGTTCCCAAGGAAACGATGTAGTCCAGCTTTTCGGTAATGCCCCGAAAATTGCCCCCAAAGAAATCATTGTTCAGCACCTGACCGTCGGGGGTGGGCTGCCACTGCACTTCCTCATCCCAATTTTCGTGGAGTGTGTAGGGAGTGAGCTTGCCCCGGAGATCGCAGTCTCCGGATTTGCAGAATCGGTCGGGGAAGATCTGATAAATTACCGCACCCTGTGCCCACTTAGGAACAGTAAAGTCTGTCGGGATGCAGCTGACCTGCCACAAGTCCCCGTCTTCCATGTTGGTATCGTTGCCGTATTTGAACAGGCGGAAGCTATTATCGGGGGTGTGAATGCGGAAATAGTAGTGGTAAAGCCCCGGCTCCGGGAGAGAAAAGCTGCCACGGAAGATCTCATAAGGTCCTTCCTGGGTTTGGAGCGTCAGGGGGACAGAAAAGGGCTTGCTTCCGTCAAACAGGGAAATCAGACACTCTACCTTCTGAGAACGGACGGTGGCAGGAATATGAATATGCAAGGTGCAATTTTCCTCCGGCAAGAGCGTACCAAAGGGCGTTTTAAATTGGGGTTGCTTGCTGTCAAAAAGGATGCGCATACCATATCTCCTGTAATGTAATCAAATTTCCGTTTATCGGGCAGTTGCCTACCCCAGTTTGTCATTTCGAGCGAATGCAGTGAGTCGAGAAATCTACACACTTTCGATACTATTTTCCGTAATTTCAGCGAAAAGATCCCTCGACTACGCTCGGGATGACAGCTTGGGTGGTAATTGGAAACTGCCCGATAAATGGTAATTTGAAATTATTATGATATTCATACTTTAACATAAAAACAGGAAACAGGCAAGAAAAAACCGGAGCTGATTGCTCCGGTTTTTTGTCTGTTGTTTTTATTTTCCTAGCATCTTGCGGAACAGTTCCATATACCGCTGGGCGGGTTTGTCCCAGCTGAAGTCCTGGGTCATGTCCCGGTGTTGCAGCTGGCGGAAGCCCTCGGGGTTTTCCCGATAGAGCGCCAAGCACCGCTTCAGAGCATACAGGAAATCGTCAGCATTGTAGCTTTGGAAGGTAAAGCCGAGACCACCTTGCCCCTTGTCATCCGCAGGGGGTACGGTGTCCCGCAGACCGCCAGTGGCGTGTACCACAGGAACAGTGCCGTAGCGCATGGCGTTCATTTGGCTCAGACCGCAGGGTTCGGACTTGGAGGGCATCAGGTAGATGTCACCGCCGGCATAGATCCGGGCGGCTAATCCCAAATTGAAAGTGATCTTGGCGGCTACCCGGTCAGGATACTCTTCTGCCAGCTCCCGGAAGAAATGCTCAAACTGGGGTTCGCCTGTACCCAGGATCAGCAGCTGACAGCTTTCTTCCGCCAGAAGCTTCCGGGCGTTATAGCAAAGAAGATCCAAACCTTTGTGTCCTGCCAGCCGGGTGACCATGACCAGCAGCGGCACATCCGGGATTTGGGGAAGCCCCACTTCCTGCTGCAAGGCCGCTTTGCACAGAGCCTTGCCCTCCCGGAAGGTTTCAGCATTATAATGGGCAGGAAGATTCCGGTCGGTTTCCGGGTTGAAAGTATTTACATCAATGCCGTTGGTAATGCCCGTCAGTTTTTGAGCAGCTCCGGCAATAATGCCGTCCAGGCCGTGGGCATAGTAAGGATACATCAGCTCCCGGGAATAAGACTCCGAAACGGTTGTCACCAAATCACAGGTTTCAATGGCGCCTTTCATCATGTTTACAGAGCCGTTCATATCCATAGTACCCCGGTACTCCCAGGGCAGGGCCAGCACATCGTCGAAGAAGCCGCCATGCGCCCACCCCTGATACTCAATGTTGTGGATGGTGTACATACAGCGGGTGTTGGGGAAAGCCCAGCGGTACTGCGTTTTCAGATAGGTGGGCACCATAGCGGTCTGCCAGTCATTACATTGGATCACATCCGGGATATACCCCATCAAAGACAGACCGTCCAGACAGGCCTTGGAGAAGAAAGCAAACCGCTCTGCATCGTCTCCGTCACCGTAGATAGCGCCGCACCGGCCACCAAAATAGTAATCGCTGTCGATAAAGTACACCTGCACACTGTCCCGGGGCGTTTTCAGCCGCATAAGACCGGCATACTGCCGCCGCCAACCTAAGTGCACCTCGTAAGAAATCACCAATTCCGTTTCATAGGATGGGTTATCCTTGATTTTTTTGTAGTAGGGAAGGATCAGCACCACCTGGTTGCCCGGGATCTTGGACAGGGCAGAGGGCAGTGCTTCCATGACATCACCCAAGCCGCCGGATTTGCAGTAGGGTGCGCCCTCGGAAGCCAAAACGGCTATTTTCATACGATCTCTCCTCTGGGGATGATAATGGGATTGGTGGGAGTGCCACAAAGCTTTGCGCCGGGACGGACCACGACATCCTTGTCCAAAATCGCATATTTCAGCTCCGCGCCTTCCCCAATTACGGAATCATTCATAATGACGCAGTTTTCTACCTCTGCGCCCTGGCAGACGGTGACATTACGGAACAGCACAGAGTTTTCCACTTCGCCTTCCAAAATACAGCCGTCAGCAATAAGGCAGTCTTCTACTTCACAGTATTCCCCATAATAGGTGGGAACTCTGTCACGCACCTTGGTAAAGACGGTGTGGTTGTAGCCAAACAGATCGTGGCGCACCTTCCGATCGATCAGCGCCAGAGAGTTGCGGAAATATTCTTCCACAGATTCATTGTAAAGCACAGCACCCTTAAACTGGTAGATGTTTATGGACAGCTCGCCCTTCTGCCACTGACCCAGGACCAAATCCCGGTCCATGTGGAACAGGTTCCGGGCAATAAATTCCCGTACCTTTTTCTGCAGATACTTTTTGGAAAGAATGAAAATATCCATGGTGGCGAGATAGCCTTCCGGCGCCATATAGTCAACGGCAATGTCGCAGATTTCACCCGTGTCATCCAGCTTCAGCGCCAGGTCCAGTTGCTTTTTGCCGTTGGCAACACCGGCCTTGGTGACTACGGTGATATCCCGGCCGCTGGCAATATGGGAAGCCAAAACATCATTCAGATCAATGTTGCACAGAATAGACGAACCGGTCATGACCACATACTCGTCCTCCGGGCCATAGTTCAGGAAGTTCATGGCGGAGTAGAGCGTTTCCAGCTTACCACGGTAGCTGTGGGTAGTGGACATGGCGAAGGGAGTCAAAAATTCCAAACCGCCCTCTTCCAGCTCCATGCCCCATTCTTCACCGGAGCCGATGTGGTACATGAGACTCTGATAGTTATACCGGGAGATGATACCTACCCGACGGATGCCGGCAGCGGCCATATTGCTCAAATGGAAGTCCACCTGGCGATACCGCCCGGCAAAGGGGATGGCGGCGGTGGTGCGGTTATCGGTCAAAGAGCCTACGGCACCGTCGTTTGCGAAAATAATACCCATTACTTGCATGACAGCACCTCCTTACAGCATTTCACCGGGCAGAAGCACGGTGTTGGTTTCCACAACGGCACCCTTGGAGGTGACGCTGATCTGTTTCTTTTCCTTGGGACCGAAAGCACCGCCCACAACGGCATTGCGGCAGACCTTGCTGTTCTCGCCCAAAATGGCGTGGCGAACAATGGCACCGGGTTCAATAACGACACCGGGCATAACCACACTGTCTTCCACTACCGCGCCTTCGCCAATGGTGCAACCCACGGAGATCACACTGTGGCGGACAATGCCGTAGACCTCAGAGCCTTCTGCAATAAAGCAGTTGACAGTCTTGGCATTTTCGTCAATGTAAGAGGAGGGGAAGGCGTTGTTTCGGGCATAGATCTTGCTCCGTTCGTCGCCCCGGATGTTGAAGGCAGGGTTTTTGCCCAGCAGCTCCATGTTGGCCTCCCAAAGAGAGTCGATGGTACCCACATCCTTCCAATAGCCATCAAAATTGTAAGCCATCATTTTGTGACCGGAATTCAGCAGATTGGGAATGATGTTTTTACCGAAGTCGTTGGAGGAGTTGGGGTCTTCTTCGTCAGAAAGGAGGGCTTCCCGGAGAACACTCCAGTTGAATACATAAATGCCCATAGAGGCATTGGTGGACTTGGGCTTCTTGGGCTTTTCCTCAAATTCGTAGATGGAGTTGTCGGGATTGGTGTTCAGAATACCGAAACGGGAGGCTTCGGACAGAGGAACATCCCGGACGGCGATGGTGCAGCTGGCGCCATTTTGCTCATGGTACTCCACCATGGCAGCATAGTCCATTTTATAGATGTGGTCGCCGGAGAGAATGACAACATAATCCGGGTCGAAACGCTCGATAAAGTCGATGTTCTGATAAATGGCATTGGCAGTGCCCTTATACCAACCGCTTTTCTTATCGTGGCGCTCATAAGGGGGCAGAACCTGGGCACAGCTGTGGGTTTTGTTCAAGCCCCAGGGCTGGCCGTTGCCGATGTACTCATTCAGCTCCAAAGGCTGATATTGGGTCAGAATACCAACAGTGTCGATGCCGGAATTGACGCAGTTACTCAAAGGGAAGTCGATAATTCGGTATTTACCGCCAAAGGGTACGGCGGGTTTGGCGGTTTTCTCTGTCAGAACTTTCAGTCTGCTGCCCTGGCCGCCAGCCAGAAGCATTGCGATGCAGCGTTTCTTCTGAAAATACATGATTACAGCTCCTTACAGTCAAAGTGGGTTTGCCATAGAAAGGTATACTTATCCACGCATAACATATCATATTTTTGGCCGTTACGGAAGAGACAAAATTGCTAAAATATCTGCCAGTTTTTGGTCAGAATTCACAATATCCCCAATGGGGATAGGGGCGTTACTGGGAGAATCGACAAAATTTTGCCGTTTTTCCATCCAAACGACACCCAACCATCGGTCAAATTTCCAACCGCAGTCGGGAAGCTGGGCAATGGGGGTATATCCCAGTTTTTCGTGGAAAGCTAGGGAGGGCAGGTTTTCCTGGGTAATCAGGGCGTAGAGTACCCGGTAGCCTTGCTGTTTCAGAAGCTCTTCCAGAGTAAGATAAAGCTTTCTGCCGATGCCTTTGCCTTGAATTTCCTCAGAAAGGTAAATAGACGGTTCCGCGCACCACTGATAAGCTGCCCGGGTAAAGGGGGCGCTGGCATAGGCATAACCCAAAACCTTTCCGTTTTCTTCCCACACCAGCCAGGGGAATTGCTTTGAAATATCTGCAAACCGGGCAGAAAATTCTGCCACCGTGGGGATAGTATATTCAAAGGTGAAGGTGGTGTTCCAAACATAAGGGGCATAGATTTCCAAAATGGCCGGGATATCTTCGGCACGGGCCATACGAATCATGTGTAGTTACCTCCGTAAAAGTCAAATTCCCGTTTATCGGGCAGTTTCGTTAGAACTCTTGGCCCCCTCGTTTTGAGGGGGCTGGCAAAAATCGGATGCAAAAAGCCGATTTTTGACTGGGGGAGTAAAATAAATGACGAACTCCCTCAGTCAAATTGCCTAATATCGGCAATTTGCCAGCTCCCTCAAAACGAGGGAGCCAAGGGCGGCTACGCCGCCAAGTTCTACCCAACTGCC
>JAGBTV010000055.1 GCA_017631155.1 Oscillospiraceae bacterium | reverse complement strand
TGCTGTCAACGCTCCTATGCCCGGTACCATTCTGAAAGTCCATGTTCAGAACGGCCAGGCTGTAAAGGAAGGCGATGTTTTGGTGGTTTTGGAAGCCATGAAGATGGAAAATGAGATCCTGGCTCCCAAAAACGGCACCATTACCCAGGTTCTGGTATCCAAGGGGTCTACCGTGGATACCGGCGCTCCTATGGTCGTCATTGGCTAAGGAGGATTCCTATGGAAATTGGAAAAATTCTTTTAAAATTGTGGAATGACTCTGGTTTTTCCGCTTTGTTTGTGGGCTTCGGCTGGCAAAATGCCGTGATGATTGTTATTGGCTGTGTACTGCTGTACCTGGCCATTGCCAAGAAATTTGAACCCCTTCTGCTGTGCGGCATTGCGTTTGGCTGCATCCTGACCAATCTGCCCGGTGCAAACCTGTATAATCAGCAGCTGTGGGATAACTTCATGAACGCAGAACATGCTGACTACCACTCCTACGGTGCGGTTCTCAGCAACGGCGGTCTGCTGGACTTCTTCTACATTGGTGTTAAGACCTCCATTTATCCCTGTCTGATCTTCATGGGCGTCGGCGCTATGACTGACTTTGGTCCTCTGCTGTCCCGTCCCAAAAGCCTGCTGTTGGGCGCTGCTGCCCAGCTGGGTGTTTTCGCCGCTTTTGTAGGCGCGCTGCTGCTGAAGTTTACCCCTGAGCAGGCCGCTTCCATCGGCATCATCGGTGGCGCTGACGGCCCCACCGCTATCTTCCTGACATCCAAGCTGGCTCCGGAACTGCTGGGTGCCATCGCTGTGGCTGCTTACTCTTACATGGCGCTGATTCCGCTGATCCAGCCTCCTTTTATGAAGCTGCTGACCACCAAGGAGCAGAGAGCCATCAAGATGGAGCAGACCCGGAATGTATCCAAAACCGAGAAGATCATCTTCCCCATTGTGGTTACTTTGTTTGTAGCCCTGCTGCTGCCCGATACAGCCCCACTGATTGGCTGTTTGATGCTGGGTAACCTTTTCAAGGAAACCGGTGTTACAGACCGTCTCAGCGACACTGTACAGAATGCGCTGATGAACATTGTTACTATTTTACTGTCCATTTCCGTTGGCGCAACCATGGTTGGCTCCAACTTCCTGACCGTTCAGACCTTAAGCATCGTTGTTCTGGGTGTTGTGGCATTCGTGCTGTCCACCTGCGGTGGTCTCATTGGCGGCGTAATCATGTGCAAGCTGACCAAGGGTAAGATCAACCCCCTCATCGGCTCTGCCGGTGTTTCCGCTGTGCCTATGGCTGCCCGTGTAGCTAACAAGGAAGGCCAAAAGGCCAATCCCTCCAACTTCCTGCTCATGCACGCTATGGGTCCCAATGTGGCCGGTGTTATCGGTTCCGCTATTGCAGCAGGCTTCCTGCTGAGCGTGTTTGGTTAATTTTCGTTTTGAAAAGTACACCGCTTTTTGCGGTGTACTTTTTTATGCCCTTTGACAAATTGCCATTTATCGGTGAGTTGCAAATTTACAAAAAACTTGTCATCCCGAGTATAGCGAAGCGATTTTGGATAGGATGCTTGCCGGGCTTTTTCTTTTTTATATTGTATACAGGCAAAAAAGCCTTGTTTTTTCCACAGAAATATGTTAAAATTTAGGGTGAAAAACTATGCTTTTTTTGGGCCCTTTTTTTGGCCCGACAGATAGAAAAAAACACCGCGAAAGGAGCCGTTTTATGTACTCATCTGCCTATGTTTGGGCCAAGGTTTTGAGCCATATGGAAGAACGCCTTGGTGCTGTTACCGTCTCCGCCTGGTTTGACGATGCCGAGGTGGTGGAACTGACAGAAGAAAAGCTGATTATCTACACGCCCTCTGATTTCCGGCTGGATATGATCCGCCGCCGCTGCACCGCTTATATTCAGGATGCCCTGAAGGAAATCTTTAACTCCGATGCAAAATTGGAGGTGTTTGGCGATGAGGAGCTGCAAGAATACCGCAATAAGGACAAGGCTCCTGTTTCCATGGACTTTAATCCCCAATTCTCCTTTGATAACTTCGTGGTTGGCGGCTCCAACCGCTTTGCCCATGGCGCAGCTATCGCTGTCACCAATAACCCCGGTGAAGTCTATAACCCCTTGTTTATCTATGGACCTCCCGGTGTAGGTAAAACCCACTTGCTTTATGCCATCGCCAACGGCATCCGTAAGGCAAAGCCCAATGCGAATATCGTCTATATCAAGGGTGACCAGTTTACCAACGAGCTGATCGCTGCCATCCAAAGCGGTAAAAACATTGAGTTCCGCAATAAGTACCGGGAAGCTGATCTATTCCTCATCGACGATATTCAGTTCATCGCCGGTAAGGACTCCACCCAGGAAGAATTCTTCCACACCTTCAACAAGCTTTACGAAGAGCACAAGCAGATCGTCATGACCTCTGACCGGAAGCCCAGTGATATGCTGACTTTGGAAGACCGTCTGCGTACCCGTTTTGAGTGGGGACTCCTTGCCAGCATTGAAGCTCCGGACTATGAGACCCGTATGGCCATTCTGAAAAACAAAGCCAATCATTTGGGTGTGGAACTGGATGACGAGGTCTGTAATTACATTGCCATCAATGTGACCAACAATGTCCGGGCCATCGAAGGCACTGTGAAAAAGATCATGGCGTACCGGGATTTGAACGGTATGACCCTGGATTTGGAAAATGTCCGTCGGGCGGTAGAGGATATGTTTAAGTCCGAAGGCAGCACCTTGCCCACACCCAGCCTTATCATCAGCCAGGTCTGTAAGTTCTACTCTATCGATGAGATTGTGCTTCGTTCCACCCAGCGAAACAAAGGAACTGCCGAAGCCCGGCAGGTAGCTATGTACCTGGTACGAAAGCTCACCAACCTTTCTCTGCCAGATATTGGCCAGGAGTTTGCCCGTGACCATGCTACGGTACACTATGCTATCAATAAGGTTGAGGCAGACCTGAAAAGCGGCAATGCCACTCTGAAAAACAACATCCGGGACATTACCGCTAACATCAATTCCTGCCTGTAACGAAAAAACTTATCCACAATTTCTGTGGAATGTTGAAAGACTTTCTGTGGAAAACAAAACCTTTCAAAATTTTCCCAAAACCCTGTGGATAAAGTTTTCATTTTCACTCCCTTCCCTGTGGATAAAAATCCCTTGCCCCTCTAAGCATTTTTCCACTTATCCACATAATTTTTTCCTACTAATACTACAACTGCCTTTATTCTTTCTAAATATAAATAAATAGATAAATAATCAGGAAAGGAAGAAAAATCCTATGCGTTTTACCTGTGAAAAAAATATGTTGGTTCAGGGCCTGAATATTACCGGCCGTACCGTAGCCCAAAAAAGCTCTCTTTCTGTACTGGAAGGTATTTTGTGCTGCAGTGATGGGGAAGGCATCCATCTGACAGGTTATAACATGGAAACTGCCATTACCTATTGGATTGAAGCCGATGTTACCGATCCCGGCAAGTGCATTTTCCCGGCAAAGCTTTTTGGTGATATTATCCGCCGCCTGCCGGAAGGTCCTGTTACTGTGGTCATCGATGAAAATTACAAAGTTTCCATCCGGGCAGGCTATGCTTCTTTCACCATTTCCGCAGAGCGGGCAGAGGATTATCCCGAGCTTCCTGATGTGGGTCCCGACCGTGGTGTCCGGATTCCCCAAAAAGCGCTGAAAGAACTGATTACCGGCACAATCTTTGCCGTTTCTGAAAACCAGGGCCGTCCTATCCACACCGGTGTGAAATTTGAGGTGGAAGAAGATCGTGTTTCTGCCATTGCGGTAGACGGTTTCCGTTTGGCCCGCCGTACCTGGCACAGTGAAACTGCCAACAGTATGCGGCTGAATTTCGTTGTTCCTGCCCACGGTTTAAAGGAAGTGGAAAAGATCCTTACCGACAGCGAGGAAGAAGTAAGCTTCTCCTTAGGTGGCAGACACATTCTGTTTAACATGGGCAATGCCAGCCTGATTTGCCGATTGCTGGAGGGTGACTTCCTGGATTGGCGGAAGGTGGTTCCCACCAACTGCCCGGTGAAGCTTTGCGCCCATGTATCTGACCTGGCTTCTTCCATGGAGCGTGTGGGTCTGATCGTTTCTGAAAAATATAAGAGCCCTGTTCGCTGCACCTTCGGTAACCAGGAAGTCCAGCTGCGGACAAACACTACCATTGGTGTGGCAGAAGACCGCTGCAGCATTGCCGGTGACGGCAAGGACTTAGAGATCGGCTTCAATGTCCGATATTTGGCAGATGCCCTCCGGGCCGTACCTTCTGAAGAGGTTATTTTGGAACTGACCAACAGCCTCAGCCCCATCGTGCTGACACCTGCGGAAGAAAAGTACGACTTTGCCTACATGGTTCTGCCTGTCAGAATCAAAACCAACTAAATTTCGGAGCTTTGTTATGAAAGTCACAGTCAAAAAAAAGACATCTGCCAATGAAATTCCTGTAGTGATTTCCACAGAGTTTATCAAGCTGCAGGATGCTATGAAATATGCCAATATCGTCTATTCCGGCGGAGAAGCCAAGCAGCTGATCCAGGACGAACAGGTGCTGGTAAACGGAGAAGTTTGCACCATGCGTGGCAAAAAACTGCGCCCCGGCGACCGTTTTACCTTCCAGGAACAGACTTATCTAATCAGTATCCATGAACTTAACTGAATTAAGTCTCCGGAATTTCCGGAATTATGAGGAAATCTCTTTGGAGCTGGATCCGGGTGTCAATCTGATTGTGGGCAGCAATGCTCAGGGCAAGACCAATCTGCTGGAAGCCATCGGATATCTTGGTTCGGGAAAAAGCTTTCGGGCGCAAAAAACCGGGGAAATGCTGCGGTTTGGTGCAGAATTTGCGGATGTTGCCGGTTCGGTTTATTCCCAGGAGCGAAAGCAGACCCTTCGCTGGATTCTTTTTGACCGGGGAAGACCCAGGCAGATCTATCTGAACGGTGCCAAAAAGAAAACCGCAGGGGAGATCCACGGAGTTTTGTCTACCGTCTTGTTTTGTCCCGAGGATTTGATGATCCTGAAAGCCGGCTCTGCCGCCCGGCGGCGGTTTGCCGATGGCGCTATCTGCCAGCTGCGGCCCAATTATGATGCCGCGCTGACGGAATATAACCGGATTTTAGAGCAAAAAAGCCGGATATTAAAGGATCATTTTGAAAATCCTGCTTTACTGGACATTCTGCCGGAGTATAATGCCCGGCTGTGCCAGGTAGGCGCGTTGCTGATCTCCTACCGGGCCAGGTTTTTTGAAAGCCTGGAACAATCTGCCGGCATATTCCACCATAGTTTTTCCGGTGGTAAAGAAAGCTTTACGCTGCAATATAAAACAGTTTCTACCGTCAAAGATCCCTTTGCTCCGGTGCCGCAGCTGCAGGAAGCTTTACAGGAACACTTACAGTCCCATTACCGGGCTGAATTGGAGTCCGGACAGTGCCTGACCGGCCCCCATAAGGATGATTTTACGGTATTTCTTTCCGATATTGAGTTAAAAGCCTACGGTTCACAGGGACAGACCCGTACCGCGGCCATCAGCTTAAAGCTTGCCCAGCGGGAACTGCAAAAGCGGGATACCGGGGAAGAGCCGGTGCTGCTTTTGGACGATGTGCTTTCGGAGTTAGACCCCGGCCGCCAGGATTTTGTGCTGAACCAAATCACTTCCGGCCAAGTCTTCATCACCTGCTGCGAACCGGGTAGGTTTACGAAATTGGGCAAAACGATCGAGATTGAGAATGGAACAGTAAAGTTTTGATGTCATTGCGAGCCGGTGCTCACAATGGCTCGCAATGACAAAAAATTTGGAGGATATTATGTCTGACGAAACAAAAGTAACACAAGAATACGGCGGTGAACAGATCCAGGTTCTGGAGGGTCTGGAAGCAGTTCGGATGCGTCCCGGTATGTATATCGGTTCTACTTCCAGCAGTGGTCTTCATCATCTGGTCTATGAGATCGTGGATAACTCCATCGACGAAGCACTGGCCGGCTACTGTAAGAATATTTCCGTCACCATCAACCCCGGTAATTCCATCACCGTCACCGATGACGGCCGTGGTATTCCCGTAGATATCCAGCCCCAGACCGGCAAGCCTGCTCTGGAGGTTGTATTTACCGTGCTTCATGCCGGTGGTAAGTTCGGTGGCGGTGGCTATAAGGTATCCGGTGGTCTGCACGGCGTAGGCGCATCTGTTGTCAACGCCCTGTCTGAATGGCTGAGAGTCCGGGTATTCAAAAACGGCAATATCTATGAAATGAAATTTGCCCGGGGCAACATCACCCAGGAAATGCGCATCGTTGGTACTACCGATAAGACCGGTACGGAAGTTACCTTCCAGCCCGACCCCGAGATGTTCGACACCACGCAGTACGAATATGAGATTCTCCATACCCGTATGCGGGAAAAGGCATTCCTGACTGCCGGTCTGTCTATTTCCATTACCGACGACCGTGGCGATACACCGGTTGGGGAAACGATGTGTTATGAGGGCGGTATTCGGGAATTTGTTACCTGGTGCAACCGGAATAAAACACCCATTCATAACGATGTGATCTATATGAGCGGCACAAAGGATGAGGCATCTGCCGAAATCGCCATCCAGTATAATGATGGCTTCAACGAGTTTATGCTGTCCTTCGCCAACGAGGTCAACACCCCCGAAGGCGGTATGCATGAGACCGGCTTTAAGACCGCCCTTACCCGTGTATTGAATGCTTACGGCACCAAAAACGGCATCATTAAAGGTGACGATAAGGTTTCCGGTGAGGACTGCCGGGAAGGTATCACTGCCATCATCTCTGTCAAGCTGACGGATGCGCAGTTTGAAGGTCAGACTAAGGCAAAGCTGGGCAATGCCTACATCAGCACCTTGGTGCAGCAGATTGTAGGCGATCAGCTGGCAACTTATTTTGAAGAGCATCCTCAGACCGCTAAGATCATTCTGGAAAAGGCCATGATGGCCAACCGGGCCAGAGAAGCTGCCCGGAAAGCCAGAGAAAATGCCCGCCGCAAGACCGGTTTGGAATCCGGCGGTATGCCCGACAAGCTGCAGGATTGTAACGAAAAAGATCCCAGCCTCTGCGAATTGTACATCGTCGAGGGTGACTCCGCTGCAGGTTCTGCCATTCAGGGCAGAGACTCCCGGTTCCAGGCAATTTTGGCCATGTGGGGTAAGATGCTCAATGTAGAAAAGGCCAGAATGGATAAGGTTTACAGCAATGAAAAGCTCAGTCCCCTGATTACTGCCCTGGGCGGTGGTATTGGTGAGGACTTTGATGTGGAAAAGCTGCGTTATCATAAGATCGTTATTATGTCCGATGCGGACGTAGACGGTGCCCATATCCGTACTTTGCTTCTGACCTTCTTCTTCCGCTATATGCGGCCTCTCATTGAAAATGGCTTTATCTATTCCGCCGTGCCGCCCCTGTATAAGCTGAAGCGCGGTAAGACGGAGAGGGTGGCTTACTCCGATGAACAGAGAGATCAGGTTTCTGCCGAAATGCGTGGCGATAGCAATGCAAAGGTGGAGATTTCCCGGTTTAAGGGCCTTGGTGAGATGGACCCCCACGAACTGTGGGAGACCACCATGGATCCCAAGACCAGAACCCTCCGTCGAATCACTTTGGAGGATGCCCGTCGTGCTGACGAAATTTTCACCGTCCTCATGGGTGAACAGGTAGAACCCCGTAAGGAATGGATCGAGCATAACGCAAAGTATGCCATTAATATTGATATCTAAACGAGGGGGCCAGGCTTTCCCTTCCCCCGGGGGAAGGGAAAGTGACAGAGCATAAAAAATGGAGGTGCCAGTATGGCAAAGCATAATCGTGATTATAAGCCGGAGGATATTTTATTTCCGGATCAGGTGATCACCACATCCAACTTGGTGGATGAAATGGAGAGATCCTATATTGAGTACGCCATGAGCGTCATCGTCGGCCGTGCCCTTCCTGATGTTCGTGACGGCTTAAAGCCTGTCCATCGCCGGATCCTGTACACCATGTACGAGAGCGGTCTGACCTCGGACAAGCCCTTTAAAAAGTCCGCTACCTGTGTCGGTGATGTGCTTGGTAAGTACCATCCCCACGGTGACGGCTCTGTTTACGATGCTATGGTTCGTTTGGCACAGAATTTCTCTATGCGCTATGTGCTGGTGGACGGTCACGGTAACTTCGGTGACGTAGACGGCAACCCTGCCGCTGCTTACCGTTATACCGAGGCAAGAATGAGTAAGCTTTCCAACCAAATGCTCCGGGATATCGAAAAGGATACCGTCAACTGGGATCCTAAC
This sequence comes from Oscillospiraceae bacterium, assembly GCA_017631155.1. Lineage (GTDB taxonomy): Bacteria > Bacillota > Clostridia > Oscillospirales > Oscillospiraceae > Faecousia. The sequence continues at coordinate 4,563 of JAGBTV010000055.1, read as the reverse complement.
TTTGACGAGTCCCGGGAAGAACCCCGTGTGCTGCCCAGCCGGTTCCCCAATCTGTTGGTCAACGGTTCTACCGGTATTGCCGTTGGTATGGCTACCAACATTCCGCCTCATAACCTGACGGAAGTCATCAATACCTGCGTGGCGGTGCTGGACGATCCGGAAATCACCATGGCGGATATGATGGAGCATATTTCCGGCCCTGACTTCCCCACCGGCGGTATCATTATGGGCCGCAGCGGTATCCGCGCCGCCTATGCCACCGGTCGTGGCAAGGTGGTAGTCCGCGCCCGTACAGATTTTGAAACTTTTGCAAATGATCGTACCCGTATCATCGTTTCTGAGCTGCCTTATCAGGTCAATAAGAAGGAGCTGATAAAGAAGATCGCAGAGCAGGTGAAGGATAAGAAAATCGACGGCATTTCCGACCTCCGTGACGAGACTGACCGTAACGGTATGCGTATCGTCATTGAACTCAAGCGGGATGCCAATCCCCAGGTTGTGCTGAATAACCTGTTTAAGCAGACTGCCCTGCAGTCTAGCTTCGGTATCATTATGCTTGCCCTGGTGGATGACCAGAAGCAGCCGAAGATCCTTTCTCTTCGTCAGATCATCGACGAGTACCTGACCTTCCAGATGGAAGTGCTGACCCGTCGGACAGAGTTTGATCTGCGGAAGGCCCAGGAGCGTGCCCACCTGTTGGAGGGTCTGCTCATCGCACAGGATAACATCGACGAGGTTATCCATATCATCCGCACCGCCTATGACGATGCCAAGGAAAAACTGATGGCACGCTTCGGTTTAGACGATGTGCAGGCACAGGCCATCCTGGATATGCGCCTGAAAGCACTGCAGGGTCTGGATCGGGAAAAGCTGCAGGCAGAATACGACGAGCTGCAGGGTCGGATCGCATACTACAACGAACTGCTCTCGGATCCTGTGAAGCTGCAGGCTGTGCTTCGTGAAGAGCTGATTGAGATCCGGGATAAGTTCGGCGACGATCGCAAGACCGAGATCCAGGAGATTGAGGACGAGATCGATATCGAAGACCTGATCGAAGAGGAGACCTGCGCCTTTACCCTCAGCCACCAGGGTTATATCAAGCGGATGCCGGTGGATACCTACCGCACCCAGAGTCGTGGCGGCAGAGGCGTCAATGCCCAGAATCTGAAGGATGAGGACTATGTGGAAAATCTGCATATCGCCTCCACCCACGATCATATTCTGTTCTTTACCGATAAGGGTAAGGTCCACCACCGAAAGGGCTATCAGATCCCCGAGGCAGGCCGTACCGCAAGAGGTACTGCTATTGTCAATGTGCTGCCTTTGGAGCAGGGCGAAGCTGTTACTGCAACGGTCATTACCCGGGAGTTCTATGAAAACGAGTATCTGATGATGTGTACCCGTAACGGTACTGTCAAGCGGTTGCCCTTCCTGTCTTTGAATACCAACCGTAAGGGCGGTATCCGGGCCATTACCCTGGATGAAGGCGATCAGCTGGTGAATGTGATCCGTACAAACGGTGACGATAATATCATCCTGGCAACCCGGAACGGTATGGCCATTTGCTTCAACGAAAACGATGTCCGTCCCATGGGTCGTGACGCTATGGGTGTCCGCGGCATCATGCTGACAGGGGATGACTATGTCATCGGCGCCCAAAAGGCACAGGAAGGCACTACTCTGCTGACCGTAACTGCCAAGGGCTTCGGTAAGCGGACAGAGCTTTCTGAGTACCTGCGTACCGGTCCCAATGGCGAAAAGGTTGCCCAGAGCCGTGGCGGTAAGGGTCTGAAGAACTATAACATCACCCAAAAGACCGGCCCCATTGCCGGCTGCTGCCTGGTAAATGAGCAGGACGATGTAATGCTCATTGAAAACAGCGGTGTCATTATCCGAATCCCTGCCAATACCATCAATGTGTATAAGCGGGATGTTCAGGGTGTTATCGTCATGCGTGTGGAAGACGGCAACGAGATCATGGCCATCCAGCAGGTTGTGGGCGAGGAGACCGAAGGCGAATGAAAACCGTAATTTTATATACGGACGGCGCCTGTTCCGGAAACCCCGGCCCCGGTGGATGGGGCGCGATCCTCTCCTATAACGGCGCGGAAAAGGAACTTTCCGGCGGTGAAAGCAACACCACCAACAACCGGATGGAACTGACTGCGGTGATCGAAGGCCTATCCGCTTTGAGAGAAAGCTGCATTGTGGAGCTGTATTCTGACAGCAAGTATGTCATTGACGCTTTGGAAAAAGGCTGGGCCTGGGGCTGGAAAAAGAAAGGCTGGATCAAGTCTGACAAAAAACCGGCTCTGAACCCGGATCTTTGGGAAAAGCTGCTTGCTTTGACCCAGCGTCATGAAATGCGCTATCACTGGGTCAAAGGCCACGCAGAAAATCCCTATAACAACCGCTGCGACCAAATGGCAGTAGCCGAATCAAAAAAATGGAAAGCATAGGGGTAGGATTATGTATTTATCTATCGGTAATGATATGGCAGTGCGGGACAAAACTGTGATCGGCATTTTTGACCTGGATAACACCACCGTCACCGCCCGGGGAAGAGAATTTTTAAGCCGGGCAGAAAAAGAAGGCCAGGTGGTTCCCTGTGATGACCTGCCGAAATCCTATGTGTTGACTGTGGAATACGGCATGGAACGGGTATACCTGTCAGGCCTCAGCTCTGCCACCTTGGAAAAGCGAATGAAATGAGAAAAACCCTGAAATGTGCAAGCATTTCAGGGTTTTATACATGTAGAAAAGAGGTTATTTTTTGTCAGGGTCACTGCAATTTTTCAGATAATACCGAGCTACCGATAAATAAATCGCCCAGCCAAACAGACTCAAAATCCAAATGCCATGGCAGCAGATCATGGGAACGGACACCAAAATCAGTAAAGCATGAAAAACATTACCGGCAGTTTCCGGCAGAGCCGTTGCCATAAAGTTTCCCAAAATCAATAAAACCGTCAAACCCAAAGAAGTCAGGCTTAAATTCCGGAAAAAAACCAAACCCTTCCGGTTGTTGGCTTTGCAGAATCTTGCCAGTAAGATGCCGCCGGGAACAAAGAACAGCAAACCCAGCAGCAGAGAGAACCCTTTCATAGGCCCCTGAGGATTTGGAATGCAGGCAAAAGCAACGCAAACAAAATAATATAAGATCCAGATCACAAACAACGATTTATTCTTCATAAAATGCTCCTTAAATGGGGATGGTATGCTCATTGTACTCTATTCCGGCGAAAATGACAAGAAAAAATACTGGACAGGTAGACATAATTCTGTTATAATCAAAAATAATATGAAAAGAGGGAGTGGTGTCCCATGAAATGTCCTTTTTGCGGAGATCAGGAAAGTAAAGTTGTAGACTCCAGACGCTCTGAAGACGGCAACAGCATTCGCCGCCGTCGGGAATGTTTGGCCTGTTTGCGTCGGTTTACCACCTATGAGATTGTGGAAAGCCTGCCCATCATTGTGGTCAAGCGGGATGGTTCCCGCCAAAGCTTTGACCGGGCAAAGGTTCTTAACTCCATGGTTCGGGCTTTTGATAAGCGGCAGGTGGATGTATCGGATCTGGACAGAATCACCACAGAAATCGAACAGAGCATCCAAAACACTTTGGAGCGTGAAGTCAGCACCGATAAGATCGGTGAAATGGTCATGGCCCGGCTGAAGCCCATTGACGAAGTGGCCTACATTCGCTTTGCCTCTGTTTACCGTCGGTTCCAGGATGTCAGTGGCTTTGTCCACGAGATCAACAAGTTCCTGGAGGAAAAGTAAGGAGGAACTATGAACTTCGATGAGCTGAAGACGCTGCTTACGGACATGGATCTGAACAAGATCCTGCCCCAGTCTGATGCTTTTGCAGCATTTGTGCAAACGGTACTGCGGCTGGCTGTGATGATCGGCCCCCTGGTCATGCTGGGATTTGGCCTTTTGTATCTGTTTGCAGCCCCCAAAGAAGCAAATCACTCCCTGGGCTACCGTTTTTGGTGGGGCATGGCAAGCCTGGATGCCTGGACCTTTACCCAAAAGGTGGCAGGAATCGGCTTGAGCAGCTTAGGTCTTGTTCTGACAGTCGTTATGAGCATCCTTGGCAGTAAATTCCCTAAAAAAGAGCTGATGGATGCCGTTTTTCTTGCAGGAAAATGTCTGCTGTGGCAACTAGGTCTGATTTTGGGCGCCTGCCTGATTATCGATGTGATCGTTGTGGTTTGTTTTGACCGCTTCGGCTTCCGCCGCCCCTTCTGGGATAAAGAACAACAATAATGGAAAGCCTCTCCCGGGTGGGAGAGGCTTTTTTGTCAAACAGACGGCTTTCATTACCAATTCCCGTTTTTCGGGCAGTTGCCCACCCCAGTTTGTCATTTCGAGCGAACGCAGTGAGTCGAGAAATCTACACACATTTGATACTATTTTCCGCAATTTCAGCGAAAAGATCCCTCGATTCCGCTTCGCGAAATTATGGTATGCTTGCCACCGGCAAGCATCCTATCCAAAATCGCTTCGCTATGCTCGGGATGACAGCTTGGGTGGTAATTGGAAACTGCCCGATAAATGGCA
>JAGBTV010000054.1 GCA_017631155.1 Oscillospiraceae bacterium | reverse complement strand
TCGTTGTCAGCGGCAAAAGCCTTCAGGTAAGCGATGGACAGGGGCTGCTCAACCAGAGCGCGGCGGCACTTGTCCTCGCAGGGATGGGGGCAGACACGGCCGATGGAAGCGGGCAGAGGAATCTTGTCCTTGATGATCCGGACAGCTTCCTTATCGTTGCCCAGGGCGATCTGCTTGACATAGGCCTGGACATCGGTCCGGGCGGGGCAGCCCAGGTGGCAGGGGCCCTTGCAGTCGCCGTCATGGTCACTCATCAGCAGCTCCAGTGCGATCTTACGGGCCTGGACAACACGCTTGGACTCGGTGTTGATCTTCCAGCCGTCAGCAGCAACGGTGGAGCAGGCGCGCATCAGCTTGGGCATCATCTCACCCTCGACAACGCAGACACCGCAGGCACCGTAGTGCTTCACGGTAGCCAGGTGGCACAGGGTGGGGATGAAAATGCCGTTGGCCTCGGCGATCTGCAGGATGGTCTGGCCCTTCTGGCCGACGCACTCCTTGCCATTGATAATCAGCTTGATTTCACTCATTGGGAAACCTCCTTATTCCACGACGACTGCGCCCTTGCGGCAGGAATTGATACAGGCACCGCAGCGGATACAGACGTTGGGATCGATGGCGTAGGTCTTCTTCAGCTCGCCGGTGATGGCGCCCACGGGGCACTTCTTGGCACACAGGGAGCAGCCGATGCACTTCTCTGCGTCGATGGAGTAGGTCAGCAGAGCGGGGCACTGCTTGGCGGTGCACTTCTTGTTGTAGATATGATCCTCGTACTCGTTGCGGAAGTAACGAATGGTGGTCAGAACGGGGTTGGGAGCAGTCTGGCCCAGGCCGCACAGAGCGCCGTCCTTGACGGTGACGCACAGCTCTTCCAGCAGCTCGATGTCGCCGTCCTTGCCGTTGCCGGCAACGATGCGCTCCAGGATCTCAGAAAGACGCTTGGTGCCGATGCGGCAGTGGACGCACTTACCGCAGGACTCCTTGGTGGTGAAGTCCAGGAAGAACTTGGCGATGCCGACCATGCAGGTGGTCTCGTCCATGACGACCATACCGCCGGAGCCCATGATGGCACCGGTAGCGCCCAGAGCCTTGTAGTCGATGATGGTGTCAAGCAAATGTGCGGGGACACAGCCACCGGAGGGGCCACCCAGCTGCACAGCCTTGAACTGCTTGTCATCACGGATGCCGCCGCCGATGTTGTAGATCACCTGGCGCAGAGTGGTGCCCATGGGGACTTCCACCAGACCGCCGCGCTTGATCTTACCGGACAGGGCGAAAACCTTGGTACCCTTGGAGCCTTCGGTACCCATAGCGGAGAACTTCTCACCGCCATTGAGCAGGATCCAGGCCACGTTGGCAAAGGTTTCTACGTTGTTGATGTTGGAGGGCTTCAGCCAGTAACCGGCCTGTGCGGGGAAGGGAGGCTTCAGACGGGGCATACCGCGCTTGCCTTCCAGGGACTCGATCAGAGCAGTTTCCTCACCGCAGACGAATGCACCGGCACCGGCCTTGATGCGCATATCGCAGCTGAAGGAGCTGCCCATGATATTCTCACCCAGGAAGCCCTTTTCCCGGGCCTGTGCCATAGCGTTCTCCAAACGAACAATGGCCAGGGGATACTCGGCACGAACGTAAACCACAGCTTCCTTAGCACCGATGGCATAAGCACCGATCATCATGCCTTCGATAAGGCTATGGGGATCGGACTCGATAACCGCACGGTCCATGAATGCGCCGGGGTCGCCTTCGTCAGCGTTACAAATCAGGTACTTCTCCTCACCGGGGCTCTGACGGGCAGCATTCCACTTGAACCAAGTGGGGAAGCCTGCACCACCACGGCCACCCAGGCCGGAGATCTTGATCTGGTCGATGACCTCTTCACCGGTCATGCCCAGAACCTTCTTCAGTGCCTCATAACCGCCCTTGGCGATGTAAGCATCAATAGAGGTGGGGTCGATGACACCGCAGTTACGCAGAGCGATACGGGTCTGCTGGCTCAGGAAGCCCTCGTCATCGGCAGAAATGGCAATGTTTGCAACAGCTTCCAGGTCGCCGGTGTCGGCAGCCTTTACGATGGCCTCGGCATCGGTTTCAGATACCTGAACCAGCCGCTTGACCAGCTTGTCACCGTCATACAGATCGACAATGGGCTCTAAGTAGCACATACCGATACAGCCGGTAATGCCCAGAGCTGCCTTGGGATTCAGAGCGGCAATGGCATCATATACCTTGCCGGCGCCTGCGGCCAGACCGCAGCTGCCCTGTCCTACGATAATTTTCATACAGCAGCCTCCTTTGCACGGATCTCACGGAGAATAGCAACAGTCTTCTCAGGTGTCAGAGAGCCATAGGTGTCCTCGTTGATCATCATCACAGGGGACAGACTGCAGCAACCCAGGCAGGCAACGGTCTTCAGAGAGAACAGGCCGTCCTCGGTGGTGCCGCCATCCTGGATATTCAACTCCTCGCAGATGGTCTTCAGGATCCGCTCGGCACCATTGACATGGCAGGCAGTGCCCTGGCAGAGCATGATCAGATTCTTACCAACGGGAGTCGTGCGGAACTGGGTGTAGAAGGTAGCTACGCCCATGACCTTGGCAGGGCTGTTGCCCGTCTTCTCGCCGATGTAGTACATGACATCCAAAGGAAGATACCCATAGATATCCTGCGCCTTCTGCAGGATGGTAATCAGGCTTCCGGGAACGGATGCATACTTGTCCATGACATCGCCCAGGAGTGTCAGGTCGCTCTTTTTGTCACAGCATGAACACATTTGTCCATAACCTCCTATTTTATATTTGTTCACCCTATATAATAATGCATTTGCCCCCAAAAATCAATATCAAAATGTGACGCCGCCGGGAAAAAATTCCAGGCGGCGATTCGTGCCAATTTTCGTTTGTCAGGGAGTTTGCTCCCAAGTCTGTCATTTCGAGCGAACGAAGAGATGCGAGAAATCTACACACTTTGGATACCGTTTCCGGTGATTTCAGCGAAAAGATCCCTCGATTCCGCTTCGCGAAATTATGGTATGCTTGCCACCGGCAAGCATACTATCCAAAATCGCTTCGCTATACTCGGGATAACAAGACTTTTTTAAAATTTGCAACTGCGCGAGAAATGGCAATTTATACTTCGGTTGAAATGTCCTCACCAGAAAGCTGTTCCGGAGTGGTGTCCAACACCTGGCACAGGCGGCGCAATGTCTGCGGATGGAGCAGGGGTTCCAATGTGCCTGATTCCCAGCCACGAAGAGAGTACACGGAAACGCCTATCAAAGCAGCCAGCGCCTTTTGAGACAGGTAGTATTTCTTCCGCAGTTTTTGCAGTTGGTGGCTGAAAATTGCTCTATTGATGATAATAATCATAGTTACACCTCATATTCTCTGTATTTAATAATGTTATTTTATATGAGGTTATATTACTTGTCAATGTTCGAGTGTGATAAAATGTTATACTATGCAACGAGGTGAGATATTATGAGACCGTTAAAAGAGAGAATCAGCATTACTATCGATTCGGATATTCTGGAGAAGCTGCGGGACAGGGCGGAATATGATGACCGGTCTCTTTCCCAATATATCAATCTGGTGCTGAAGCGGCATCTGGAAGAACTGGAAAAAGAAAAGAAATAACTTGTCGCCGCCGGTGAATTTTCACCGGCGGCGATGCTTATAGAAACTGTTGCCAATTCCCGTTTATTGGGGAGATATCCTCCTAAGTCTGTCATTTCGAGCAAACGAAGTGAGTCGAGAAATCTACTTGAGGTTCGGTAGTTTTTCGCCATTTTCGCGAAAAGATCCCTCGACTACGCTCGGGATGACAGCTTAGTTCAAATTTTAAACTGCGCGAGAAATGGCAATTTGCGGTTTAAGGGCGCGCTGCTTTTGGCAGCGCGCCCTCGATTTCGTTTACAGCTTCGGCTTGATGGCCTTATGGTAATGGGCGTAGGTACAGGGGGGCTGCGTCCCCAAAACCTTACTCTCCGTTACCTCGCCGATAAACATCATATGACTGCCCAGGTTGATTTTTTCCTTTACCGCACAGCTGAACATGGCATTGGTGTGTTCCGTCAGGTACACCAGGCCGTTTTCGCTGCGGCTAAAGGGAGCAAAGTGGGCGAATTTGTCGGTTTCCCGACCGGTCTGCATGCCAAAATGGCGGATGGTTTCAAAGGGAGTATCCTCTGTCAGAACACTGACATTGAATTTTCCGGTGTTTTCAATGATTTCCCGGGTCAGGTTCTCCATCTGCACAGAAATCGCCAGTCTGGTGGGATTGCAACCCACCTGGAAGCAGGTATTGGCAATACAGCCGTTGTCGAAATCTTCCTTACCGGTCAGCACAAACAGCCCGTAGGAAAGATTATAAAGGGCGGCAGGGTCTTGGGCAGGTTCTTCCTGCTTAGCGAAAGTAGCGCTCCAACAGGCCCTTCAGGGCAACACCGTGGCGAGCCTCGTCACGAGCCATCTCATGGACGGTGTCATGGATAGCATCCAGGCCGTTCTTCTTTGCGCAGACAGCCAGGTCGAACTTGCCCTGAGTTGCGCCGAACTCGCAGTCAACGCGCCATGCCAGGTTGTCCTTGGTGGTGGCCTTCATGTTGGGCTCCAGATCCTCGCCCAGCAGCTCTGCAAACTTAGCGGCATGCTCAGCCTCTTCCCAAGCTGCCTTCTCCCAGTACAGGCCGATCTCGGGATAGCCTTCCCGGTGAGCGATGCGAGCCATACACAGGTACATACCCACTTCGCTGCACTCGCCGTTGAAGTTGGCCATCAGCTGATCGAAGATATACTTCTTGTCCTCGGGGGTGATGTCGGGGTTGTTCTTCACGGTCTGCGCGTAAACACCATACTCATGGACAGCGGCCAACTTCTGCTCGCCCTTCTGCTCTACGAACTTGGAAGCAGGAACCTTACATACGGGGCACTTGAAATCGGCGGCCAGCTCCTCGGCGGTGTGAACATAACCACAAACACTGCAAACAAACTTCTTCATAATAATTTTCCTCCAAAATTTTAATTTTATTTTTCCCGATTCCGGGGAATTTACAAACATTGGCTGCATCTGCCGGTGAAGGTCAGCTGACAGCATTCTACCTGGCCGCCAGTTTGGCTGGCCGCTTCGCTGCAGAAGGCTTTGGGAACTTCCATTTCCGGAAGATCGTCTACCCGTCCGCAACCGGTGCAGATGAAATGCACATGAGGTTCGGTGTTTCCGTCAAAGCGTTCCACGCCTTGGACGGTTCCCAAACTGATGATATCACCTTGCTCCTTAAACAGAGCCAGGTTCCGGTACACCGTACCGATGCTTAAGTCGGGGATCTGAGGTTTTAACTGGGAGAAGACCCAGTCAGCGCTGGGGTGTACATCCGTGTCCTTGATACAGGTCAGAATCGCATCCCGTTTTCGGAAGTGTTTCGTTTTGGTTGCTTCCATGGTTGCCTCCTTTCGAGAGTGAATAGGAATCACTCTTATTTACAAGATGAGTGTAACACAGGTTTTTCTATTTGTCAATAGGAATTATTCGCATTTAGAAAATTTTTAAAAATTTAAATCCAGGGCGGTGTGGTAACTCTATCTTATTTCTATGAGGTATTTGCTATGCTTCCCTTTCCGCTGTCAGTTTATAGCTCTTTCATGGTGTCATAAATCCCCTTCCCGGACATAGACTTGTCCCGGGAGGGGATCTATTATGCGAAAACGGGATATTTGGCTTATTGTGGCGGTGCTTTGCGCCACCTTATTTTTGACAATTCATGCGGTCACCGGCTCGGTGCTCCCAACCGCCAGCTGGGGTCTCAGCTTTCAAACCCAGGGACAGGCACCAAATGGCCCTGCCACCTCTGCCCAACTGGCGAAATACAATGCCGCCTATTTGGGAGATATCCAGGAGCAGGTTCTGTATCTGACCTTTGATGCCGGTTTTGAAAATGGCTGCACCGGGAAGATCCTGGATGTACTGAAAAAGCACAATGTGCCAGCTGCCTTTTTCCTGGTGGGCAATTATATGGAAAAGAACCCGGATTTGGTGCGGCGGATGGTGACAGACGGCCACATCGTAGGCAATCACACCATGCACCACCCGGATATGAGCAAAATTTCTGAAAAAGCTGCCTTTCAAAAGGAGCTGCAGGATTTGGAAGCTCTCTATCAATCGGTGACGGGACAGGAAATGCCCAAATATTACCGGCCGCCCCAGGGAACCTACAGTGAGGAAAATCTTCGCATGGCCCAGGAGTTGGGGTATCGCACGGTTTTTTGGAGTTTGGCCTATGTAGACTGGAAGCAAAATGACCAGCCTACCGCTGAATATGCCTTTTCCAAGCTGTTGCCACGAACCCACAACGGGGCGGTGATCTTACTGCACTCCACATCCCAGACCAATGCGGAGATTTTGGATCAGCTGCTGAGCCGTTGGGAAGATCAGGGATATCGGTTTGGTTCTATTGAGGAGCTGTTTGCTGCTCGGTAAATTGCCATTTATCGGGCAGTTTCCAATTACCACCCAAGCTGTCATCCCGAGCATAGCGAAGCGATTTTGGATAGGATGCTTGCCGGTGGCAAGCATACCATAATTTCGCGAAGCGGAATCGAGGGATCTTTTCGCTGA
>JAGBTV010000053.1 GCA_017631155.1 Oscillospiraceae bacterium | reverse complement strand
GTCAAAAATCGGCTGTAAAAAGCCGATTTTTGACTGGGGGAGTAAAATAAATGGCGAACTCCCTCAGTCAAATTGCCTAATATCGGCAATTTGACAGCTCCCTCAAAACGAGGGAGCCGAGGGCGGCTGCGCCGCCAGTTCTACTGCAACTCCCCGAGAAATGGCAATTTGTTGGGCTGGGGTATTGCCAATTCTCGTTTATGGGGCAGCCGATGGCTGCAAATTGACAATTGAAAATTGACAATGGACAATTAAGGAGTCGCCAAAGGCGACATTTTTAAAATCATTTCCGAAGGAAATACCACAATTATCAATTATCCATTATCAATTGTCAATTCGTGCGTCAGCACGCAAAATGGCAAGTTGCGGGGAAAAGGAAGCCCGTATGGTCTGGGCCATACGGGCTTTTGAGATTCTCAGTTACCGGTCTTCCCGGTAGTAATTTAAGCCCAAAGAGGCAGGCAGGCCGCTGCTGCCACGCTTGTTGCGGATGGAGGTGATAATCAGCACAATGGCTGTAATGATAAAGGGCAGCGCCTGATACAGCTGGGTGGGAATCTTGGCCAGCCAGCCCAAAGCCCCGGGGAAGGCAGAAGCCAGAGAGCTGCCGGACACCCGAAGAGAGTTGAAGAAACCGAAGACGAAAGTACCCAAAATCGCCAGGGCGGTATTCCAGTTGGCGAAGATAACCAGGGCCACTGCGATCCAGCCGTAGCCGTTGATCCAGCAGGTGGCGTTGAAAGAACCGCCCATGTTCAGCGCCATATAGTAGCCGCCGATGCCCATGATGCCGCAGCCCAGGCAGGTGTGCAGGTACTTGCTGCGGTTGACATTGATGCCTACAGAGTCAGCGGAGGCGGGGTTTTCGCCCACAGCCCGGAGCCGCAGACCCGGTGTGGATTTATTCAAATACCACCACATACCGATGGCAATGGCGATACCCAGGTACACCAAAAGATTATGGCTGAACAGGCCCTTGCCAACCAAAGGAATCTTGGACAGCAGGGGAATGGACAGGTCGGCAAAACCGCCTTTGATGTTTGCAAAATCACTCATCACAGGCCAACCGGAGGCTTTCACGCTGGTACCCACGAAGAAATAAAGGCCCAGTCCGAAGGTGGTCAGGGTAAGACCGGTGATGTTTTGATTGGCCTGCAGGGTGACTGTCAGGAATGCGAACAGCAGACCGCACAGGGCGCCGGCAGCAAAGCCCACCAAAATGCCCACCAGCAGACTGTTGGCGTAGCAGCCGAAAATATAGCCGAAGATGGCACCTACCGCCATGATACCTTCCACACCCAGGTTCAGACTGCCGGATTTTTCTACGGTAATCTCACCTACGGTGCCGTAAAGCAGAGGGATGTTATATTTTACAATATTATAAAGGAAGATGGTTAAAACAGTAAGCTTATCCATTGTCACGGCCTCCTTTTTTGGTGATGACCACCCGGAAACGGATGAAGAAATCAGCTGCCAAGACCAGGAACAAAATGGCACCCTGGAGCATATTGGCGAAGCTGGAGTCTACGCGGGCAAAGGTGGCAGCGGCAGCGGTGGAACCGTTGTGCAGCAAACAGATCAAAGCGGCAACGATGAAGATGGCCACGGTATTCAGCTGGGCCAGCCATGCCACGATGATGCCGGTCCAGCCCACATCGTTGGTGATGGCGGTGGAGAGAATTCCGGCGGTGCCTACCTTGAAGGCAGCGGCCAGACCGATGAGACAGGCGGACAGGAACACGGTGCGCAGCACGATGCGGTTGACCTTCATACCGGCGTACCGGGCAGTACCGGCGCTGTCACCCACCACGGCGATCTCATAGCCCTGCTTGGTTTTTTTTAAGTAAACATAGACCAGCATACCCACCAGCACCGTGAGGATCACGCAGATATTCAGGGTAAACTTGCCTCCCAGGGAGAAGGACGGGAATTTGGCAAGATTGGAAAAACTGGCAAACACAGGGCGGACAGATTTTTCATCCAGGAAAAAGTTCCAATCAGCCTTGGTTTCTCCCAGGAACATCAGCAGATACAGCGCTACATAGTTTAACATCAGGGTGAGCAAGGTTTCGTTGGTGCCGAATTTTACCTTCAGTGCCGCAACCATCAAGCCGTAAAGTCCGGCAACGATCATGGCAGCCAGGCACATGAGAAGCAAAGTCACCGCATTGGGAAGGATGGGGCCCAGCTTGAAAGCCACAAAGGCGGCACTGATGGCTCCCATGATAAACTGTCCTTCACCGCCGATGTTCCAAAACCGCATCTTAAAAGCCAAAGACAGAGCCACCGAGGTCAGCACCAAAGGTACAAAGTCTTTCAGATAATTTTCATAGACCCGGTATGCAATCCGGTTGCCGATGGTACCCATGGTAAACATCTTGGTGTAGTATTCCATGGGATTCACACCAATGGTAAGCAGCACGATAGCACCCAAAACCAGGGCGGCCACTACGGCGGCAAGATAGAAGCAACATTTTTTCCACAGGGGAAGCTTGTCCCGCTTTACAATATGAATACGCATGTTTACGCCTCCTCTTCCTGGTCATTTTCCCCAAAACGGGTATCTCTGGCGATGCCTGCAGGCTTGTCTTCGTGCTTGTCAGTCAGGTCCAGAGCACCGGTCATCATCAAGCCCAGCTCTTCTTTGGAGGTCTTATGGGCATGAACAACGCCCATGAGCTTGCCGTGACACAGAACCATGATCTTATCACAAAGGGCCATCATCACATCCAGATCTTCACCCACAAACAGGATACCCACACCGGCTTCTTTTTGACGGTTAAGAATGTTGTAGATGGCGTAAGAGGAGTTGATATCCAAACCTCGGACGGGGTAGGCGGTGACAATGACATTGGGGCCGGCCTTGATCTCACGACCCAGCAGCACCTTCTGCACATTGCCGCCGGAGAGCCGACGGACAGGGGTTTCTGTAGAGGGGGTCACCACTTCCAGTTCCCGGATTACGGTTTCGGCATCGGCTCTGCCCTGCTTCCGGTCTACGAAAGGACCTTTGGACGCCCCATAGTTTTTCAGAAGCATATTGTCGGTAATGGACAGGGAGGGAGCAAGACCCATGCCCAGACGGTCCTCCGGAATGAAGGACATGGATATGCCCTTTTCCAAGATCTTTTTCGGGGGCAGACCTACGATGTTGTCGCCCTTGTGGATCATCTGACCCTTTTCCAGGGGACGCAGGCCCGCAATGGCTTCGCAAAGCTCCTTCTGACCGCAGCCGGCAATGCCGGCAACACCCAAAATCTCACCGCCGCGAATGTAGAAGTTCACACCGTCAATGGCCACAGCCCCTTCATCGTTGCGAATGGTCACATCCCGCAGCTCCAGCAGAGGACGGGTCTTTTCTATGACGGGACGGTCGATGTTCAGATCCACCTTCCGGCCCACCATCCATTCCGTCAGCTCCTGCTCGGTGGTTTGCGCAGTATCCACGGTGGTGATATACTCACCCTTCCGCAGAATCGCTACCCGGTCGGAAATGTCCTTCACCTCGTTCAGCTTATGGGTGATGATGATAATGGAGTGGCCCTCTTCCTTCATCCGCCGCAGAACACCGAAAAGCTTCTCGATCTCCTGGACGGTAAGCACCGCGGTGGGCTCGTCCAAAATGATGGTCTTGGCACCGTAGGACAGCACCTTGATGATCTCCAAAGTCTGCTTTTCCGAAACGGACATATTATAGACCTTCTTGGCGGGGTCTATATCAAAGCCAAATTTTTTCGCCACTTCTTCTACCAGGGCAAAGCGGTTCTTTTTCAGCCGCAGACCGGCCTTTTCCCGGCCGATCCAAATGTTGTCCGCAGCGGAGAACACATCCACCAGCTTGAAGTGCTGATGCACCATGCCGATGCCCAGCCGCTTGGCGTCTTCCGGGGAGTTGATGGAAACGGATTTGCCGTCCACAAAAACCTCACCGCTGTCCGGCTTATAGATACCGGAAAGCATATTCATCAGGGTAGTTTTGCCGGAGCCGTTTTCACCCAAAAGGGCAAGGATCTCCCCTTGCTTGACATGCAGGGAAATGTTTTTGTTGGCGACCACACTACCGAAGGTTTTGGTAATGCCTTTCAGCGCAATGGCATAGGGTTGTGACATGGAGTGACCTCCTCCTGTTATGATGGTTCTATAATGACAGGGACGGCTGCGAGCCGCGAATTGACAATGGACAATTGACAATGGACAAGGAAGGTGTCGCCTTTGGCGACGAGTTAAAATCCATTTCCGAAGGAAATACCACAATTGTCAATTTTCAATTATCCATTATCCATTATCCATTTGTGCGTTAGCATAAATGGTAGGATAAAGAAATCCGGGCCGGCCGGAAAGGCCGGCCCGGTGGGGTTCAGCGGGTCAAAATTACGGAAGCTTAGACTTCCTCAACACCCTTGACCAGGTAGTCCATAGTGCCGGTGATGACGCTGTCTTCCACAGAGCCTTCGCCAGCGGCTACGATGACAACATCTTCGTTGGTGACCAGGTCAGCATCAACCTTGGTGACATTGCCCTCAGCGTCGATGTTCAGCTTCACACCGGAGAAGACATCCCACTCGCCGTTAACCATCATGGCGCGGACAGCGTCGATGGCCTTCTGGGTGTTGGGAGCGCAGTTGGCGCTCAGGGGGGAGACATCCACGAAGCCTTCCTTCAGGCCGCCGTAGTAAGCGCCGGAGCCCATCTTGGTAACGAAGTTCTTAGCCTCGCCGCACTCCTGGGCTGCCTTGATGGCGGTAGCGTAGTAAACATTCCAGTTCCAGATAGCAGCAGTCAGGTGAGCCTGAGGAGCGTCATTGGTCATATCGGAGTTGTAGCCGCAGCCGAAGACACCTGCATCCTGAGCAGCAGTCTGAGGCTGTGCGGAGTCACAGTGCTGGGAGATAACACCGCAGCCCAGAACATTGATGAGCTCTTCTGCGAAGGCCTTTTCGTTGGTTTCATCAGCCCAGGCACCCAGTCTCTTAACGAAGATCTGTGCATCGGGATTGACAGCCAGAACGCCCAGAGCAAAGCCGTTGATACCGGAAGCGGTCTCAGCGTAGTCGGTGGTGTAAGCAGCAACATAGCCGATGTTATTGTTGCCGATATCCAGGGACTTCAGGCCGGCAGCGATACCTGCCAGGTAACGAGCCTGGTAAGCACGGCCGAAGTAGTTGTTGAAGTTGGTGGTGTTGCTCTTGTAGCCGGTGCCGTGAGAGAAGACCACATCGGGATACTTGGCAGCAGCTTCTTCCATAGCATCGATATAGCCGAAGGAGATGCCGAAGATGATGTTGGCGCCCTGACCCACCAGGGTGTCAACAGCAGCCAGAACCTGTTCCTTGTCTTCAGGAACTTCGTCCACGATAATCAGCTGGGTTGCAACATCCATGCCCAGGGACTCCATGGCCTTGGTAATGCCATTGTGGTGGGCAAAGGTGTAACCGGCGGTGTCATTCTTGCTGTTGATATAGATGGCACCAACCTTGAATACTTTCTCGTCGTTGGCAGGGCCGGCGCAAGCAACCATGCTCAGAGCCAGAAC
The DNA here is from genome assembly GCA_017631155.1 of Oscillospiraceae bacterium. Lineage (GTDB taxonomy): Bacteria > Bacillota > Clostridia > Oscillospirales > Oscillospiraceae > Faecousia. Next base: position 445 of record JAGBTV010000053.1, on the reverse strand, counting down.
AGCTACGAGAACCAGTGCAAGGATCTTTTTCATGTTTCTAACCTCCAAAATGTTGTGTGTTTTTTTTGAGAATACTATATAATAAAGAATATTCCCATTATCACTCAACAAACATACCACAAAGGGGGAATAAAGTCAAGCAAAGGGGGGATTTGTTTGGAAAATTTTCAGGGCAGAATTAGGGGAATCAGGAATGTTCAAATTCCCGTTTATCGGTGAGTTTCGTTAGAACTCTTGGCCCCCTCGTTTTTAGGGGGCTGACAAAAATCGGCTGTAAAAAGCCGATTTTTGACTGGGGGAGTAAAATAAATGACGAACTCCCACAGTCAAATTGCCTAATATCGGCAATTTGACAGCTCCCTCAAAACGAGGGAGCCGAGGGCGGCTGCGCCGCCAAGTTCTACCCAACTGCCCGAGAAATGGCAAATTGGTGGGTGGGGGGTTG
>JAGBTV010000052.1 GCA_017631155.1 Oscillospiraceae bacterium | reverse complement strand
TGCAAAAAGCCGATTTTTGACTGGGGGAGTAAAATAAATGACGAACTCCCTCAGTCAAATTGCCTAATATCGGCAATTTGCCAGCTCCCTCAAAACGAGGGAGCCAAGGGCGGCTACGCCGCCAAGTTCTACCCAACTGCCCGATAAATGGCAATTTAGCGAGGGGATTCTTTTTTTATTTTACCTGTTATAGAGCAGCGCGTCAAGGTTGACAAGTGATAGGATAAGGAGTAAAATATAAATAATGTTTTGCAAAAAGGGGGGGGAACCATGGAATCCGGCAGTAGCGGCAATATACCCGGTCGAAGTAGACAGCGGCCGTATTCCGTGGCGGCTTCCTGTTTGTAACGGCCCCGGTGTGTTGCCTTTCATAAAATTGAAAGGAGGCAACCGTCATGGTGGAGCGTTTTGAAATTGTAGAAAAAGCCATCCTCAAAATGTTGGAGGATAAGAAGTACGCAGCACTGCGGGATGTCTTAGTGGTAATGAATCCCAGTGATATTGCAGTACTGTTTTCCGGGATGGAGGAGAAGCAGATTCCTTTGCTGTTCCGGCTGCTGCCCAAAGAACTGGCGGCAGAGTCCTTTGTGGAAATGGAGTCGGAGGCTCAGGAACTTTTGATCCGGAGTTTTTCCGATAATGAGCTGAAAGAAATCGTGGACGAGCTGTATGTGGACGATGCGGCAGACCTGGTGGAGGAAATGCCCGCCAATGTGGTCAAGCGGATTCTGAAGCAGGCGGACCCGGAGATGCGCCGGTCCATCAATCAAATTTTGCGGTACCCTGAGTATTCCGCCGGCTCGATTATGACCACGGAATATGTATCCCTGCGGCCCAATATGACTGTAGAGGAAGCGATTTTGCGGATCCGTCGGCAGGGTGTAGACAAAGAAACGATCTATACCTGCTATGTCACTGCGTCAGACCGGAAATTGCTGGGTTTGGTAACTGTGAAAGATCTGTTGCTTACCGAGAATGACGAAACCCCGATACGGGATATTATGTTAACCAATTTGATCTATGCCAACACCCAAACAGACCAGGAAGATGTGGCCAAAATGCTGACAAAGTATAATTTCCTGGCTCTGCCGGTGGTGGATGGAGAAGGTCGGATGGTGGGTATCGTGACCTTCGACGACGCCATGGACGTTATCGAAGAAGAGACCACTGAGGATATGGAACTGATGGGCGGTATTATTCCGTCTGAGAAGACCTATCTGAGAAGCACAGCCTGGGATCTGTTCAAAAGCCGCATTCCCTGGTTGATGCTGTTGATGCTGTCGGCTACCTTTACGGGGCTGATTATCACATCCTTTGAAGATGCTTTGGCAGCCCAGGTGGCGTTAACTGCCTTTATTCCCATGCTGATGGGTACCGGCGGTAACTCCGGTTCGCAATCCTCGGTTACAGTGATCCGTGCTCTGAGCCTGGATGAGCTGCGGTTCGGGGATATTGGCAGAGTCATTTGGAAAGAACTGCGTACGGCCTTGCTTTGCGGCATTGCCTTGGCAGTGGCTTGTTTCGCCAAGATCTGGCTGGTAGACCGAATGCTGATGGGTAACGAACAGATCACCTGGATGATCGACCTGGTGGTTTGTTTGGCGCTGTGCGTTACGGTAATTATCGCCAAGGTGGTAGGCAGCGTTCTGCCGCTGGTGGCCAAGGTGCTGGGCGCAGACCCGGCGGTCATGGCAAGTCCCTTTATTACCACCATTGTGGATGCGGTGTCTTTGCTGGTGTATTTCCTGTTTGCCAGAAGCTTGTTGCTTTAAAACATAAGCCGATGACATTTTTGTCATCGGCTTAATTAAATTGTAAGAGTAACCACACACTGCCGGTGGTTACAGACTATCGGAAAAGCCTGGCTAAGGCAGAGCTTTTTGACAGTCTGAGGGCTTGTTGCAAATATTGCAACAAGCCCTTCCTTATATAATAGCTTACAGTGCTTCCAGCATCTTTTCGAAAGCGGCGATCTCTTCGGTGCCTTCCAAAACACCAATACTGACCTGGAATTCCGCCCGACCGTAACCGGGAAGCTTCGGCAGCGTGCCGTTTTCCCGTTCCTTTACCCGGCCCATGATATTGGTGTTGGAGGGTTCTAAGCCCATGGCGTAGTCATGGGAGCGAAGGCTCTTCCAATGGATCAGAATGGGCAGGGTCTCCAGAGAATACTTGACATAGCAGCCAAGACCCAGCTTGTCGTTGATCAGGGCGGCATAGGCAAAGCCCTCTGCGTCAGCGGTGTTGCTGTGGGAGAACAGCTCCTCGCCCTTGACGTCCAGAGGTTCGTGGCAGAGGTTCCAGTCAGCAGGCATTTCACCGCCCTGCTTGTTGATGCTCTTGCCCTTGCCTTTAATAACCCGGGAATCGGGACTCAGCAGGGGATAGCCCATGTTGATGTGATACAGAAGCATATATTCTGCTTCAAGGGCTTCCCGGTTGATAACGGTGTCCCGGATGGTGATCTCCTTGCCCTCTGCCGGGAAGAAGACAGTCCGGTCCAAATCCAGCTGATGGCCGAACAGGGCACTGTCCCGGACGGTGCCGGTGACGGTGACACCGTTTTCGTCACGCACAACATTGACATTCCGGGCGGGGGTCATACCGATCCGGCCGTGGGTGGGATGATAGGCACCGCCGTCCTCACAGCCGCCACCGCAGTTGGTCAGGCCGCAGGTGTAGAGCATACCGGCCCGCCAGTTGAAGCCGAATTCACCGGGGGCGGCATTGAAGAATTTGTTGGCGACCAGGCCGTTCTTGGTCTGGTAAGCCAGATTGGTGCCCTTAAAGGACAAATCAAACAGATCCAGACATTCGTCCTCCAGACAGGTAGCGCAAAGACCCTGACGGTTGCGAAGCTCAATGGCATTGACACCGTCAGCCATGTCTCCCCGGAAGGTGATGCGACGGGCGGTGAGCAGTTGGTTTTCGTGACCTACATAGCGAAGTTCGTTCATAAGTATATCCTCCTTGTAAGTATGGTATTAAGTGCATCTTCCTTTCCAGTATAAAGCACAGACCGGGCGCTGTCAAAGCTTTTTTCTCCCATGCCCACCGCCAAATTGCCATTTTCCGGGCAGTTCTACTGTAGAGTAGGGTCAAGACCCTACTCTACAAGTGCTAACGCAACTCCCAGATAAATGGGAATTGGCAAAGTAAAAGCCAATGCCGCCAAAGTGTGAAATTCTGCGAAAGTAAGATGCTTTTTGTCCCATTCTACCATTGACTTTTCTTGGAAATTATTTTATAGTGAATATAGGTATATATATTAAGGAGGAACTATCATGATCCTGACTACCAAAGAAAAATTGCAGGCTTATGCATCCTTGAACCCCTATTTTGAGAAGGCTTTTGCTGCTTTGAAAGAGCTTGCGGCAGAAGAGTTTGTCAAGGGCAAACATCCTGTAGACGGCACAGATATTTACATCAACGCTGCCCAGTACCAGACCCATCCCGCGGAGGGCGCTCTGGCAGAGGCACATCGGATCTACATTGATGTGATGTGGATGATCTCCGGCAACGAGCAGATCGGTGTTGTTCCCGTAGAGGACCTGACAGATATCACCAAGGAATATGCAGAAGTCGGCGATGCTCTGCTGGCTAACCTGCCCGAGACCTATACGGCTCTGCAGATGAACCCCGACAGCGTCTGCATCCTGTTCCCCGAGGACGGCCATGCCCCCGGTATCATCGCCGGTGAGCAGGGCGAAGTCAAGAAGCTGATCTGCAAAGTTCGTGTGGTGTAAAAGGAAGTATGGATCTTATGAAACAAGCAGTTATGTACGGCGGCGGTAACATCGGCCGCGGATTTATCGGCGCATTGCTCAGCGGTTCCGGTTACCGGGTGACCTTTATTGATGTGGCAGAGCCGGTGGTGAAAGCCCTGCAGGAGCAGCAGACCTATCCTGTTCGCTATGTGTCCAGCGAAGGCTATGAGGACGTTTGGGTAAAAAATGTTACTGCCGTCAACGGCAATGACGCAACTGCGGCTGCAGAGGCCATCGCAGACTGTGACATCATGGCAACGGCCGTAGGTGCCCGGATTCTGAAATTCATCGTGCCCAATATTGTAGCAGGTCTTCGTAAGCGTTGGGCAAAGGGCGCAAAGCCTCTGAACATTATCATCTGCGAAAACCTGATGGATGCCAACAAAATTTTGGAAGGCATGCTTAAAGAGCAGCTGACGGAGCAGGAGTGCGCTCTGTTCGATCAGACTGTGGGTTTGGTGGAAGCTTCCATTGGCCGGATGGTTCCCGTTCAGACAGAGGAAATGAAGGACGGCGAGCCTATGCGGGTCTGCGTGGAGCGTTACGGCTTCCTGCCTGTGGATAAGGCTGCCTTTATCGGCGAGGTTCCCGAGATCACCAATATGGTGCCCTATGAACCCTTTGATTTCTTCATCAAGCGCAAGCTCTATGTCCATAACATGGGTCATGCCATTTGTGCTTACTTAGGCGACCTGCTGGGCCTTCAGTATATTTACGAGGCTATCGCAGTGCCTCATATTCGGATTTTGGTGCAAAACGCCATGCTGGAAAGCGCTATGGCCCTTTCTAAAAAATATGGCGCATCCCTATATGACCTGCAGCTGCATATCACAGACCTTCTGGGCCGCTTCACCAATGCTGCGCTGAAGGATACCTGCCAGCGGGTAGGCGGAGACCCTGCCCGGAAGCTCAGCCCCACAGACCGTCTCATCGGTTCGGCATCCCTGGCGTTGGAGCAGGGGATCTGCCCGACCTATATCGCCATGGGTGCTGCCTGCGGCCTGCGCCGGTATCTGGCAGAGCAGCCCGAGGATCAGAAACTGACGGCTGCCCAGGTTTTGCAGACCGTCAGCGGCTTGGCGGAGGACTCCCAGCTTTACCGGCTGATTTTGGAAAATTATGCTTTGGTTGAGGCCGGAGAAAGTATTGCCCAGCTGTGCGCCCGGGCAGATCAGGCCAAGGCCAGAAGCCTTTCCCAGGTGATTTAACGCCCCTTTCAGGAAACCAAAATATGGAAAGATGTAATCTCTCATAAGAATTTGTCACAGATTCTACAAAATACCAAAAATGTGAGCCTTTTCTAGAATTTGTGTATGATTAACGAGAGTTTGTTCCTGTTAGAAAATTCGTTGTTAATATATAATATCCGTATCCATGAAAGGGGTGTCCCAATGAAAAATACAATCGCGGTAAAGGGTCAGACAAAATTGATGACTCCCAGACAGCGCTATTGGATGAACATTTGGAAGCATCGTGAATTTTATTTATTCTGTCTTCCCGGTATCATCTGTGCACTGATCTTTCAGTATTATCCCATGTATGGCGTTTTGATGGCTTTTAAGAAAGTCGGCTTGGGCCAGACCGTTCAGACTGGTGAATGGACCGGTCTGGAAAATTTTGCTAAGCTGTTCAGACAAAAAGACTTTAGAGACTACCTGTGGAATACAATTAATATCAACTTTTCGTTGCTCATCTTCAGCTTCCCGGCACCGTTGCTGTTGGCAGTTATGATGCACAACAGTCCGTCTCATAGACTAAAGGCGATTACCCAGACCTGTACATATCTGCCTCACTTGCTCTCCATGGTCGTTATTATTTCCCTGCTCAACACCTTGCTGAACAACTCCTATGGCTTGGTTAACATTCTGCTGAAGAATATGGGCAAAGAGAAGATCTTCTTCTTCGAAGAAAAAGGCTGGTATAAGCCGCTGTATATAGGCTCGTCTATTTGGGCGGCCTGTGGCTATAGTGCCATTGTCTATTTGGCATCGCTGTCGTCTGTGGATGGAGCCATTACGGAAGCGGCTACCATTGACGGTGCCAACAAGCTTCAGCGTATGTGGCATATCGACCTGAAGCTGATTATGCCCACCATCGTTACCATGTTGCTGTTGAATTTGGGTACAATCATGGGCGCTGCCAGTATGGAAAAAGTTCTGTTGCTGCAGAACCAGGTTAACCTGCGTTATACAGAAACCATCGCCACTTTTGTTTACAAAAGAGGTGTTTTGGGCGCTGAGTACGGTTTTTCTACCGCGGTGTCCCTGTTCAATACCGCTTGTAACCTGTTGATGCTGTTCACTTCCAACTGGGTCGCCAAGAAGGTCACCAAGACCTCCTTGTTCTGATTACCTCCCGGCGATCGAATTTGGATTTTGAATAATAGGGAGGATTCTATCAATGCCTGAGAAAACTGCTATTAAAAAAGAGAAAATTAAACCGATTAAGATTAAAAGAAAAATCGGTAAAACCACGGGCGATAAGATTACAGATGTGATCATCTGCGCCGTCATGGTCATAATGTCCCTCTGTGCTATTTTCCCGCTGTGGTATACTGTTGTCGCATCCCTGTCCAACCCCGTTCTGGTTACTACCGGTAAGGTGGTTCTGTGGCCCAAGGGTGTTACCTGGATTGGTTATAAGACGATGTTCCAGGAGAAGCTCCTTTGGCGGGGCTATCTGAACACTTTGGAGTATACCATCGTCAGTACTTTCCTGAACCTGGTGGTCACCATTCCCTGCGGTTACGCTCTGTCCCGTAAGACACTGCCTTACAAAGGTTTGATCTTCGCATTCTTTATGGTGCCTATGTACTTTAGCGGCGGCTTGGTTGCTACGTTCATGGTCATCAGTCAACTGGGTCTGTACGATACCTTCTGGGTCATGGTTCTTCCCCAAGGTGTTACCACCTTCAACATGATTATCTGCCGGAACTACTTTAACAGCAACATTCCCGATTCTCTGTTCGAGTCCGCGACCTTGGACGGCGCTTCTGTTACCCAGTTCTTCTTCAAGTTTGTCATTCCCCTGTCCAAGCCCATCATTGCGGTTTTGACTCTGTACTTTGCGATTCCCAAGTGGAATGACTATATGACTGGCCTGCTGTACATCAGCCAGCCCAAGAAGCAGACGCTGCAGTACATCATCAAGCAGCTGACTTCCACAGACGCTGGTTCCGATGTGGTCGACCCCAATAGAGATCCGGAGGAATTGCGTGAATCGCAAATGAAGGCCGGCATTATGAAATACGCGGTTATTATCGTTGGTTCTCTCCCACTGTATATCCTGTATCCCGCTGTCCAGAGATATCTCATCGGCGGCATGATGGTCGGTGCAGTTAAGGAGTAAAACCTACACAATTCTATGTTGATTTTCCGGAATGTTCCGGTAATCATAAAATCAATTTTTGAGGAGGAAAAAATATGAGCAAAATCTCCAAGTTGCTGGTTATGTTGCTGGCTCTGGTCATGGTCGTATCTCTGATCGCTGGTTGTAAACCTACATCTCAGCCTTCTTTGCAGAACCCCAACAACTCCCAGGGCAGTAACAACAATCCTACTGGCGGCAACAACAGCGGCAACAACAATGCCACTGAACCCACTGGTAGTGACGAGTTCACCGGCGCAAACATGATTAAGAACGATATGTTCCCCCTGGAAGAGCCCATCACCTTTAAGATGGCTGTCCGTGGTGAGAAGGACTATCAGGCCATGATGGAAAAGTGCGAGTGGTACAAATATCTGTGCGAGCAGACCAACGTTTTCATTGAGGTTGTCGTTCTGGGCTCCGACGCTGTCGGTAAGCTGAACACCCTCGTCGCTACCGGTTCTGCACCCGATGTCGTCCTGGGACCCATTACCCTGGGCTCCACTCAGATTATCGATTTGGCCGAAAATGGTCTGCTGTTGGAATTGGACGACTATGCCACCGATCCTGAGATCATGCCTAACTACCAGCGTCTGCTGAAGGCTGTTCCCCAGGCTCTGAATAAGATGAGAGCTCCCGACGGCAATATTTGGTCTCTTGCCATTATCACCGGTACCCCCGGTACTGTTTGGGAATCTCCCCTGACCTGCAACATTGACTGGCTGAAGCAGGTTCCCGGCTATGAGAGTGGCGAGAAGTTCCCCGAGACTGTTGAAGAATTTACCGAAGTTCTGCGTTACTACAAGTCTCACGATATGAACGGTAACGGCGATCCCGATGATGAGATCCCCTTCCTGATGGTTTCCAGCTCCACCTCTCCCGCTGATACTCAGGGCACTCTGCAGGGCCTGATGCAGCTGTGGGGCATCGGCACCAAGGACAGCAACAACGATTACTATGTCCACATTTCCGATGATGATGAAGTCACCCTGGCTCCCACCACTGAGAACTACCGTGACTGCCTGGAGTGGGTCAGCCTCTGGTACGAGGAAGACCTGCTGTGGGAGAACTTCTTTAGTAGTGTTACCAATCCGGACTTCACCGCTGTCAGCGGTAACGACACCGCTCTGTGGGGCTTCTTCAACGGTTCTAACTGGTACAACAACGGTCCTCTGAAGGAAAACACCGCTCCCCCCTGGGGCGATTCCCAGACGCTGGTCGTGCCCTTCGACACCGGCTATGACCCCCACCTGTTCCTGAACCCCGGTCTGTACGGTAACCTGAACGCCTTCACTGTCTTCAACACTTGCGAAGAGCCCGAGATCCTGCTGGCTTGGTATGACCAGTTCATGTCTCTGGAAGGCACCCTGTGTACTTACTACGGTATCCCCAATGAATGGGAACTCTATGACGATGCTGAGCAGTACAGAGCATACTACGAAGCTAACCCCTCCTGGTACATCGACGAAGATGGCATGCCTCACTTCGCCAGTGTTGAGCAGGAAGACTATGTCTCTCTGTATGACTACGACACAGAGCTGGAAGACAAGAGACTGGCAGATCATCCTTATTGGGCTGGCGTCTTTAACTTGAACGCTGTGTTCCAGGGTGTCACTCCCAACGAGTATGCTATCGGTGCATATCCCAATGATCCCTACTCCGAGGCCATCGTACTTGGCAAGTGGATCGATGAGCATCCCGATTACTTCGATTGGAATGTTTGGCTCCGTCCCTACACCACTGCTGAAGAAGCAGAAGCTCTGACTGAGTACTGGCCCCAGGTCCAACGTGTTATCCTTCTGTGGGAAGTCGACTTCATTAAGGGCGACAAGTCCCTGGAAACCGACTGGGAAGAATATCAGCAAGAGCTGGTTGATGCAGGCATTGAATATATGATCGAAGCTCTGCAGTCCGCTTGGGACCGTGTTAAAGACTAATTCTTAGTTTTTATCTCAGTTAACACAATAATTTCCCGAGGAGGGGCCATCCGGCCCCTCCTCATTTTTGTATAAGAATACCACCGGCTGGCCGGTGGTTCCAAAAAGCTTTAGCTATGCCCAGTCCCGCCGCAGCGGCTTGCCTCCCTCTGATGAGGGAGGTGGCAAAAATCTATTTGATTTTTGACGGAGGGAGAGAAACACGTAGAGAAAATTCTCTCCCCCAGTCAG
>JAGBTV010000051.1 GCA_017631155.1 Oscillospiraceae bacterium | reverse complement strand
TTGTTTTTGGGGATTCTATCGAAATTTTGGAAAAAACAGTTAAGGTTGTATGGGAGTATAGTGATATACAGCAGGTTAAAAGACTCAGAAACACCTATCTTTTGATGAAAGACAAAAACATGGGCATCGCCATTGATCCGGAAACCTTTACAGAGGGGAATTTTTATAATTTCAAGAGATTTCTCCGGGAAAAATGTCCGAATATTCAAATCCCTGAATAATTGGGTAGGGAAAGTCCGCCCACATGGCCACCAAATAAGGGACAAAAGGCGATGAAAGCAACTTTACAAAGCGAGGGTGAAAGACCTGCTCAAATTGAAGGGTCACCCCGTTTTGAACCTGGAACCCCTGATGTAATTTTGGTAGTCCCAAAGTAGGGGGGGCAATGCCCCTCCCAATTGGAATCAGGAAGGAGATGGAAAATGAAACGGTTTTTCCCGATTATGAACGATGATACGGAAAAAGGCATGCATTTTGCGCTGCTTGCTTACTGGATCTTTGCTTTTGGTGTGATGCCATCATGGATGCCTCTGTTTGGTGACGGATTTTGGGATAATCTTCCGGTCATTTCCTGGTTCGAAATTGCCTACCATGTTATAAATGGTGTGGTGATTGTTATTATGCTGAAAACCTATTTGAAGGACTCCTTTCTCAATGTGCAGTTAGATCCCAAAGGATTTTTGAAGACTGTGGGCTTTTCGGTATTGTTAATGCTGGCGGTGGCGGCAGGACTGCGTTACTGCTTGGGTCGCGGCATGACAGATATCTATCCCATAAAGGAAATGTCCGTTGCGTTAACTTCGGGACTTTTGGTGAAGCAGCAGCCGATCTTCGGCACCATCTGTCTCAGTCTTTTCACACCGTTTGCCGTGGTTGGCTTGTTTTATGTTTCGATTTTTGCGCCTGTGTGCCGCCGTAATCGCTGGCTTGGCTATGTGGTGGTAACCGTGTTGATGGCGGTACCCTGCGCGTTGGATATTTTGTGGCGGGGTCAGGCAAGTCTGATAATCTTGATCTTTATTCTGCAGCTGCCCATGCATTGGATCGCCTGCTGGACTTATCAGAAAGCAGACACCGTTTGGGCGCCCATTTTAACATTAGCTATTTTTAATTTAGGCACTTCCCTGATGGCTTTTCTGTAAAACTGCAAAGAAAAGCTCTCGTATGCTTGGAAAATGCATTACCCGAAAGGAAATTTCTAAAGATGAAAGTAACCTTCCAAATTGAGGGCGGCAGCCCTGTTCAAGTTGATTGTAACGCCGGTGATAACCTGCTGGAGCTGGCAAGACGGGCCAATGTGGCCATCGATGCCCCTTGTTCCGGCAACGGCTCTTGCGGCAAATGCCGCGTCAAGCTCCTGGAGGGCAAGGTGGAATCTTTTCCTTCCCGGCACATCACCGACGAGGAATATGAAGCCGGCTGGCGCTTAAGCTGTAACTGTAAGGTGATCGGCGACTGCACCGTCTTGGTGCCGGATATCGCCAGTGCTTACCAAAGCCGTATGAAGACAGCGGATCTGTCATCTCCCGAGGAAGTGGCGATTTTTGAGCAGGCCAAGAAGAATATGGAGCAGGAGGGAGCGATCCCCTTTACCAATTCCTTCCGGGCGCTGCAGCTGAAAATGACAGCCCCCACGGAAGAAGATACCATGCCCGATATCGAGCGCTTGCAGTGGGCGATCCAGGCAGCAGAGCCGGAAGCGCTGAAGGTGCAGATCCCCTATACCGTAATGGTGAAGCTGGCAACGGTTCTCCGGGAAGAAAATTTCCGGGTTACGGTCAAGGGCCAGCTGAAGGATGACACCTTTACCTGCATGGAACTGTGCGGTTATGACGATACCGCCATTGTGGGTGCGGCCATCGATATCGGCACCACCACCGTCTCTATGGTTCTGGTGGACTTAAGCAGCGGTGCGATTCTTGCCAAGGGCTCTTCCGGTAACGGTCAGATCCGTTTTGGCGCGGATGTCATCAATCGCATCATCCAAAGCACCAAGCCCGGGGGCAAGAAGGCTTTGCAGGATGCCGTTGTCAAGGAAACTCTGAATCCGATTTTAGGAAACCTTTGCAGAAGTGCCGGCATCAGTGCAAAAAGTATTTTGAACATGGCCATCGGCGCCAATACCACCATGAACCACCTTTTGGTGGGCGTGGATGCCGACCCGGTGCGGATGGATCCTTATATTCCCAGCTTCTTTTCCTGGGACAGACTGAAGGCAGGAGACTTAAAGCTGGTGGCCAATCCCTTGGCACCGGTGATCATCGCGCCCAACATCGGCTCTTATGTCGGCGGCGATATTACTGCCGGTACTTTGGCAACCATGATGTGGGACAGCGACGAAATGACACTCTTTATCGACTTGGGAACCAACGGCGAGATCGTTTTCGGTAACCGGGACTTTTTGATGTCCTGTGCCTGCTCTGCCGGCCCTGCCTTTGAGGGCGGCGATATTTCCTGCGGTATGCGGGCTACCGATGGCGCGGTGGAAGCCGTGACCATCGATAAAGAAACCATGGAACCCACCGTGACCATTGTGGGAGAACCCGGACAAAAGTGCGTAGGCATCTGCGGCAGCGGTATTATAGATACTATTTCCGAGCTGTACCGTACCGGCATTATCAATGCCAAGGGACTTTTTGTGCGGGAGGGCGACCGTGTCAAACGGGATGAGCATGGCATGGGTCGTTATGTGCTGGCAACGGCAGAGGAATCCGAGACCGGCCGGGAAGTGTCCATCAATGAGGTGGATATCGATAACTTCATCCGTGCCAAGGGCGCTATTTACTCCGGTATCGATACCTTGCTGCAGTCAGTGGATATGACCCCGGACTGCATTGAAAAGGTTTATGTGGCCGGCGGTATCGGCAGCGGCATCAATATGAAAAATGCCGTCAATATCGGCATGCTGCCGGATGTGGAATTGGAGAAATACCATTATATCGGCAATTCCTCTCTGACCGGTGCTTATGCCATGGTCATGAGCAATCTGGCGAATGATAAGTGCCATGAGGTGGCAGCCAATATGACCTATCTGGAGCTAAGCACCTATCCCGGATATATGGATTCCTTTGTGGCAGCTTGCTTCCTTCCCCATACCGACAGCAGTTTGTTCCCCAATAGCGTGCAGGAGATGTAATATGCAAATCGAAAATCATAAAGAAGAAGTGCCTTTTTCCCACTATGAAGGGCTGTTTCAGAAGCTGGACCCGGCAGAAGCTGTGGCAAGAACCGGTGTCAAGTGGGATGGGAAAGAGTTTTATGTAAACCTTCTAGGCAAAGAATATGCCATATCTTACCCGCAGTATGCCATCCGTGCATTGGATGGCGGCGTATTGCCGACCTTGCCTACCCAAACCTTTTTGCTCCGTTATTTGCTGGAAAGCAAGAAGGTCGTCTGGAGCGGAGAATGGAAAACCTTCCGGGAAATGCCTTGGGGGGAGATGTACATCAAGCCCTATACCGGCCGGGTGCTGACCCGGGCAGCCTTTACCTTTGGCACTCGGGTGGCGGCATTCCGGGCAGCCTGTGAAAAAATGGGCGCGGAACCTGTGAATCATGGCGATGCCGGCTTCCGGTTTAACCTGATCGGGGATTTCCAAATGCAGATTCTGGTTTGGGAGGGGGACGAGGAATTCCCACCCAATGCCCAAATCCTTTATACCGATAACTTTGCAGAAGGTTTTGCTGCAGAAGACCGGGTAGTGGCAGGCGATATTCTGATCTCCGTCATCAAAGGGAATATGTAAAGAACAAGGGCTTGTTGCAAACAAATGCAACAAGCCCTGTGATCTTACAGGATTTCAGGTCTCACTGTAATCGGGAGAAAAGCTTTTGTAATGAAAGCCGATATCGATTCTTTCAAGAGTGCACCCAAAGGCTGCCTTATGAAATTACAGGGATTGATTTCTGCGGTTCCTGATGTGTTTACAATTCCTCTATTTACTTTTTTCGGGTTTGATGGTAAAATACACGAAAAGAAAGGAGGCGATGATATGCGCGACTGGTTTCGGGAATTTAGAAACTTCTTCCGAAAAGGCGATATGATACTGCTGACCCTGTGTCTGATTACATCTGCATACAGTAGCTTAATCATCGCCAGTGCCACCAATGCCAGCAAGTTTGGCAGTTCTACCCGCTATATCGTCATTCATGTGGTGGCAACACTGATCGGCCTGCTGGCCTATGCCATCATGTCTTCCGTTAACCTGGACTTTTTGTCAGAACACAGAGCAGTACTGGCGGTAATGAATATGGGAATGCTGCTGTTGCTGATCCCCTTCGGCACGGACGCTGGTACCGGCAACCGAAGCTGGTTGGACTTCCCGTTTCTGCCGGTTAACATTCAGCCTGCGGAAATTTGTAAGATTTTCTTCATTATCATTTTGGCTTCCGTCATGGGGTCCCGGCAGAACCGAATATCTTCCGTTCCATCTGTCTTTTGGATGTCAGGCCATTTGATCCTGCTTGTGGGTGTCAACATGGTGCTGTCCCGGGACTTGGGCGTTACTTTGATCTTCGTGTTTATTTTCCTGGGGATGGCTATCGCCGGCGGTGTGAACCTGATTTGGTTTTTGCTGGGTGGCGGTGCCATGGCCGGTGCTTTCCCAATTCTTTGGAAGTACTACATGGACGATTATCAAAAGGACCGCATTCTGTACATCCTGCAGCCGGAAGTCATCGACCCCAAGGGCCTGGAGGTGGGCTGGCATACCAGCCAAAGTCTTCAGTCCTTAACCGGCGGCGGTATGCTGGGACAGGGCTTGTTTAACGGCAACCGAACGCAGGCAGGCGCGCTGTACGCCCAGCATACGGACTATGTGTTTTCCTCCATCGGTGAGGAACTTGGATATATCGGCTGCTTTCTGGTGATTTTGCTGCTGGTGTTGATCGTAGTGCGCTGTATTTGGGTAGGCAACCACAGTTCTGACTATATGCGCCGTATGGTCTGCTTCGGTGCGGCCTCTGCTATGATCTTCCAGGTGTGTATCAATGTGGGAATGTGCGTGGGCTTGGTGCCGGTTATCGGACTGACCCTGCCTCTGTTCAGTTACGGCGGCAGTTCTGTTGTTACCATTTATGCCATGCTGGGACTGGTGTCCGGTGTCCATGCCCGACCTGCTCCTACCAGCCACGAACGGTATATCCGCGCTCCAAGATAGATTTATTCGCACTAAGATAAAAACAGGTCTGCCATGTTGATATGTACCCCCAATACTGGACACCCAGTATTGGGGGTATTTCTATGAAGTACAGTTATGAGTACAAGTTAATGTGTGTGGATCTATATCGGCAAGGAAAATGGCCGGATACACCAGAAGGAGTGACAGAGAGAAGATTTCGCGATATGGTACGGATATGGGTCCGGCAGGAAGATGCACGGGGACCGGATATCTTACAGCACAAGAATCACAACAAAGCGTGGACAGCAGAAGAAAAATATGAGTATGTTGCGCAGGTTCTGGCTGGAAAATCTTTCAAGGAGGTGGCTATTTCTGCAGGAATTGAATGCAGCCTCTTGTATCAGTGGGTTAGACGGTATAAAATGAAAGGGTATGAGGGATTGGTCGCACAGCGAAAAGGACGACCACCCAAGGAGTCTGATATGAATAAGAAAGTTGTACCGGCTGAACTGACACCGTCAGAGCGAGAAGAAATGATTCGTCTTAGGGCAGAGAACGAACGTCTACAAGCAGAGATAGCTGTCATAAAAAAAGAAATCGCCTTGAGAGAAGAACGATGCGCTGCGCAACTCAAGGCGAAAAAGCGGCGCTCGTCAAAGAACTCCGTGGAGAAGGACATGCACTGAAATATCTATTGGCTGCAATGGGTCTGTCCAAGTCAACCTATTATTATGAGAGTGGAAAGACAGATAAAGTTCAGAAGAGAAATGCCGTAGTATCTTCTGAAATCACTGCAATCTTTCATGAACACAAAGGAAGATATGGTGTGAGACGGGTGCATCAGGAGCTTCTGAATCGTGGTTTTCAAGTAAACCACAAACGAGTTCAGCGCATCATGAACCAGCTGGGGCTGGCCGGTAAGCGGCCTAAGGAGAAGTATCGTTCCTACAGAGGTGAAGTAGGCAAGGTTGCTGACAATATCATCAATAGAGATTTCAGAGCAGAAAAGCCTCTGGAAAAGTGGACAACAGATGTTTCTCAATTCAATCTTCCTTGGGGAAAATGTTATTTTTCTCCGATCCTGGACATGAACACAAATGAAATTATTTCTTACAATCTTTCGCTAAGTCCCAATATAGAACAAATAAAGGATATGCTGAGCAAAGCATTTGAACGATTTCCATCTGTAAAAGGGCTGATTATGCACTCGGATCAGGGTTGGCAGTATCAGCACGAAACATACCGAAAAGAATTACAGAAACATGGTGTTATTCAATCTATGTCCAGAAAGGGCAATTGCTACGATAATTGCATTATGGAGACCTTCTTTGGAAGATTAAAAAACGAGATGTTTTACGGTCTTGAAAAAGAGTATACATCCTTTGAATCCTTTTCCGTTGCAATAGATGAATATATTGACTATTACAATAACAGGAGAATCCAAACTAAAACAAAATGGATGCCTCCCTCTAAATTCAGGGAAGCATCCATGATGCGAAACTAATTATTCAATTCTAATGACAGTGTCCAGAAAACTGGGTACATATCA
>JAGBTV010000050.1 GCA_017631155.1 Oscillospiraceae bacterium | reverse complement strand
TCCCCCCAAGGGGAAGGTTTTCAAGGAGGAACTATGACAAACCTTACCTACATTGTCCCCACCCTGTTTGGGTTGGAGGGACTGGCCGGTGACGAGCTGCGCCGATTGAATATGGAAAATGTCCGGGTGGAAGACCGTCGTGTTTTCTTCACCGGTGACTTAAACGCCCTTGCCAAGGCAAATATTTGCCTGCGCACCGGTGAACGGGTGATGATCGTGCTGGCCCAGTTCACCGCCAAGACCTTTGAGGAGCTGTTCCAGGGTGTGCTTCACGCCAACCTGGAAGACTTCATTCCCAAAGACGGCCAGTTCCCGGTAAAAGGCCACTGCCTGAACAGCCAGCTCATGTCCGTTTCCGACTGTCAGGCCATCATCAAAAAGGCGGCAAGTAAGCGGCTGGGGGAAAAGTACGGCGTTTCCTGGCTGCCGGAGACCGGCACCAAGTTTCAACTCCACTTTACCATCCTGAACGACCAGGTGACCCTGTCTTTGGACACCTCCGGTCAAGGTCTTCATAAGCGTGGCTACCGGGCGGTGGGCAACGATGCGCCGTTGCACGAAACCTTGGCCGCCGGTATGATCCAGCTGGCCCGGTTCCGGGGTAAAGAATTTTTCTGGGATCCTTTCTGCGGCAGCGGCACCATTCCCATTGAAGCGGCCCTCATTGCCAAGAATCGGGCCCCGGGCTTAAGCCGCCACTTCGCAGCGGAAGAATATCCCTGGATGCCGCAAACGGCTTGGGAACAGGCCAAAACCGAGGCCCGAGACAAAGAATTTAACGGAAAATATCAGATCATGGGCTCTGATTCCGACCCTGCCTGCGTATCCCTTTCCTTTGCCAATGCCCGGAAAGCCGGGGTTGCCGATGCCGTCACCTTCCGGGACGGAGATGCCACCAAAATGAGTCTGCCGGCAGAAAGCGGCATCTTGGTCTGCAATCCGCCCTACGGCGAGCGGATGCTGGAGCAGCAAAGCGCCCAGCGGCTGTACAGCGCCCTGGGTCGGCATTTGAAATTCGCCAACAACTGGAAGAAGTTCGTTATCACCTCCGAGCCGGAGTTCGAGCATTACTTCGGCCGCCGCAGTGACAAAAAGCGGAAATTCTACAACGGCAAGATCAAGTGCGACTACTACATGTTTACGGATAACCAACGCAAGAAATAAGACCACCCAAACCTTCCCCCCGGGGGGAAGCTTTCGCGGCTACGCCGCCAATTTCCAGCTCACCCTTGGAGGGAAATGCATGAAGCACCTATTCATCATCAACCCGGCGGCAGGCAGCCGCGACCGGACAAAGAAATATACGGAAGCCATCGAGGCCGCCTGCCAAGGGCTTGACTATGAGATTCGGGTGTCGGAAGCCCCGGGGCATTGCACGACTTTGGCCCGGGAAGCAGCCGAAACCGGGGAAGACTACCGGATCTATGCCTGCGGCGGTGACGGCACCCTCAATGAGGTAGCAGCCGGTGCGGCAGGCTTTCACAACGCGGCAGTTACCGTCTTTTCCGGGGGCAGCGGCAACGATTTTGTAAAGCTGTTCAGCGAGCCGGAGGCCTTTTTCGATTTAACGCGGCTGCTGGATGCCGAGGAAGCTACCTTCGACATGATCCGCTGCAACGGTGACCTGTCCTTAAATATCTGCTCCGTAGGCCTGGATGCCCGAATCGGCACAGATGTTGCCCACTATAAGCGTCTGCCCCTGCTTCACGGCTTTGCCGCCTATGCCGCCTCCACGGTAATCAACCTGATGAAAAGCATCAGCGAGCATTATGTGGTGGAAATTGACGGACAGGTTTTGGACGGTGAATTTACCTTCATCTGCGCCTGCAACGGCCGGTTCTACGGCGGCGGCTTTAATCCCGTACCGGAAGCTGACCCCACAGACGGTCTGATGGATGTGCTTTTGGTGAAAAAGGTGCGGCTGTGGCAAGTCCCCGGCATTATCGGCAAGTATAAAAACGGCCGGTACAAGGAACTGCCGGAGCTCGTCACCCACTACCGGACGGATAAAGTCACCGTCCGCTGTGACAAGCCCTCCCCCATCAACTTAGACGGGGAGCTGCGGACAGCCCAGGTGGCAGAATTCTCCATCGCCCCGGAAAAGCTTCGCTTCTTCTTCCCCAAGGGCCTTACCTGGCAGGTATAAATGTACATAAAAAACGGTGTGCTGAAAAGCACACCGTTTTTGCTTGTAAAATTGCCATTTCTCGCGCAGTTGGCAAAGGCTTCTCCTTGAGGAGAAGCTGTCAGCCGAACAGGCTGACTGATGAGGTGTAGGCTGCGTAGCAGCCGTTACAAAGCCCGTTATTCTGCTTCGCAGACCACCTCATCCGTCAAAAATCAAAGATTTTTGCCACCTGATAGCTATGGTGCGATTGCCCCCGGCAATCGTTTGTTAAGATGGGCTTCGCCCTTGTCCTCAAGGGGAAGGCTTTGCGGCTACGCCGCCATGTTCCAACGAAACTCCCCCACAAACGAAAATTGGCAAGGGATACATTATCCATTGTCAATTATCCATTGGCTATCCAGCCAGGCGGCCCGGCGGATCAGCCAGTCCCGCAATTTTTCCACATTTCCCACCCAGGTATCTGCCGGGTATCTGTCTTCCATATTGCCTGCAGGTCGGGAAAGTGGCCACCCGGCTTCGGTATAGTTACTTTCACAGTCCGTCTGATAGGCGGCAATATAGACATCCAGCCGGCTGATGCCCAGGTCATTCTCGGCATAGAGATTTTCGGTAATGCCCCGAATCTCCGCCCAGCGGTCCATCACCTGCTGACGAAACCACCCGTCCTTCCACAGCCACATATAGAAATCCTTTTGCGCCCAATAGGCGCGGGTGGAATCCCCGGATTGGTCGGTGGATTCATCCTGGTTGTTGTAGTTCCAGTATTTCCATTCCCCTGACTTTTGGGACACATTGCCCATGCTCAGGTCCATGTCCCAGGGGGGGCCGGCATAGAGGATGCCGTCTTTCATATAATACCGGGTAGAATACTGGGCAAAGTCGACATCCTTAAACAGCTCGTGGAAGATGTAAAGATCCACAAAGGATTTTACATCGATATATTCTTCATAAACCGTATGATCCTTGGTGCGGATCGCGTTTTCCGCCTGGTTCAGCTGCTCCAAAATCGCCGCCAAGGCCGCAGGCTCGGGGGCCTCCGGCTCGTTCATCTCAAAGCGGAAACCGTAGTTGGTGGTCAGATAGGTCACGCCCGCTTCTTCCCGGAGACGGCAGCGTTCGATGAGGAAATCTCCGACAGACAGGTCGATATCCACCCGATCCTTGCCCTCGCTGACCGGCTCCATAGCAAGATACACGCCCAAATAGGTGCCGTTGAGATACACCTTGCAAAACCGGGCGGAGGATACATAGGAAAGATTCAGTTTTTCCGCATATTCCATGGCAATGGCATTGCGCAGCATAGTCTTATCGTAAGCGTTGGAGAGCAGGCACCACTTTTTCCCGGCATCCATACCAAGCAGGCTCACTTTTTGGGCAAATTTGATGTTGTAGGCCTTCTTGGGAACCCAGGTGGAGCTGTTGCCCCGGTTGCGGATGGTGATGGACTGCTCTTCGATTTCCCCGTCTTCCCAAACCACCCGGACGGTGGCATCAGAATAGGTATCCGTCACCGCAGAAAGGGTGTTGATGTAGATCTCGCCCATAGCCGGCAGCGTATCCGTTTCCTCCGGTGCTGTGGTGGGCGGCACGGTGGTAGGGGGTGCCGTGGTGGGAATCACTGTGGTGGGAGGGACTGTGGTGGATGGCTGAATGACCGAACTTTGGGTAGTATTTTGAATGGCAGGCTGCCCTTGGGTCGGCCCCTTGCCCACCATTACAAACACCAAAAGGGCCGCCAGCAAAACCGCCAGTACCGCCACCGTAATCAATAAACCGTTTCGTTTCATGGAAAGTTCCTTTCCGCTTTTTCTTTATCATAGCAAAAAACCGCCAAAAAGTCCATAGGCAACCCGTTCTTCCTGTCCTTACGAGGATGCTTGCGTCCTTTCCGTAGGGACACCCCTCCGGGGTGTCCGCGATGCTCCGGCACATGTCGCCGGACACCCGGGGACGGGTGTCCCTACATCCGCCACACGACCATCCCAGCCGACCCCGAACCGTCCCTGCTTACAAGAAATTGCTATTTCTCGGTGCGTTTCAAATTTTAGAAAACTTGTCATCCCGAGTATAGCGAAGCGATTTTGGATAGGATGCTTGCCGGTGGCAAGCATACCATAATTTCGCGAAGCGGAATCGAGGGATCTTCTCGCTGAAATTACCGGAAACTGTATCGAAAGTGTGTAGATTTCTCGC
>JAGBTV010000049.1 GCA_017631155.1 Oscillospiraceae bacterium | reverse complement strand
TTTTTTGATGGCCATCAGCTATTCTTGTTATTTCTCATTAGGACGCGCGGTGGAGAGTAGTTGGGGAACCTTTCGGTTTAACCTGTACTATCTGTCCGGTGTACTATTGATGGATCTGTTTGCAATGCTGCTTGGCGGAATTTGGATTTGGTCCGGCTATGTTTTGGAAACTCCTGCCATTGTTTCCGTGAAATTATACCAAGGTATGGGCCATTATCTGAACTTGAGTCTGTTTTTGGCATACGCAACAATGTACCCGGATTCAAGCTTTTTGCTGTTCTTTATTATTCCTGTAAAGGCCTGGATATTTGGACTGATAGATCTTGCTCTGACTTTGTATGAGGTGTTTTATTGGTCTTATTCTCCGCTTTACTTCCCCCATAATTTGTTCCCATTGGTTGCGATTTTGAATTATCTCCTCTTCTTCGGTAAGGATGTACTGAATCTCCTTCCACCGTCCTGGCGGATGAAAGTTAAAGGAAGAAGATCTTCGCCAAAGCCAAAGGTTATTCAATTCCACAGAGCACAAGAGGCGGGAAGCACCAAAGAGCCCTATACCCACCGCTGTACAGTCTGCGGCAGGACGGATATCTCCAATCCGGATCTGGAATTTCGGTACTGTTCCCGGTGTAACGGTTACTATTGCTATTGCAGTGATCACATCAGCAATCATACTCATATTGAATAAAAACAAGGGCGCGTCAAACGACGCGCCCTTGTTTTTATTTTGCAGATAGATCTACAGCCCGGCGCAGGATCGTATAAGGTGGAACCTGATGGGGTAGGGGAAGATAAAATTTCATTTGTGGCGTCTTGGGGCTGTCCAGGGGGCTGCCTTCAATATCTTTCATGTCCCCGGCCGTTACTGCAAAAGGCTTCCTGTCGGGCCCAACAGCCTCCAGGTCATCTCCGGCAGAAAACTTGTTGCGAAGACTGCAAAGCGCAAGACCGTTTTCGTCGCAGGATTCTACGATGGCACAGACCTGCCATTGGCGGATATACCGGGAGTTTTCCACATACTGGCCAGGCTCACCGTAGTAGAAGCCGGTGGAGTAGACACGGTGGGAAACTTTTTCCACTTCTGCACGCCAAACAGGATCCACAGGTCGGCCAGCGGCAATATCATCGATCACATGGCGGTAGGCACCGGTAACGATGGCGGCATAATAGGCAGATTTCGCCCTGCCTTCAATTTTGATGCAGTCCACTCCGGCATCCATCAGATCCCGAATGTGGTCGATCATGCACATATCCCGGGAGTTGAGGATGTATGTACCCCGCTCGTCTTCGAAAACGGGGAAATATTCTCCGGGGCGTTTTTCCTCCATCAGCGCATACTGATAGCGGCATGGCTGTGCACAGGCGCCGCGATTGGAATCCCGACCGGTCATATAATTGCTAAGCAGACACCTTCCGGAGTAACTGACGCACATGGCACCATGACCGAATGTTTCAATTTCCAAATCTTTAGCTGTTTTTTGCCGGATAGTCCGAATCTCTTCCAGGGAACATTCTCTTGCCAAAACCACCCGTTTTGCACCCAAATCATACCAGGCCTGCGCACATTCATAGTTGGCAATGGATTGCTGCGTGGAAATGTGCCGCTCACAGCGAGGGGCATACTTTCCGGCAAGGGTAAAAGCACCGAGATCTGCTAAAATCAGTGCATCTACACCGGCATCGTCTAATTGTTCCAAATAAGCAGGGAGATGAACCACCTCGTCATTCCGAGGCATGGTGTTAACGGTTACATGAACCTTTACACCATGATCGTGGGCGAACTTGACGGCCGATGGCAGCTCTTCCGGGGTGAAGTTGCCGGCGAAGGACCGCATTCCAAAACTGGTGCCTGCCAAATATACAGCATCTGCACCGTACAGAACGGACATTTTCAGCCGTTCCATATCTCCGGCGGGACTTAGAAGTTCCAAAGCTGACATCGGTTAGCCTCCCAAAATGTCTTTCCATTCGTTGTGCTCCTCCAGCGTGCTGGAGAAACGGGTCTTCTCAGAGGTCTTGTCATAAATAAAGTAGTAGTAGGTGGAGTCATCGGGGTCAAGCACAGCGTAGATACTGGCAAGACTGGGGTTGCTGATGGGACCGGGGGTCAATCCTGCATACAGATAGGTGTTATAGGGACTGTCAAAGTTCAGGTCTTCTGCAGTTAAACCGCCTTCTTTAATGCCGCCAATGGCATAATAGACAGTGGCATCGCTTTCCAATTTGGGATAAGCAGATTGGTAAGTCAAACGGTTGTAGAAAACAGAGGCGATGGTATAACTTTCTGCAGAGCTTGCGGATTCCTTTTCTACGATAGATGCCAAAGTGATGATGCGCTGCAGATCCATCAGGTTATTGTTGATATAATCCTGGCCGTATCCATGGCTGGCCATCATTTGTGACAATCGTTGGTTGAGGACTACCACCATCTCCCGGTATTTTGCTTCATCCAAGCGGCGGCCGAAGCCGTCAAGCATTTTGCCGAGAACACGGGCAGGTGTGTCTTCTGCATAAAATTCGTAAGTGTCAGGGAAAAGATAGCCCTCCAGGCAATATTTATCGCCGCGTTTTAGTCCTTTGAGGAACCAGCGTTCATTAAATTCGCCGTTTGCGGCATATTCTTCCAACTCGGCTGCAGTACACACACCTTTTTCTTCCAAAAGGGCGAAGATCTGCGCGCAATTGTAACCTTCGGGGATCATAACTTCGATGGTTTCTCGGTAGGAAGATGTTGCATTCATTCCACGAACCAATGCGTTATAGTCATACAGGGTGTTCAGAGTAAAGGTACCTGCACTGATCTTTTCTTCTGCATTGGAGAGCTTGGCATAGAACTTAAACAGTTGGGGGTATTTGATAAGTCCTGCATGGTATAGCTTTTCCGTTACAGTGTCTACTGTGTCGGATTCTGTAATGGTGATGGTAACGGCATGGTCTTCTCTGCCGAAAGCCAGTACATCTGCAGCGCACACCCACAAGAGTCGCCCGATAGATACGCCAATAAATACAACAATGAAACCCCAAATTATGGTGGAGATCAGATGGGGAAGACCAAAGAGACCATAGCCCTTTTTTCTGCGGGGACGCACTTTGCGCACAGGTGCGGCATCTTCGGAAAGCTCTTCAGTTTCTTCTTCAGCATCTTCATCATATTGTTCTGAATTCTCGTTTTGTGAATCGTTCTCGGCATAGGCGTCTTCCTGGTTGGAATCTTCGTATGCATCGAAAGTAGCAATATCCTCAGGGTCCCGATATTCCTGATCTAAAACGGGAGTTTCTTCTTCAATCGGTTCTTCTTCCAGCCAGTCTTCTGCCAGGGCTTCCTGCATGATTTTTTCAAGCTCTATGTCGGAAAGCTCCGGAAGCTGAAGGTCGGATAGTGCTTGTTCATCCGCACCGATTTCACTGCCGTTTTCACTGTCGGGGGTGGTCAGCAGGCCATCAAACCAACCGTCATCATCCGGGATCGGTGGTTTATTATTGTTATCCATAGGTAAATCCTCCAGTTAGCGAATGACAAAGTTTTCTGCAACAGCATCAGCAACAGGCTGTCCCTTGAGGGCAGCCACGAGCATCAATCCAAAGGGAACTGCACAGCCGGCTGATGTGCCGGTGATGAGTTTTCCATCCTGAACGCAGGGAACATTGGCGATCAGAGCAGCTTCGCCCATACCGCTTTCACAACCGGGGTAGCAGGTGGCAGTTCTGCCGTCTGTAATACCAAGATCGGCAAGGACCGTGGGGCCCGCGCAGATGGCGGCAACGAACTTGCCATTGTCCCAGGCGTAGCGCAGCATATCCATAGCTTTCCGGCTGGCCCGGACAGAAGTAACACCACCCAAACCACCGGGCAAGACGATCATATCCAAATCAGCAGGATTCAGTTCATCAATGGAAATATCGGCTTCAATACCAATATTATGACCGCCGAAAACAGTTTTTCCTGTAACGCCCACAGTTGTGACGGGGATATCAGCCCGGCGAAGAAGGTCAATAGGGGTAATTGCTTCAACTTCTTCGAAGCCAGTTCCGAGCAATACATAAACCATAATCAGTCCTCCAAACAACGATTTACATGCTGATATATTTCTTGGTGAATATCTTCGATGGAACGCATAACACCGTCTTTTACACAGGAAATGACAGTCCAACCATAGTATGCTGCAGCAGCCTTTCCGGTTTCACGGCAGGTGGCCAGGTATTGCATATCCTGCTCGTGGATATCAGCCTGGGTATTTGTCTTTTCCTCGCGGCTGCGAAGCAATTTTTCGGTGTACTCGGTGGGAACATCCAGGTAGATGGTTAAGTCGGGACGGGGCAGACCCAAACGGTCATATTCAAATTCATACAGCCATTTCAGGTACTTCGCCTGTTTTTTACCTTGCTCTTTCGAAGCCTGATGGACTGCATTAGAGGTAGTATAACGGTCCGATACGATGAGACCGCCGTTTTCATACCACTGACCCCAATCTTTTTTGTAAGAGGCATAGCGGTCGACTGCATAGAAAGCGGAAGCAGCATAGGCATTTACATCTGTGGGTTTGCTGCCAAACTCACCGCCCAAATACATGCGGATCAAGGCGGAACTGGGTTCAGAATATTGGGGGAAAACCAAAGTTTTAAATTCCCGGTTATCCTGGGAAAGATGTTCCGTCAAACGGCGGAATTGTGTAGACTTTCCGGAACCGTCAGTACCTTCAATTACGATAAGCTTACCCATGCGCAGATTACCTCCTGCTTACAATACATCCATGATAATATAGGATACCATATTTTTGCCCATTTGTCCACAAGAAGATAAGTGAATCTGAAAAACATCCGGTTGCATATTTCGGCAAAGAATGCTACAATAAATAAAATATAATCTGCGTAAAGAGGAAAGATAAAACATGAGTGAGAGTATTACTTTTGCAGACCTGGGGCTCTCCGAGGCTATGCTGAAAGCATTGGAAAAAAAGGGTTATGGCTATCCCACTACCATTCAGGCGGAAGCTATTCCGCATTTTCTCCAGTGGAAAGATGTGATTGCGAAAGCACCTACCGGAACAGGCAAAACATTCGCTTTTGGTATCCCCATGATCGAACACATCGACCCGGAATCGGAGGGGGTGCAGGCCCTGGTTTTGGCACCTACCCGGGAACTTGCAATCCAAATCGGAGATGAATTGCGTGGATTGCTGACTTACTACAATGGAATCCGCGTGGCGGTTCTCTATGGCGGTGCCGGTATCGGTGGGCAGATCAAGCAGCTGGAACGCAAGCCTCAGATCGTAGTGGCAACGCCCGGTCGGTTGATGGACCACTATAACCGCAAGACTATCCGCCTGGATAAGATTCAGACCGTTGTGTTGGATGAAGCAGACCGTATGCTGGATATGGGCTTTTTCAAAGATGTGACCCGCATCATTGAAAAAGTGAAAAACCGCAAAAACCTGGGCTTGTTCTCGGCAACCATTTCCCAGGAGGTCATGACTGTGTCCTGGATGTATCAACGGGATGAAGTGGAAATCACGGTAGAGCCCAAACAGCAGGACAGACCTGACATTGACCAGTATTCTTTGACGGTTACGCCCTTGGAGAAGGCAGAGACGACCTTGCGTTTAATCCGCACGCAAGGCTATGAGCGCGTGATGATTTTTTGCAATACCAAGCATATGTGCCAGCGTCTGTGCGATGATTTTCAGCGGGCAGGCTTGGACTGTGAGTGTATCCATGGCGATATTCGCCAAAGTCAGCGGGAAAAGACCATGCAACGATACCGGGATGGCAAACTGGCTGTGCTGATCGCTACCGATGTGGCTTCCCGGGGCATTGATGTAGAAGATGTGGATTGTGTAATCAACTATGATGTTCCCGAAGAGAACGAATACTATGTTCACAGAATAGGCCGTACCGGCAGAGCCAAGCGCAAAGGTGTGGCGTGGAGTATTATTGGCAATTTCCCGGAAAAGGCAAAATTGGACGAAATCGCAAAATTCTCTCAGTATAAGATTTCACCTATGGTGCTAGGCAACGAAGGTGAACTGTCTGCGGAGGAAGTCAAAGCAGTGACACCGGTGAAGAGGCGTTTTCGATGAATGCCAGAGAACAAGGATTTCTTTTGCTTGCGTCCGGCCTTGGGGATGCTGACAGACACCCACTGACGGTTGCTCAACTGCGAAACCTTGCCAAACGGGTTCAAAGTATGGCACCACCCACAGAAAATCGGGAACTGCTGCAATCCGATCTTTTGGCATTGGGGTACAACCGTGAGATGTCTGGCAGGATTTTGAGCCTGCTGCGGCAGAACGATGAACTTTCTTATTATCTGCAAAAAGCAAACCGGCTTGGCTGTGTACCGATTACACGGGTCAGTCAGGGTTATCCCTATGCTTTGCGGCGGCTGCAGCTGGATGCCCCCGGTGTGTTATGGGCAATGGGAGATCTCTCAATTTTAGGCCGTCCTATGGTAAGTTTGGTCGGCAGTCGGGATGTACATCCGAAGAACGAACAGTTTGCGGCAGAAGTTGGTCGACAGGCTGCGTGTCAAGGGTATGTACTGGTATCCGGCAATGCCAGGGGATCAGATCGGGTTGCCCAGGAAAGCTGTTTGGCAGCCGGGGGATATGTGGTGATCGTGGCGGCAGATTCCCTGGAGTACAAACAGAAAAATGAACATATTCTCTATTTATGTGAGGACAGTTTTGATTTTCCGTTTTCTACACAGCGTGCGTTAAGTCGAAATCGGGTGATCCACTGCCTGGGAAGCCGGGTATTTGTTGCACAATGTGAGTATCGAACTGGCGGGACCTGGAACGGAACGGAAAAGAATCTTTCCTACAACTGGAGCCCGGTTTTTTGCTATGAGGATAATTCTGTTGCTTGCCGGAGTCTTGCACAAATGGGTGCAGTAAAGATCAACATAGATGCCCTTTCAGATTTTTCCCATTTGGAATGTCGTCAAGAAAACTTTTTAGAATGGCCGGAAATTTAAAAATCAAGCGCTTTTTTATGCTTCACAAATTTAATAGGTTGTGTTATACTGAATAAAATCGAAAAAGGTGGTTTTTGTATGAGCAGAGCAGACGAACTGTATAAGCAGACATGCCGAAAGATTCTTGAGGAAGGATACTCTGACGAAGGATTGGAAGTGCGTCCCCGCTGGGAAGATGGCACGCCGGCCCATACGATGAAGACCTTTGGCGTGGTTAATCGCTATAATCTTGCAGAAGAATTTCCTATCATGACCCTGCGTCGTACTTATTGGAAAAGTGCTGTGGATGAACTTTTGTGGATTTGGCAGAAAAAGTCTAATCGCATCTGTGATTTGGGCAGCCATGTTTGGGATGAATGGGCAGGCGAGGACGGCACCATCGGTAAAGCGTATGGTTACCAGTTGGGGAAGAAACATCAGTTTCAGATTGGCGCGGAGCCCATGGACCAGGTGGATCGTGTTCTTTATGACCTGAAGCACAATCCTGCTTCCCGCCGTATTATGACCAATATCTACAACTTTGAAGATCTGCACGAGATGAACCTGTATCCCTGTGCTTACTCTATGACCTTCAATGTTACCGGCAATAAGCTCAATGCGATTCTGAATCAGCGGAGCCAGGATATGTTGGCAGCTAACAACTGGAATGTGGTGCAGTATTCTGTTTTGACCCACATGATGGCACAGGTTTCCGGTTTGGAAGTAGGCGAATTTGTTCATGTTATTGCCGACTGCCACATTTACGACCGTCACATTCCTGCAGTTAAAGCTATGCTGGAAAAAGACGGTTTCGATGCGCCTGAATTTAAGATGGATAAGTCTATTACAGATTTCTACCAGTTTACCAAAGATTCTTTCTCTATGGAGAATTATCGCTACCATGATTTCAATTTTGAGATCCCCATGGCAATCTGAGGTGCAAAAATGGAACTGATTGTGGCAGTCTATGATGACTGGGGCATTGGTTGTGAAGGCACACAGCCTGTTGCATTAACCGCAGACAGAAAATTTTTCCGGGAAACTACCCGCGGAGCTATGGTAATTGCAGGCCGTCGGACTATCGAAGACTTTCCCGGGAAAAAACCGCTTCCGGGCAGAGTGAATTTGGTTCTGACCAGAAGTAATGCAGAAGCTCCCGGTTTTACAGTGTGCCATTCTCCGGAAGAGGCCGCTGAACTTGCAAGTGAAGCTGAGCGGGCAATGGTAATCGGCGGTGGCAGTATTTATCGTCAAATGCTCCCACTTTGCAACAAGGCATATATTACTAAGGTTCATGTTACACCGACTTCGGATACATTTTTCCCAAACCTCGACGCAGATGACAACTGGGAATTATCTCAGATTCTGCAGTCCGGGGAAGAAAATGGAATTTCTTATGAAATGTGTCTTTACACTCGAAAAAAAGATCAGCAATAATGCTGATCTTTTTTCGTTTTTATACTATCTTTTTCGACAAACTTAGTTTATAATAATTTCATTGATTTTCAGATGGGGGTGACCGTGATGGAGGATAATCAAAATGAGATCAAGCAAAAGATACGGGTACTCCTGAAAAATGCCTGGCTGTTGCTGTTGCTCCTTCCAGTCATCTTGCTGATCTTTGCCGGGACGGTTGCCGCCCGTATTTCAGACAATGAGTTTGCGATCCAAATTCAGATGAAGGGTGAATCGGAGCTTGAAGTGGAATACGGCTCGAGATTTGAAGATCCGGGGGCAGATGCTTTTGTTTCAGGAACCGTTTTGCTGAAGCAACCTCAGCGTGTGGATGTAACGGCGTCGGGTTTTGTGGATACCGGTATGATCGGTACATATTCAATGGCTTATACTGCAAAGTTTGGGGATATGGAAAAAACCGAGATCCGTACGGTTTATGTAGTGGATTCAACACCGCCGGTCATTACCTTGGTTTCAGACCCGGATTCTTATACTTTGCCGGGAAAGACTTATCAAGAGGAAGGCTTTTCTGCCTACGATGCCTATGACGGTGATGTGACGGATCAGGTGGTTCGGGAAGAAAAGAATGGTGTAGTTTATTACAGTGTAAAAGATTCTTCCGGCAATCTGGCTCAGGTTACCCGGGAAATTGTATATAATGATGAAATAGCTCCGGAGCTGACATTGTTGGGCGCTAAGACAGTTGTTGTCTATGTAGGAAGTACATATCAGGATCCCGGTTGTACGGCAACCGATGAAGGTTGTGTCAATATTGCCAGCCGCATTACGGTTTCCGGGAGTGTAGATACCAATCGTGTGGGTAGTTATGTACTGACCTACCGCGTAGAGGATGATTACGGTAATTTCGACGAGGAGCAACGGATTGTCCATGTTGTGAAGCAGCCGATTGCCGGAAAGGTGATCTATTTAACCTTTGATGACGGTCCTGGCAGCTATACTAATAAGCTGTTGGATATACTAAAGAAATATAATGTAAAAGCAACCTTCTTCTTGGTGAAGAAAGGTAATATTTCCATAGCAAGCCGAATGGTGGCAGAAGGTCATTCGGTAGGTATACACAGCATATCCCATGACTATGATAAGATATATGCCAGTGAGGAAGCTTTCTTTGCGGATCTTTATGGAATGCAGAAGATTATCTATGACCATACTGGCGTAACAACCTACCTGATGCGATTCCCCGGAGGCAGCTCCAATAAAGTTAGTTCCTTTAACCCGGGAATTATGACAAGGCTTGTCAAGCAAGTGCAAGCTGAAGGATTCCAGTATTTCGACTGGAATGTTGGCAGCAGCGATACATCGAATTTGACATCGAAGCAGATTGCGCAAAATGTAATTAAGGGAATTAAAACTACCAGCAAGGCTGTCGTTTTACAGCATGATATCTATGAGCGAAGTGTCAATGCGGTAGAAGAGATTATCTTGTGGGGACTGGAAAATGGTTATACCTTTGCGGCGTTGGATTATGCCAGCCCATCTGCACATCACGGTGTGAACAACTAAACGAATCGGCGGGAGTATGCCTTTGTAGAACTAAGGCTTACTCCCGCCGAAAAACGATTATTGGGTGTTGATTCAGCTGTGAAGGTCTCGTTTGACACCACTGTATTTAAAACTGCGATACTGCAGTTGCGGCAAAGCCTTTATTTGTGAGTGATATATCCAGCCAACCGTCCGTGAAAGGGAACTTAATGAAATTTTTATACACAGGTACTTTTCCCAAAGTCAAAATTGTGTTACAATAGCTTTAAAATGAGGTGAATTTATGGGGAAATGCATTATTTTTTGCGCCGGTGGCTTTGATAGTCTCCTTGAACCAATTATGGCTGATGATTTGGTGATTGCCGCTGACGGCGGCCTGCGCCATACCCAAAACCTGGGGGTGCGGCCGGGGGTCATTCTGGGGGATTTTGATTCTTTGGGATATGTTCCGGAAGGCAGTGAAGTTTTTCCTTGTGAAAAGGATGATACGGATGCCATGTTGGCAGTTCGCTGCGGTTTGGATGCCGGTTTCCGGGAATTTATGATTTACGGTGGTGTGGAAGGCCCTCGTCTGGAACACACAGTAGCCAATTTCCAGACACTTCAATATTTGGCAGAGCGCAGTGCAAGAGGTTATTTGATCGGGAAGAATCAAATTGTTTTTGTTCTTTCTCCCGGACAGGTAATATTTCCAAACACGGCAAAAGGATATCTTTCTGTCTTTTGTTTAGGACAGGATGCTGCCGGTGTTTCCCTGGATGGACTACACTATCCAATGCACAATGGAACTTTGACAGCGGGATTCCCGTTAGGCGTTAGTAATCGTTTTATTGGTGAAGAAGCCCATATCAGCGTAAAATCAGGTTATTTACTTCTGATATGGGATCGTGACAATGGAATTCCGCAGGTTGCGCAAGATAAATGAGACAAGAAACCTCTAAGGAGGCATAGCGATGAAAACTGTTACAAAGAATACAACTCCAATCATCCGGGAGGTTCCTGTGCTTGAAACAAATCCGGAAACTGGTCTCGATGGTACTGCGGTATTACTCCGGCAGCAATCCGGTCTGTCAAATGGAATCACACAAAGTGCGACCCGTACCGTAAAAGAGATATTTGCCGAGAATCTTCTTACATTTTTTAATCTAATTTTCATAGTTTTGGCTGTGTTGTTGGTTATTGCCGGTTCCTCGGTGAAGAACATGACATTCCTGGGTGTCATGGTATGCAATATTGCGATTGGCTGTTATCAAGAAATTCGGGCAAAACGGGCAGTTGATAAATTGACTCTGGTGGCTGCACAGCAACTTAGAACGGTTCGTGACGGTAAGATAGTCATGATTCGCTCTGATTTACTTGTCAGAGATGATATTGTTGAGTTTATGCCTGGCGATCAAATTTGTGCAGATGCGATTGTTTGCACCGGGCGACTGTTATTAAATGAGTCACTGATTACCGGTGAAGAAGATCCTGTGGAAAAAATGACTGGGGATGTTTTGCGTTCCGGTAGTTTTGTGATTGCCGGTAACGGTCGCGTAAGGCTGACTGGTGTAGGTGCGGATGGTTATGCAGCCCGTCTTGCGGCTGAGGCGAAAGCAGATCCTCATGCAACAAAATCCGGCATGATGCTTTCGTTGGATCGTCTGATCCGTGGTGTGGGCATTATTCTGATCCCCGTTGGTTTACTGTTGTTTTACCAGGAGTTTAAGTCGTTGCAGCTACCATTCCGCGACAGTGTGGAGGGAACAGTTGCAGCCTTGGTAGGTATGATCCCGGAAGGCCTTTATTTGCTGACCAGTGTAGCTATGGCGGCATCTGCTTTGGTGTTGGCGAGGCGGAAAGTGCTTGTTCAGGATATGAATTGCATTGAGACCCTGGCTCGGGTGGATGTGCTTTGCGTGGATAAGACTGGTACGATTACGGAAGCGGCCATGGAAGTGGATGATGTTGTTTCTCTTACCCAGGACCCACCGGAACGCCTTGAGATGATTTTGGCGGCATTCTATGCCGGTGATGAACATGAAAATGAAACCGGACGCGCAATGGCGGAGGTGTTTGCCCGGGATAGCGATTGGGTTTGCACACATCGGATTCCCTTTACTTCTGAACAGAAATGGAGTGCTGCGGCATTTCAGGGTCATGGTGCTTTTGTAGTGGGAGCACCGGAATTTATGCTGGGGGAACGGTTTGAGGAATATAGAGATGATGTGGAGCAATGGGCTGGCGCAGGATATCGGGTTTTGATGGTTGCCCAGTATGGGGCAGATATTTCGGAGAGGTTGGAACCTGGGAAATTGACCCCATTGGCCCTGGTATTACTGACAAACCGGATCCGCAAGGAAGCACCGAAGACTTTCCAATATTTTGTGGAGCAGGGTGTTACAGTAAAGGTCATATCCGGTGATGATCCGCTGACAGTTTCTGAGGTGGCCCGCAGGGCGGGGATACCCAATGCGCAGGATTATGTGGATGCGTCTCATTTGAAGACAGAAGAGGATTACTTAGATGCAGTTGAGAAATATACAGTTTTTGGTCGAGTGACCCCGGAACAGAAGAAGTCTTTGATTAAAGCCCTCAAAAAGCGGAAGCATACAGTTGCTATGACCGGTGACGGTGTAAATGATGTGCTGGCTTTGAAAGAGGCGGATTGCGGTATTGCCATGGCGTCTGGTGCCCAGGCTGCAACCCAGATAGCGCGGATCGTCTTGCTGAAATCTGATTTTTCGACGATGCCCGGAATTGTGGATGAAGGTCGCCGTGTTATCAATAATATCCAGAGAGCCGCGACGCTGTTTTTGGTAAAGAATATTTTCTCTATGGGTCTTGCACTCATTTCCCTGTTTACCATATGGCCATATCCGGCAGAACCAATCCATTTATCCATGATTTCCACTTTAACTATCGGTGTCCCTTCTTTCTTCCTGGCTATGGAACCGAATTATGAACGGGTAAAAGGGAGATTCCTCCTTGGCGTGCTGCGTCGTGCTTTGCCGGGTGGCTTGACCAACATTTATGTTGTGCTGATGGCACAGGCTTTTATGGCTGTTTTTGGGATGGATGTTAAGGAAATATATCCGGTATGTGCTGCCATATTAGGTATTGTGGGTCTTTTGGTTTTGTACCAGACAAGTAAGCCTTTTGATGTGTTCCGCTGCGTTATTTGGTTTGCTATGGCAATTTGTTTAGCCGTTTGTTTCTTGTTTATGCCCGGATTCTTTGAACTGCATGTTAATGGGTGGAGAACGGGTCTGGTAATGCTTGTGTTGATTTTGATGACACCGACAGTGTTCTTTGCGCTGCAACGGTTTTGTGATTGGTGTGATAAAATTATTGTTGCACTTATCCGTAAAGCCCGCAAGAGAAAGTATAGGTACCATCGATAATTTCTAACCGCAAGGAGGGGGAAGTGTGCTGACATACGAACTAAAAAAATCACCTGGAGTACCTTTGTATGAAGCTCTCTACCGCTGTTTGCGACAATCAATCTTAACCGGGGAGCTTGTGCCCGGAGATAAATTACCCTCCAAGCGAGCCTTGGCGGCTCACTTGGAGGTGAGTAAGATTACTGTGGAAACGGCATATAATCAACTTTTGGCGGAAGGCTATATTCGTTCTTGTGAAAAAGTAGGATATTTTGTCGAAACGATAGTACAGCCACAGCAGATTTCATCTGCAGTATGTATTGAGCAAAAGCAGACGGAAGGCTGGCCACTTGACCTTACTGCAAATGGACCTGCACATTTCCCGTTTTCGGTTTGGAATCGCCTGCAAAGAGAAGTTATGCAGGATTACGGCAGTCAATTACTTCAGCCGCCTCCTTATCAAGGATATTTTGGACTGCGACAAAGTATTGCTAACCATTTGGCGCAGTTTCGCGGAATGCATGTGGATCCTGAAAACATTATCCTGGGTGCCGGAACGGATTTTTTATACAATTTACTGATCCAGCTCCTGGGAAGGAACCGCACCTACGGTACGGAGGAACCCGGTTACGACAAGATACGAAAGATTTATACAGCCGGTGGCGTACGGTGCGTTGGTGTTCCGATGGATGATTATGGGGTTGTGGTTGATGATCTAAGCGGTGTGGAAGTGCTGCATATTTCACCGTCTCATCACTTTCCGACAGGCCAGGTTATGTCAATGAGTCGACGCGTTGCGCTTTTGGAGTGGGCTCATGAAAATGAAAGCTACATTATCGAGGATGATTATGACAGTGAATTCCGTTTTCACGCTCACCCAATGCCGGCGCTTCAAACATTGGATCAGGATGGACGCGTAATTTATATGAACACATTCTCAAAAACTCTGGCACCGTCGATTCGAATCAGCTATATGATCCTTCCAAAGACACTTTCTGAGACCTTTCGCCAGCGGTTAGGGTTCTATAGCTGTACAGTTTCTGCTTTTGACCAATACACCTTGGAACGGTTTTTGAGCCGTGGTCATTTTGAAAAGCATATAAACCGTATGCGTCGCTATTATAAAACCAGACGAGATCATGTGATGGATGTGCTAAAGTCCTGCCACTGGTGGAAGAATGCGATAATTCGGGAAGAAAATGCCGGCTTGCATTTTCTGCTGAAAGTGGATACAAATCTCTCGGATCGGGAACTGGAATCACAGTTTGCAAAAGTCGGGATTCGGGTGAGATCCTTAAGCAGTTACTATAGCGGTTCTGTTCCTACCGACAAAGAGAAAACTCTGGTTATTAATTACTCAGGTCTTATGGAAGAGGAACTTGACCGCCTGAGAACGGTTGAGCTGTAATATTCCATATTAAACTCCCCTGCAACAAATGGCTGCAGGGGAGTTGTTTGGTGTTTATGAAATTAGGACAGAGACGCTAACACTTTACGAATTCTTTGCTCAGTGCGCTCTTTGCCCAATATCTGCATGACTGTATACAGATCAGGAGAATTTGTTTTGCCGGTAACAGCCTGACGGATAAAGGTAGATACATCTGCAACATTACCGGGATAAGCGGTAGGATCTGCCTTGTATGCCTTCATGTCAGCAGTAAAGCCAATCTCTTCAGTGATGGCTTTGACTTTTTCAAACCATGCAGAAGAATCGTCTGCAGGATCATAGGTCTCCAAAAATTTTTCCAATACGGTGCGAATAACAGTAGACGCAAAGCTGTTGGCAAACTCGGGCGCTTCTAAATACTCGTCATAGAAAAATCCCATATAAGGCTTGGCTTCTTTCCAGGTGGCCAGGTCTTTTCTCGGCTTTTTGCCGCCGCGGCCGATAGCCAAAATTGCTGTGGCAAAGGCGGGATCTGCATTCAATTTTTCAGCGAAGTCCCGGTCAAACTCCTCGGCCCACTCAACCAGCAGCTTAAAGACTTCCTCAGCGGTCATTTTAGAGATCACATTTTTAGAAACATCTACCAGCTTTGCATAATCGAACAGAGAGCCAGCAGGATTCAGCTTCTTCGGACTGAATTTGAAGGTGTCAATGTCGGCGTCAGCATTGGCTCTGCGCCAGTCCTCAAAGTTGGAGTTCAGGACGGTCATCAAGTACTCACGCATAGCCTGCACCGAGAAGCCTTCTGCTTTATAGTAAGTCAGGGCCAGTTCCGGATCCTTGCGCTTACTAAGCTTACGCTTAGAATTTCCGTCCATTTTCATCAGCGGTCCAATGTGAACATACTTGGGAAGCTTAAAACCAAGTGCCTTAAACAGCTGGATGTGGAAGGGAAGGCTGGGAAGCCATTCGTCACCGCGTACTACATGGGTTGTCCGCATCAGCTGATCGTCAACAGCGTGAGCAAAATGGTAAGTGGGGATGCCGTCAGACTTCAAAAGAACATGATCTACATCATTTTCCGTGATGGTTAATTTGCCCTTAACCAAGTCATCAAACTTAAATTGGTTTTCGATAGAACCTTCACTGCGGAAACGCAAAACCCAGGGGTTACCGGCGTTCAGCTGTGCCTGAATTTCCTCAATGGAACGGTCACGCCAGATAGCGTATTTTCCATAATAACCGGTGGTTTCCTTATTTGCTTCCTGCTGTTCCCGAATGGCAGAAAGTTCCGCTTCGGTACAGAAGCAGGGATATGCCTTGCCTTCACTAACAAGTTTCTTAGCAAATACATGATAGATTGCAGCTCTTTGACGCTGACGGTAGGGGCCGTACAGACCGTTATCACCACCGTGGGTGGCACCCTCATCAAATTGGATTCCGTAGTGCTTAAGTGTATCGATCAGGATCTCCACGGCACCGGGAACTTCCCGCTTGGCATCGGTGTCTTCTACGCGAAGAAACAGAACGCCACCGCTTTGGTGAGCCATGCGCTCAGAGATCATACCTTGAACCAGATTACCTAAATGAACAAACCCGGTGGGGGAGGGGGCCATACGCGTTACAACAGCACCTTCCGGTAACTCTCGCTGAGGAAATTTAGCTTCCATATCATCGGGAGTTTCTGTGACCTGTGGGAACAGCAATTGGGCAAGAGCCTGATGATCCATAACGATTACCTCTTAATCTTAAAAGTTCTTTATATACTATACCATTGGATAGGTTTCTTGTCAATTTTCTGTTTTTTTTCATCTTTGTGTTTTGCAACCTAAAATCGGGATATCCTACTGAAAGACAAAACTTTTGGAGGTTAAAATTATGCAGGAAAATAATAACGCTGAAATGAAAAAACAGGAGCAAGAACAGGTAATTGAGCTGGGGTCAGACATCACAAAAGGCAAAAGTGGCAATATCTATACCTTAACCATCATTGGGCAAGTGGAGGGGCATCAGGTTGCACCGGAGAATGTGAAAACAACAAAGTATGAGCATGTTCTGCCACTTTTGGCCGGTATTGAAGAGAGTGATGACATTGATGGCTTATTGCTGCTTTTGAATACGGTTGGCGGTGATATTGAGGCTGGTCTGGCTATCGCACAGATGATTGCCGGTATGAGAAAACCAACAGTTTCTTTGGTTTTGGGCGGCGGTCACTCCATTGGTATTCCTTTGGCGGTGTGCACCAAGAAATCATTTATAACACCGACAGCCAGTATGACGGTACACCCGGTAAGAATGACCGGACTGGTAGTTGGTGCACCCCAGACATTCCGCTATTTTCAGAGAATTCAAGAGCAGATTGCGGATTTTGTAACAGCCAATTCACGCATTTCCCGAGAGGATTTTGAAAACTATATGATGGCAACCGGAAAAATGGCAACGGATGTAGGTACGATTCTTTACGGAAAGGAAACAGTGTCCTGCGGACTGATTGATCGCTTGGGTGGGATCAGTGATGCGTTGTCTGCTTTGCATAAAATGATTGAAAAGGGAAAGAAAGGCCGTTAAATAGAAAAAACAATAACCAATCAGTTTTTTTTAAGATTCAGGGTGGAAATTCTGGAGTAAATATGTTATGATAACATGAACGATACTATGGGAGGAGGAGCAGGTGTGAATAACGAAGGTCTACAGAGCCTTTTGTATGGTTTTATATCCGGTTTGACAGAGTTTCTGCCTGTTTCTGCAGAGACCCATCGAATGTTCTTTACGCGTATTTTTGGAATGACCCCGGAACCGCCCATTTTGCGGTTATGTGTGCGTCTGTTTTCTGTGCTGGGACTGCTGCTGGCGTGTTATAACACACTTATGCGTTTACGCCGGGAGCATAAATTATCCTTGATTCCGGCACGCAGACGCCGCAGAAAACCGGATTCTGCAATTTTGCTTCATCGAAAAATGGTCATATCTACAGCCATTCCGCTTGTGATAGGTCTTCTGTTTACCATTGTTTGTAAGAATTTTGCAGATGTTTTGTGGCTCCAGGGTGTCGTGTTGATTCTTAATGGCATATTTTTATATTTGCCGCAGTTTATGCTTCGTGGCAATAAGGATGCCAGGGCTATGTCCGGTTTTGATTCTTTGCTGATCGGTATTTCCGGATCATTATCTGTTTTTCCGGGCTTTTCCAGAATGGCAACTATGGTATCTGTTGCGCGAATGAGAGGCGCAGATAAAAGATTTGCTATTGAACTTACTCTGCTGTTATGCATCCCGGCTTTGTTGTGCTTATCCTTGATTGATTTCTTTTCTTCCGTTTCTGTTCAGGGATCTCCGGGGCTGTTGTCTTGCGTGATAGCATCCTTAGCATCATTTGCGGGAAGCTTTCTCGGTGTACATGTAATTCGTTATTTTGGCAGAAGACCTGGCTTTACAGCTTTTGCATACTATTCTTGGGGCGCAGCCCTGTTGGCGTTGATCCTATATCTGGCAATTATATAATAGGAGGTATCCGTATGGCGGAGAAAAAGACTGGAACACAGGCACAAAGAGCTGCCGCTGCGAGAAAAAAGAACTCGTCTGCAACTAAAAAGCCTGCTGGGGATACTAAAAAGAATTCCGAAAAAGCTAATGTGTCATCAAAAACCAAAATACCGCCGCGTGTGATCACATCCTTGATTTGCGCTGCACTTTTTGTTGTGTTTTTGGTAATGTTCTTCAGACCTGAAGGCATTATTGTTGCATTTTTCTACAAATTTATTTTAGGAACTGTGGGTCAAGTTAGCTTTTATGTGGCTATTCCCGGACTACTTTACTTATTTGTCATTCAAGCATTTAGTGGTAAACGGCCAATTAAGCAGCGCAGTATTTGTATGATTGTGTTTATTCTGCTGTGCGGCATGATTTCTCAAATCGGTCAGTCGACTGCTGCCTTACCTTCCGGTAGTGAAAAAATGGTTGCCCTTTGGAACGGAGGAATTAACGGTACATCAGCCGGTGTTATCTGCGGCGGCATTGCGCTGATTATAAAGGCTTTGTTTTATCCGGCGATCTCGTACATTATTTTGGTTATTGCGGCTCTGTTGACGCTACTGGCAGCCTTCCAAATTACGATCCCCAGTATTGTCCGCGCGATTCAAAATCGCCCCAGAGCTGACTGGGAGGATGAAGTTGAGGAAAAACAGGAACCCGCAGCGGTGGTTGTGAACCATTTAGCCAACAAGCGAATTGCTTATGTTGAACAGAAGCGCCGCCGCCAGGAAGAACAGTTGGAACTGGATATGGATTTGGTTGAAGAATCTCCTGCACCTACGGT
This sequence comes from Oscillospiraceae bacterium, assembly GCA_017631155.1. GTDB lineage: Bacteria > Bacillota > Clostridia > Oscillospirales > Oscillospiraceae > Faecousia. Next base: position 41,477 of record JAGBTV010000049.1, on the reverse strand, counting down.
AAAGAAACCGGTAAAATCAACCAGCTCCGATTTTATGCGTCATGTGGATACCGATGTAGAAACTCCGGTTGCTGCTGCTGAGAAGGCTGTTACGGATGATGTAGAGGTTGATATCCTACTTCAGCCAACAAAAGCGGAAAGCTCTGTACCAGTTCAGACACCGATTCCTGCGGCAATGCCTTCCTATGAAAAGGATGAACCCATTCCGGAAGCGCCGGTTTTAGAGCAGCCGCCTGTTGAAGAAGAGCCTGAGCCGCCGGTTATTCCTGTGGAAGTTCCGGGGAAGGTGACAGCCAAGCAGGCACAGGAGTCTGCAGCGCAGGTTGCGGCTGAAATCGCCAAGGCAGCAACACAGGTTAAGCAGCAATATCGGTTCCCGCCCATTGATTTGCTGTCTGCCCCAAGCCACGGTGTTCAGGATGGCACTATGGAAATGCGGGAAAATACCCGGCGACTGAATGAGACTCTTGCAAGCTTCAAGATTGATGCGCACATTATCAATGTTACTCGCGGACCAAGTGTGACTCGGTACGAAGTGGAATTGGATAAGGGTGTCAGACTGAATAAGCTGACTACCTGTGCTGATGACATTGCGCTGAGCCTGGGTGCCTCCGGTGTCCGTATCGCAGCAGTTCCCGGAAAGATCTCTGTAGTTGGCATTGAGGTTCCCAACAGAGCGGTTACAACTGTTTCTTTGCGTGAAGTGATTGATTCTTACGAGTTCAGCCGATCCAAATCCAAGGCATCTTTTGCAGTGGGTAAAGATATCGGTGGTTCCTGTATTGTTGGCAACATCGCAAAACTGCCCCACATGCTGATTGCAGGTACAACAGGCTCCGGTAAGTCTGTTTGTATGAACTCTTTGATTATAAGCTTACTCTATAAAGCCAGCCCCGAAGATGTTAAGCTGATTATGGTGGATCCTAAGATGGTGGAACTGGGCATCTATAACAGCATTCCACATCTTTTGATTCCTGTTGTGACTGATCCTAAGAAGGCGGCCGGTGCGCTGCAGTGGGCAGTAACAGAGATGATGCGCCGCTACGAAACCATGCGTGATGCCGGAGTCCGGGACTTGGATTCTTTCAACAGCATGGTGGAAACCGGTGAGATCGAAAAGGAACGCCTGCCTAGAGTGGTCGTGATTATCGACGAACTTGCAGACTTGATGCTTGTTGCAGCCAAGGAAGTGGAAGAATCCATTTGCCGTATTGCGCAGATGGGCCGTGCGGCAGGTGTACATTTGGTGATAGCTACCCAAAGACCCTCTGCGGATGTTATCACCGGCTTGATGAAAGCCAATATTCCGTCCCGTATTGCTTTTTCTGTGGCGTCCGCAATGGAATCCCGTATTATTTTGGATACACAGGGTGCTGAAAAACTGGTAGGCAAGGGTGACATGCTGTATGCGCCCATTGGCGCCGGTAAGCCTGTTCGTGTGCAGGGTTGTTTTGTCAGCGATTCTGAAGTCGAAGCAGTTGCTTCCTTTGTCAAGGAGAACTTTGATACGGATTATGACCAAAATATTATGGAAGAAATTGAGCGCAAGGCGGTCCAGGCAGACAACAAGGCATCCGGAAATGACGCGCAGCCCAATTCTGAGGAATTGGATGGGGATGAAATGCTTCCTGCCGCAGTGGATGTGATTTTGGAAACCGGTCAGGCTTCTGTATCTATGCTCCAGCGGCGGCTGAAGCTTGGCTATGCCCGTGCAGCCCGGATCGTGGACGAAATGGAAGAAAAGGGTATTGTCGGTCCTTTCCAGGGCAGCAAACCTCGAACTATTTTGGTTACCAAAGAACAGTGGCAGGCAATGCGCTCCGGTCAGTCTGCCCAAATGGATTTTGACGATTTGGAGGAGAATTTCACCGGAGATATGGAGTGATCTGTAGCGGCTTGCCGCTGTAGATAAATATTTTGCATCCCATCCGGATGGCCGGAGGGACAGCAAGGAGGAATTTTAATTGAATAGTAAAACAAAAAAATTGGTAGGCGTTGGAATGTTTGCGGCTGTAGTTGTTGTCCTTCAGCTTTTGGGCGGTGGCATTAAGTTTGGAATGTTTTCCATTTCTTTAGTGTTAATTCCCATTGTTGTAGGTGCTGCTGTGTATGGCTGGCAAGCTGGTGCAATCTTAGGCGGCGTGTTTGGAACAGCTGTTTTGCTTTCCGGTGATGCGGCTTCCTTTATGACCATTGATCCTGCTGGAACCATCGTGGTGGTGCTTCTAAAGGGCGTTGCTTGTGGATTTTTCTCTGGATTGGTTTACAAATACTTGTCAAGGAAAAATCGTGTTATTGCGGTTTTTACATCAGCTGTAATCTGTCCTGTTGTAAATACAGGTGTTTTCTTACTGGGATGTTACGTGTTCTTTATGGACACAATTTCAGAATGGGCCGTGGGACTTGGCTTTGACAACGCTGTTACCTATATGTTTATTGGCCTTGCCGGTGTGAATTTCCTGGTTGAATTAGGTGTTAATTTACTACTGGCACCGATGATTGTGCGTTTAATCAAACTAAAATTGAAATAATTTCCTGGCCGGCAGCGTTTGCTGCCGGCTTTTTTTGCACCTGGAGAATGTTTACTTCTCTGGGTGCATAGTCTTTTTTAGGAGTTGATGCAAATGAATTGTGCATGGGATGCATTGATATCTCTGCTGCCGCAAGATATACGCCACGAGGTGAACAAACAGGGGGCTGCTATGTTGCAAGAACTGCGGCTTAGGTTGGGACAACCTGTTGAAATGGTTTTGGGTAAGGGGAGCGTATGGCTTTCCCGTAAAGTAAGTGTCCAGGATCTTACTTTTGTGATTAATGCCGCCAGTCGCTACTCTCCGTGGTCTGCAAGTACCGCTGCGCAGGGGTATATTACGGCAACAGGAGGTCATCGGGTAGGCATTTGCGGTGTCTGTGTGGTTCAAAATGGAATGATGAATGGCATCAGCCAACCAACCTCTCTATGTATTCGGGTGGCAAAAGATTTTCCCGGTATCGGAAATGGCTGTGATCTGTCTGGGTCTATTCTGATTCTGGGACCACCGGGAAGCGGCAAGACGACACTTTTGCGGGATTTGATCCGCAGAAGAGGAGAACTTGCCAATGGGAGCGTGGCTGTAGTGGACGAGCGCGGCGAACTGTTCCCGGTTGGTGTGGATTTCCCAAAAGGCAAAAGAACGGATGTGCTAACGGGTTGCAGCAAGGCTCAGGGAATTGAGATCGCACTGCGCACGATGGGACCATCGGTGATAGCGGTTGATGAAATTACAGCCAAATCAGACTGTGAAGCATTGATGCATGCAGCCTGGTGCGGCGTGGATCTCATGGCAACAGCTCATGCAAGGGATATTCAGGACCTGCAGGAAAGAGAAATATATAAACCTTTGGCAAAGTCCGGACTGTTCCAGACGGTTCTTGTTTTGAATCGGGACAAGTCCTGGCGCAGGGAGAGGATAAGGTTATGAGTATAAAGCTGATCGGTGCGTTGTTGATGATAGCGTCTTGTGGTGGATGTGGTATATTGGCTGTGAATGCGTACAAAAGACAGGAGTCGTATCTTCTTCAACTTTCTCAAATTTTGGCGTACATGACCTGGGAATTGGAATATCGCTTGACCCCTTTGCCGGAATTGTGCAGAAAGGCAGGACAGCAATCGAAATCAACGCTTGGCCATTTTTTTACTTTATTGGCGCAAGAACTGGAGGGACAAGCTGCACCGGATGTGGCTTGCTGTATGACAGTTGCTTTGGATAAAGTAAAAGATATTCCTAAATTGTCGGTTAAAGGATTACAGTTACTTGGGACATCTTTGGGTCAGTTCGATCTTTCCGGGCAGTTAAAGGGGCTGGAGGCGGTAAAGATATACTGCCAGAACGAATTGGAGAAATTGAGTCATCATCGGGAGGAGCGGTTGCGCAGCTATCGAGTGCTGGGGCTTTGCGCCGGAGCTGCGCTGGCGATTTTATTTATTTAGCTTATGGATATTGATCTTATTTTTAAAATTGCTGCAGTGGGTATTATTGTGTCGATATTAAATCAGGTTCTTTCCAGATCCGGGAGGGATGAGCAGGCAACAATGACGACCCTTGCAGGTTTGGTAGTCGTTTTGATGATGCTGGCGCAGCGGATCGCGGATCTGTTTGCGTTAGTCAAAACCCTTTTTCAATTCTGATGAATAGTTTTTTCCAAGTGACAGGCGCTGTGCTGATATCTGTTGTGTTGGGACTAACCCTAAGTAAATATGGTAAAGATTTCTCTGTGGTTTTAATATTGCTGGTTAGCTGTATGGTATTGGCAGTGATGACAGCCTATTTAGAACCGATTATTGACTTTATAGGAGAACTGCTTCGTTTAGGGGAAATTCAGAACGATCTGTTGAAACCGGTTATCAAAGCAACGGGGATAGGAATCGTTGCAGAAATCGCCAGCTTGATCTGTGGTGACTCCGGGAATGCGGCTTTGGGAAAGTGCATCCAAATTTTGGCTGCTACTGTAATCCTATGGATTTCACTGCCGCTGATGCGTTCTCTGTTGGAACTCATGCAAAGGATGTTGGGGAACATATGAGAAGACTTTTGATTTTGTTGGTGTTGCTCCCTGTATTTATCATACCTGTGACCGCTGCGGAGTTCACGGCTCCGGAAGCGCCGGATGAAGTGCAGGATCTTATGCCGGCGCAGACAGAAACTTTTGGAGAAGGTCTATGGAAGGTGATATGTGCAGCAGTGGATAAGCTCCACCCGCAAATTTCAAAAGCAGGAAAAACTTGCATTATGCTGGTTGCAATCGCGCTGCTGGTGTCTATTTTGCAGCAAATCCCGACGGAAAAGAATAATATCGTGGAATTCGCAGGTTGTACCGCAGTGGGTGTTATGCTTTTGGATAACGCAGGAAGTATGATCCAGACGGCTGTGGATACTATAAACTCCTTGAGTGAATATGGGAAACTGTTTTTCCCGGTTATGGCCGGTGCTCAAGCGGCACAAGGGGGATTCACATCTTCAGCAGCCCTCTATACCGGCACAATCGCATTTGATGCAATATTGGGCAAAGTGATCTCGCAATGGATGGTTCCCCTGGTATATATGTATTTAGCATTGTCGGTTGCTGGCTGCGCATTGGGGGAAGATTTACTGAAAAGATTGCGGGATCTTATCAAGTGGTTTGTTACCTGGTGTCTTAAAAATGGTCTTTACATATTTACCGGCTACCTAAGCATTACAGGCGTTGTTGCGGGTGCGACGGATGCGGCGAAATTAAAAGCTACCAAATTAACGATTTCATCCGCTGTTCCTGTGGTTGGCGGGATTTTATCTGATGCATCAGAAGCAGTCCTGGTAGGTGCTGGAATGGTGAAAAGTGCGGCCGGTATCTATGGGTTGCTTGCCATAATGGCAATATGGATATCTCCTTTTTTGCAAATCGGCATCCAATATTTGATGCTAAAGATTGCCGGTGCCTTGTGTGCAATGTTAGATGCAAAGCGAGTTTCATCTCTGATAGACAGTTTCTCAACAGCAATGGGCTTTTTACTGGGAATGACAGGGGTAATGTGTGTATTGTTGTTGATTAGCACGGTTTGTTTTATGAGAGGAGTGGGATAATGGGATCAGTACGGGAGTATCTTCTTGGTATTACCGTGGTGGCACTGTGCTGTGGCGTTTTAAGCTCTGTACTCGGTAAAAAAGGATTGGCAGGCGGTACAGTAAAATTTCTTTGTGGCATGGTAATGCTTCTGGCTGTTGTTGGCCCCTTATTAAGTCTTCGGATAGGGGACATGCAGGGAGCTTTTAAGGACCTTTCCCAGGATGCCAATGCGATTACTGCATTTGGTCGGGAAACTGCGTTAAAAGAGTATGCCGGTATCATAAAAGAAAGGACGGCAGCATATATCTTGGACAAAGCGGAAAGTTTGGGGGCGGAGCTGACGGTGGAGGTGACTTTAAGCGATGATGAGCCGCTGGCTCCCTGTGGGGTCAAACTCAGCGGAGCCATATCCCCCTACGCGAAAAAGGTTTTGTCCGATACGATTGCTAAGGATTTGGGTGTTCAGGTGGAGGATCAGATATGGACAGGTTAGCGCTAAAAGAGAAAGCACAGCAGCTGCTGGGAAAATACCGTTATGTGATCCTTATTCTGCTGGTAGGTGTTGTTCTTATGCTCCTGCCGTCGCGACAGGAAAAAACAAATCAAACATATATACCCGCAGAACCTGTAGAGCAAAAACAGGACATTCAAAAAGAGCTTACGCAAATTTTGACACAAATTGATGGAGTCGGAGCAGTACAGGTGATGTTGACCGTTGCATCCGGTGAGGAAACAGTCTACCAAACGGATACAGAAACCACAGACGATACCTGCCGCATAGAAACAGTAATCGTGACAGATGCAAACAGAACGCAGCAAGGTCTTGTGCAAATGAAAAACCCACCTAAGTATTTGGGTGCAATCATTGTTTGCAAGGGTGGAGGAAATTCCGCAGTAAAGCTTGCTGTTGTGGAGGCGGTATCCCGTGTTACCGGATTGGGTGCGGATCAGATATCGGTGTTGAAAATGAAATGATCGGGGGCATATTTATGAAGAATATGAAGAAAAACTGGAAGAAAAATCTGACAGCGGCAGGTATCTTATTTGTTGTCTGTGTAGGTATTTACGCAAACTGGATGTTTACCAAGGATGAACAGGTTGCAAATTTGACAGATAAGTTGGATTCTGATAAGCTGCTTTCGGAAGCTGGTGTTGTATTGGATTCCGGTGATATGCTGGATGTAAATAATCCGGATAATACGCTGACTGACTATTTTGCAGCAGTACGCCTGTCCAGACAGGAAGCCAGAGATAACGCTGTTGGACTTCTTCAGGAAGCTATGGCCTATGGTGACAGCGAACAGGCAGCACAGTCCGGAGTACAGTTGGAGCAGTTGATCCAAACCGGTCTTTGTGAGGCACAGATCGAAAGCCTGATTATTGCAAAGGGCTATACGGATTGTGTTGCCTATATGTCAGAGGATGGGATTTCTGTGGCGGTTGCTGCTCCCGAGGGAGGCTTGCAGCAGGCGGATGTTGCTGTTATTGCAGATATTGTTATGACTCAAACGGACTATTCCATTGGTCAGATTCGCGTTGTTGAAGTTCTATAGTAAAGAATAGCAGAAGAACACCCCACAATTGTGGGGTGTTCTGTGTAGTCTGGGGTTGGGCAAATACATACCATTTATCTGTTTCTGTATATTTAGTTTTTATCCATGGCAACAGCAATATCCAAAGCAATCTCCATCATCTGAGTAAAGGCGTTTTGCCGTTCCTCAGAGGTAGTTTCCACACCCTTTAAAACATGGTCAGAAATGGTGCAGATGCACAGCGCATTTTTAGCGTACCGTGCAGCATTCATATATAAGGCAGCAGCTTCCATTTCCAGCGCCATGACACCCATTTTCTTTAGCCCATAGACACTGTCCAGTCCTTCAGGAACGCCAATGTGATCTCCGTAGAAAACATCTGAAGAGTTCACATTACCGACATGGTAGGTTGCACCGTGTGCTTCCGCGGCTTTGACAGCTTCACTGAGTAGCCGATAACTTGCAATGGGCGCAAAAGTACCGGGCAGATGGAACTGATGGGAAAAGTTGGAGTCCGTGCAGGCACCTTGGGCGATAATAATATCGTATAGATTGATGTGATCCTGAATAGAACCGGCAGAACCGACACGAATAATGTTTTCCACACCGTATCCGTTAAAAAGCTCATGGGAATAAATGCCAATGGCAGGCATACCCATGCCGGAGGCCATCACAGACACGCGAACACCTTTGTAAAAACCTGTGTAACCCTGAACACCCCGTACATTATTCACGAGCACAGCATCTTCCAGGAAATTCTCGGCAATAAATTTAGAGCGCAGGGGATCGCCGGGCATTAGGACTGTTTTGGCAAAATCACCGGGTTTGGCAGAAATGTGGGGAGTGGGAGTTCGAAACATGATTTGCGCCTCCTTAAAATTAGTAAGAGCCGTCATTGGAAAGACCCTTGGCGATCTTTACGACACGGCTGGTTCCTAAGCGGGATGCACCTAAGGCAAGAAACTTTTCAGCATCATCCAAGCTGCTGATGCCGCCAGCAGCTTTGATTTTTACATGGGATGCAACATGCTTTTTGAACAGAGCTACATCCTCAAAAGTTGCCCCGCTTTTGCTGAAGCCGGTGGATGTTTTGATGTAATCAGCACCGGAATCAGACACACAATTACACAGAGCAATCTTTTCATCGTCCGTAAGCAGGCAAGTTTCAATGATAACCTTTAGTATTTTCCCGTTGCAGGCAGCCTTAACTGCGGTAATTTCCTTTGTGATCGCATCCCATTTGTTTTCCTTGGCCCAGCCTATATTGATGACCATATCAATCTCATCTGCGCCGTTTGCAACGGCGTCTGCCGCCATAAAACACTTGGCCGCTGTTGTGGCGTAGCCGTTGGGAAAACCGATTACTGTGCAGATAGGAAGCTTGTCACAAACATAAGCTTTTGCATCTTTTACAAAGGATGCAGGGATACAGACAGATGCACAGCCGTAACGAATGCCATCGTCACAAACAGCACGGACCTCATCCCAGGTTGCTGCTTGCGATAATAAAGTATGGTCACATTTTGCAAGAATTTCAGAAAGTTCCATATTGGTACTCCTTTACATTACATTAAGTTTATTGTACCGAAAAATAAGTGAATATGCAAGCGAAAATACAGGCAGCAACCGTTTTTGAATTGGTTGCAGGGACTGTACACTGGACAGTCCCATTTCGATTGTCAGATTTCCCTAGCGTAACCAAAATAAAGCTCCACCCAAAAGGGTGGAGCTTTATTTTGGTGGAGCCGAGGGGAATCGAACCCCTGTCCGAAAGCAACTTGGAAGGAACTTCTCCGGGCGCAGTTTGTTATTTACATTCCCTCAACCCGGCGGAAACAAACATCCTACGGGAATCAGTAGCTTCATAATGCGTGGCACGGGCAAAGCTTACCGTACGCACGTTCTCCACTCAAATCACACCCAAGCCCGGCTCGTGGACCTTCCGGGGAGGATGCGCGCCTAATTAGGCAGCGAAAGCAACAGTATTGTTGTCAGTTAAATTTAAAAGGTACCCGTTTTATCGTGGTCAGGCGCCACGGCCCGCTATTCCAGCCTCACTACCCCCGTCGAAACCAGTACGGCCCCGGATAGAAAGCAGGAATGTTTTGTGTTGTGGGGCGCTGTGCGCCCCACAACAAGCAATTAGAATCTTCCGTAAGGATCCGGCAGCTTCTTCAGTTCTGCCAGCTCTGCACCGTTCAGTTCCACAGTAATGGATGCGATCTTCTGCTCGGCAACAGGACGATCCTGAGGTCCGGTTTTAGTGGCTGCGATGGCATCCACAACTTCGATACCGGAAGTTACCTTACCGAAAGCAGCATACTGACCGTCCAGATGCTTGGCATCCTGGTGCATAATAAAGAACTGGCTGCCACCGGAGTTGGGGGAGGAAGAACGAGCCATGGACAGAACACCACGCTTATGCTTCAGGTCGTTCTTAACACCATTGAAGAAGAACTCGCCCTTGATGCAGTAGCCGGGGCCTCCCATACCGGTTCCTTCCGGGCAACCGCCCTGGATCATAAAGCCGGGGATGACGCGGTGGAAAATCAGTCCGTCATAGTAGTTATGGCTGCACAGATCCACGAAGTTGGCAACACTCTGAGGTGCTTTCTCGGGATACAGCTCGCCCTCAATAATGCCGCCGTTTTCCATTGTGATTTTAAAAGTAGGATTTGCCATATTAGTATCTCTCCTTCATAGCCCGGTCAATTTGACGCTTGGCGTCTTTTTCTGCCGCGGCTTGTCTTTTGTCGTATAATTTTTTACCCTTACACAGGCCGATCTTGATCTTCACAAGGCTGCCTTTCAGATACACGGAAAGGGGAATGATGGAATATCCGTCCTGCTTGACTTTGCCAAACAAACGCATGATCTCTCGCTTGTGCATCAAAAGTCTTCTGGGGCGCCTGGGATCTGGGTTAAAGCGGTTTCCGTGGTCATAGGGGGAAATGTGCATTTGGTTGACCAAAAGTTCCCCGTCTTTGATGCCGCACCAACTGTCTTTCAGATTCAGTGTGCCGGCCCGGATAGACTTGACTTCGGTGCCTTGCAGCTCAATTCCGGCTTCAAATTCTTCCTCAATAAAGTATTCGTGTCTGGCTTCCCGGTTGGTTGCCATGACTTTGACACTCTGTTTTTCCAAGACGGCTCACCTCCTTACTGAGTGCATTATACCATAAATGTCAAGGTATCAAAACAGAAACGCTTCGAATTCTTGTATGGATAGAAAGCTGTAATTGCACAACCGGTTCATTTCTGCATCGACTTCCGGCACATCCAGTCCATTCCAGCCGGCATAGGCTACCTGAATTCCCAGGGGGGAAGCCATTTTACAGGCCAACTTCATATCGTCAACCACAAGAATCTGATCTTCTCTAAGGGAGAAGCGGTTCATAATATCCTGCAGGGGATAGGGGTTAGGTTTTCTTTGCGATTTCGGCAGTTCCCAGCCGTATACGGCATCCGGCAAAAAGCCAAAATGGGTACGGTAGTCCCGCAGTATGTTTTCCTTACTGGAATGGGATACCACACAAATCAGACCACCGGCTTCTTTATGCCGTTTGAGAATGTTCTCAATGCCGGGGTAGGGGGCTGGTGTGTTTTGTAACACATAGTCCATCCACATGGTATGCTCTTTGGCAAGCTCATCTTCTGTAAAACCAAAGCGAAGCCGGCAAAGATCCGCAAATCCATAGTGGTGACAGTCTCGCACATAATCTGAAAATGACATGGTTTGCCCAGGCCGGAATACTTCCAGGACATATAAGAAAAAGGGATAGCTCAATGTTTTCATGCTTTGCACAACGGTATCGTCATGATCTAAAACCAAACAGGGGTATTTCAGCACAGGGTTCACCTCTTTTCGGATTATTTATGTATTATACCAAACTTACGGATCGCTGGCAACCGGAAAATTCCTCTTGCTATAATCGAACGAATGTGCTATAATAAATGAAAATAGGAGGTGAGTGATATGGGGGTCAATTGTCCTGTGGATGTGATATCTGTATGCAGTGCCAATGGTGATATCCGTCCGCTGCGCTTCCGAATGGAGGATGATTCCCATGAACTGCTGCGCGTGGATATTGATGAAGTGGTGGGGATGAAACCGGTTCAATATGTTGGTATCGAAGCGCAGATATTTCTGTGTAAAGCAACGGTAAAAGGTGAGCAGTGGCTGTTTGAGCTGAAGTATACCATTCGCACCCATACCTGGTGCTTATTCCGGAGGATCTATTGATGGAGAATCGGGTTATCTTTCATGTGGATGCCAACTCCGCTTTTTTGAGTTGGTCTGCGGCTTACCGGGTAAAGGTGTTGCAGGAAACGGAGGATCTTCGGGATATTCCTTCTGTGGTGGCAGGAGATAAAGCCTCCCGGCACAGCATTATTTTAGCAAGAAGTACACCGGCCAAAAAATGCGGCATCCGTACGGGAGAGCCGCTGTTTCAAGCACTGGAAAAATGTCCGACTTTAAAAGTCGTTCCCCCGGATTATGAACTGTATGTAAGGGCTTCTCGAAGTTTTGTGGAACTTTTAAGAAGCTTTACACCTGTTGTGGAGCAATATTCTATTGATGAAGCCTGGATGGATATGACGGGAACTACCCGGCTTTGGGGGTCGCCCAGGCTGGCTGCAGAGAAGCTGCGGCAGAGAATATGGGAAGAACTTGGTTTTACTGTGAATGTGGGAATCTCCTCCAACAAGATCCTGGCAAAAATGGCAGGAGACTTTGAAAAACCAAACAAAGTCCACACGCTTTTCCCGGAAGAGATGGAAACCAAAATGTGGTCCCTTCCTGTGCGAGATCTGTTTCTGGTAGGGGCGGCCACAGAAAGAAAGCTGAATCTTTTAGGGATCTATACCATTGGTCAGCTGGCCCAAGCGGATATCGCTTTGCTGAAGCGAAAGCTGGGAAAACACGGAGAAACGATTTGGCACTTTGCCAACGGACGTAATGTAGACTTGGTTGTTCCGGAACCGGCAGAAAACAAAGGTTACGGAAATTCTACCACCACACCCCGGGATGTGGTTACGCAGCAGGATGCCTATCGGGTAATTTTGAGTTTATGTGAAACGGTAGCCAGTCGAATGCGCCAGGATAATCAGTGCGGAAGGTGCATTTGCGTCCATCTTCGTACCAAAGAATTTCGGGATTTTTCTCATCAAATGATGCTGTCGGGTGCGACAAATATTACTACAGAGATTTTTGAGGCGGCCTGCCAGGTGTTTCAGGAAGCTTGGGATGGAGAAACACCCCTTCGGCAGTTGGGGGTACAGGTAACCCGGCTGACCAAAGAATCCTATCAGCAATTTGATCTTTTTTCCGGGGTTTCACCCCAACAGTACGAAAAAAAGCTTCGTTTGGATGAGACTGTGGACAGCTTGCGGGATAAATTCGGAGAAGATATTATCCAAAGAGGCAGATTTGTAAATACCGGGGAACTTCACATGGGTGGAGGGTTGGACAAAGCCCGTCGCACCGGAGTGACCAAACCGGTTCCGAAAGAAATATAAAAAACCGATCTGCGGAGTTGCCCACAGATCGGTTTTCATCTGAGATTAAAGCTTTTCCTTTGCTTGTGTCAAAGCGGTAGCCAGCTGATCGGGACAGGAGGTGTCTTTCATGCCGCAGGTAGTACCTTCCAAACGAGCGATGACCTCATCCACATCCATACCTTCTACCAAAGAGCTGATGCCTTTTAGATTTCCGTTACAGCCGCCAATATACTGAACATTCTTCAGTTTGCCGTCTTCAATTTCAAAGTTGATGTATTGGGAACAGGTTCCCTTGGTTTTGTATTCAAATTGCATATCTATTTCTTCCTTTCTATTATTTACACAAATCATCGGTGGTAGCACTGACAAGGGCCATGAGTGGCTCCGGCGGGAGGATCATTTGATGACCCCGTTCTCCGGCAGAAACGGCAATTTCATTCCAAAGAATACAGGTTTCGTCAAAATGCGTGGGATACTTTTTCTTCATCCCCACTGGACTGCAGCCGCCACGGATATAACCGGTAAGACCAAGCAGTTCTTTTACCGCTACCAGCTCTATGCTTTTATCTCCGGCCGCCTTAGCTGCTTTCTTTAAATCCAATTCGCAGCAAACAGGAATACAGAAAACATGAATACCGGAACGATCGCCTCGGGCAACCAGTGTTTTGAAAACTTGCTCCGGTGGAAATCCCAGGGCTACAGCAGCGTGATTTCCGTTTAAATCATTTTCGTCATATTCATAAAAAGCTTCCCGGCAGGGGATATGCGCCTGTTGAACCAATCGAACTGCATTGGTTTTTGTTGCCATGTTAAATCACCGAAAAGTATTATACAATATTTTTCATTCCGTTGCAAGAGTTCTGCAGAGAAAAGCTTTGTGGATTGCTTGCCTTTTTCGGCAATGTATGCTAGAATATTTCCATCATTTTTTTGAAGAGGCGTTTTTATGGAACAGTTAGAAATTTCTAAAAAGAGAATGCTCTCCGGTATCAAGCCCAGTGGCGATCTTACCCTGGGAAGCTATTTGGGTGCTGTGAAGAACTGGGCTGAACGGGCTGATCAATATGATTGCTTCTATTTTATGGCGGATCTTCATGCTATTACCGTGCGTCAGAATCCGGCAGATCTTCGCCGTCGTACATTGGAGCAATTGGCACAGTATATTGCCTGCGGCCTGGATCCCGAGAAGAATACCTTGTTTATTCAAAGCCATGTGCATCAGCATGCGGAACTGGGCTGGGTACTTGACTGCTACTCTATGTTTGGCGAGCTTAGCCGTATGACTCAGTTTAAGGATAAGTCTGCCAAGAATGCGGACAATATCAATGCAGGTCTGTTTACTTACCCCAGCTTGATGGCTGGTGATATTCTCCTTTATCAGCCGGATCTGGTTCCTGTGGGTGAGGATCAGAAGCAGCATGTAGAGTTGACGCATGTGATTGCCCGTCGTTTTAACAGTATCTACGGTGATGTATTTAAGATTCCCGAGCCTTTTATTCCCAAGGTCGGCGCCAGAGTTATGAGCTTGACCAATCCTACCGCAAAGATGTCCAAGTCTGAGAATGAGGATACCGGTCGTGTGCTGCTGATGGATCCCCCTGAAGTAATCATGAAGCAGTTTAAAAGAGCAATTACGGACTCCGATACCGAAAACTGCGTGCGATATGACAAAGAAAACAAGCCCGGCGTATCCAATCTGATGACGATTTATTCTGCAGTTACCGGAAAGACATTTGAGCAGATCGAAGCTGAGTTTGCGGGTTGCGGCTATGGTAAGTTTAAGCCTGCAGTTGGTGAAGCTGTTGTGGAGCATTTACGCCCGATTCGCGAGGAATCCACCCGTTTGATGAAAGATAAGGCCTATTTGGAATCGGTATACCGGGATGGCGCACAGAAAGCATCCTATGTGGCAGAGAAGACCTTGCGTAAGGTTTATAAAAAAGTTGGCTTTGTGGCAAAATAAGGAAAAAGCAGCATCTTGCGTTGGTGGGATGCTGCTTTTATAATTTGAGAATATTCATGGCTCACATGAACAGGTACAGGGCTAATGTAAGCAAAGCATTGTTTTGATTTTCCTTGTTGTCACCGGACATCAGGAGCAGCAGCAGAATCACCAGCAAATCACCGGTGTCAAAATCCTTAGGAAGTATTTGTCTTAAAAAACCTTCTACATTTCGGCCTCTTGGCGGCGGTCCTTGGGGATTTCCGGGAGGAGATACAGGTGGATCCTCTTGATGGGGTGGATGGGGTATTGTGGGCTTGGAAGGCTGTACACTTCCTTCATTGCGATGTTCCGGAATGCGGCTTCTACGATAAGTTCCGTCAGACTGTGGGATATAACGGTTATACACCAGCATCACCAACCTTTTCCTTTGCTGTTGAGTGCAGCGGCGGCAAAGCCGGCAATTTTCGCTGCACGCATGGCTTTCTCCAGTTTTGAAATTCTGCTTTGGCAAAGGTAGGGGCTGAGTGCGCGCAATAATCCCTGTTGGTTTTTATCGATGCCTGTCTGCTGCGTTGCAGAAAAGATTTTTTGCAAGGCATCACTGTCAAGATTGAACATAGATGGACCAACTTGCTGTGTTACTTTTTCCGAGCCGCTTGGTTCTTGGTGGGGCGGAGCTTCGCTGCCTTGGTTTGATTGTCCCAAGGATTGTGCCATAGCCATAATCTGTGACATCATTTGTGGATTAGCAAGGACAGAGTTCAGTTTATCCTCAAAATTATCCACGCTGTCACCCCCTTAGGCTGTCCAGCAAGCCCTTGGTTTCCGGTGATGATAAGATTCCTTCTAATGCTTTTTTTAGCTGCTCATAGTCTCCAGAGGCGGCAAGAGCAAATGCTTGCTCCATTTCTTTGCTATGTTTGTTGTTTAGTGCAGATAGGAGTTGCTGTCCGGCCTCGCTATTTGCCAGTGCGGCGGCTTCCTGAATGGACTGAGGATTAATATCAGGCTGTTTTTGCATAAAGATACCTCCGTCACGGTTTTGATATTCCTGAGGTATTCTATGCATTCCGTGTTTGGATTGTTCCAATTTTCGTTTTTTGAAAAAATGTACTTGCATAGTAGAATTTTATTGCGTTTTGTGTTATACTGCAAGCACTAAAGAGTGTGGTTGGTTGTAATATGAAGATTTTAGTTCTGTCGGACTCCCACAGCGGACTTTCTTTTATGCGAAATATGATCCGGACAATGAAGCCGGATGCGGTGATTCATTTGGGGGATCATTATGATGATGGCGAGAAGATGACGGAGGAGTTTCCGAACATAACCTTCCATCAGGTTTGCGGAAATTGTGACCGATATCGCTGCCCACCCTTTGCCCGTGAGTTTTTGTGTTATCCGGTTTGCGGTGTAAAGCTTTACATGACACATGGCCATATTCACGGGGTGAAGTCAAACCTTTACAGACTTTTGAAAGATGCCAGGGACAACAGCGTACAAGCAGTGCTTTATGGACACACCCATGTGACCGATTGCCACAGGGAAGAGGATGGATTATGGGTGATGAATCCCGGAAGCTGCGGTTCTTCCAGTGGCAGCGTTGGGTTGATAGAGACCAACAAAAATGAAATTACTGACTGCAGAATTCTGCGGCAGGCGGATTTGGAGGAAATGATATGATTCTTGCAGTAGACATTGGAAACTCCAATATTGTTATTGGTGGTATCGATCAGAATGATATTGTATTTCAGGCACGGTTAAGAACAGATTCAACCAAAACATCCGATGAGTACTGCATTGATCTGAAGATGATACTGGATGTTTATGAAGTAGATACTAAAACGATTGAAGGGTCTATTGTTGCTTCTGTGGTACCGCAGGTTCTTAACTCCGTGAAGACAGCGTTGCGCAAGTTGATCGGCAAAACAAGCCTGGTTGTGGGACCGGGTCTGAAGACCGGACTGAATATTCAGGTGGAGAATCCCTCGCAAACCGGCGCGGACATTGTGGTTGGCTGTGTTGCAGCGTTACAGGAACACAAGCCTCCGCTGATCGTTATTGATATGGGCACAGCTACCACTATGGCGGTGATCGATAAAAATGGCGCATTTATTGGCGGCAGCATCAGTCCCGGTGTGAAAATTTCTTTGGATGCGCTGACAGAAAGAACTGCCTTGCTTCCCGGACTTCAGTTGGATCAGCCTAGGAAAGCTATCGGCCGAAACACAATTGACTGTATGCGCAGCGGTATTATGCTTGGTAATGCCTGCATGATTGACGGCATGATTCAACACATGGAAAAGGAGCTGGGGGCTACTACACAAGTGGTGGCAACCGGTGGAATTGCCAAATTCGTATTGCCTATGTGTAATAAGCCAATCGTTTATGATAACGATCTTCTTTTGAAGGGACTTGCTGTTTTATACCGGGAAAATACCCGGAACGACTCAAAGGGTAACTAAGAAAAGAATGGCAACAACAACGCCAACTGTGGTTGCAGCGGTGAGCAGATAATCGATAAATTTATTCAGTTTGTAGTTTCGTGCGGCTGTATTAGGAAAGCGTGGCTGCATTTTGGCATATTTGGGACCGTAAGTGGTTCTGTTTTGTTTCATAATGTTTGCCTCCTTGTTATCTTTTATGATCTAAGGATAAAACATGAAAGGTACAAAAAAACGGACAGAAACAACTTTGTTGCATATCGAAATATAATGTGGTATAATACTTTTAGCAATACACATGGTGTGAGGTGCAAATGTATGGTTTTTCAAGATAGATTTTTAATATTTTGGCAGAAATTTATGGCGCGGGTTCATATTATACTGTCTTGCTTGCGCAGATTTTTTGCAAAAACGGCTCAGATCCTGGAGAAAACTATCTCGTGGCTTTCTAAATTTAAAAAGATTATTGCGGCTGTTCCAGTTGCGGTAGGAGCAATTATTTTGGCTCTTTATAACATGGGCGATTTGCCGAGAGTCGTGGGTATTAATTTGCTGGAGAACGGTTCTTTTACCTATCAAATCCCCAGAGGAATCGCGGTTTTTGCACCGGTTGCGATTACAAGCATATGTCTGCTTTTGATGTTCTGCTCCAGAAGAATTTTAACGCCTTGGATCGTTAGTGTTGTTTCCTTGTTGCTTCCGATCGTGGTCTTGATTACTAACATATTTCCGGCATAAAAAGAGCGCTGTTCCGTGGAACAGCGCTCTTTTTAAAATAGACTGGAAAGTTTTTCGTATAACTCGTCAGATGTATGCACAATGGCGGCGGCACCGGCATTGACCATGCTTTCTATGTTTCCGTATCCCCAGGAAACGCCAATTGTAGGGATTCCATGGGCTGCGGCACCAATGACATCGAAGTCAGTATCGCCAATCATCCAAGTTTTGCCTGTACAGTCAAGCTTGGAAAGAAGATAGGCGATAACTTTGGATTTTTCATCTCTGCTGCCGTCGGGAGTTCCGCCGCAAATTTCTTCAAAATATTTCGCAAGCTGAAATTTTTCTAAAATTTCTATGGCGGTATGCTCCGGCTTTGAAGTTGCAACATACAAATGATACCCCGTATTCTGCAATTTTCCCAGAAGCTGAGGGATTCCGGGGTACGGACTGTTTTCAAATTTTCCGATGGTATTATATCGACTTCGGTAAACATCGATGGCCTCTTCGACCCGGTTTTCCGGTATTCCATACGCGATAAACATATCCCGCAGGGGAGGACCGACAAATACCCGTAGTGCCTGTCTGTCCGGAACTGGCAGGGTAAAATGGCGAAGAGTCATTTCAACGGAATTCAGAATGCCTTCACCGGAATCAGTCAAGGTGCCATCCAAATCAAAGATAACATGTTTTTGCGACATTGCAGATACCTCGAATCTTGTCTTTTCTAAAATATAGCACAGCAGAACAAAGAATACAAGTGTATATAGTACTGGAATAACCGGAAGCCGGCACTCTTGACTTTTGTGGTCTCTGATGATATAGTTTAAGCCAATGGAGAGTTGTCCGAGCGGTTTAAGGAGCTAGTCTTGAAAACTAGTGATTCCGAAAGGAACCTAGGGTTCGAATCCCTAACTCTCCGCCACGAAAAAATCCACCCTAAGGGGTGGATTTTTTCTTTGGTGTGGGAGGGCTTTGTTTCATTTCCGCATAGCGTAAATAGTTGTTCGACTCGATCCAGCCTTCACCGGCGTCGCTCGTTAGCGACGCATTAGATTTCCAAATCCCTCACAACATAAAAGAACCACACCGAAAGGTGTGGTTCTTTTATGGCGGAGTGAGAGGGATTTGAACCCTCGCGCGCTGTTTAGACGCCTACTCCCTTAGCAGGGGAGCCCCTTCGGCCTCTTGGGTATCACTCCGAATCAAAACAAGATGTGTTCACTTGATTGCCAAAGTATTCTAGCATAGCAAAGAATGTTTGTCAAGGGAAAATCTTGTTTTGTTAATATTAGCTGAGTTGTTGTTTCTAAAAGTTACCTTCTACATTACGCATATCTGTCAGTGTATAGTTTTCAGTCAGGCAGCGTCCCGGATAGACTGCAATTTTTCTGGAACCAACATCGTTCAGGTGTCCTTCATCCCGAAAATCGGTTTCCCCACTCATTCCAGCCTCTTCAAGACAAGCAAAGAAGTCTTAAAAGACAATATATTTTTATGCAAGTAATTTATTTGTGCTTAAGTTTAGATTTGTTTCCGTGTTCATCTACATAGTAAGTGCTTTCCAAATGCCCCACAAGGTTTGCTTTCACAGAATCAATATAAATTCTGCGAAGCTTATCCCGTTCTTGAAGTTCTTCATTCGTCAGACCTTCTGTCTTGGCCTTTTTTGCCAGTTCATTGATTCTTGCAATCACTTCATCCATTTTCATGTTTTTACCTCACATATAGCGGTGAATAATCACCGAGATTCTGCCTTTTTTTGTTAGGCCGTTAATTTTGTGCAGTTTGATCTTTCCCAAGCCGCGTACGGATATTTTTGAACCCTCACATATGTTTTTGTCAGGTTTTTCGCAGAGAAGACCGTCGATAGATGCTTTCCCACCGGAAATATACTGGGCAGCAAGACTTCTGGCAATAGAAAAACCGGATGCAACGACACTGTCCAGCCGAACGGAAGATAAGGTGTCTCGTATCTCACGAATTTCCGGTTCAGGTACAATAATTTCAGTTAAGGGAACTGCAGAGAGTCGTAGTTTGGTCCTACCGGCAGAACTGAAATTTTGCAGAAGATATGGTGCGATCTCAACAGTGACAAAAAAATCACAGCTGGATTTACCGACACAAATATCTCCTATGGATTCTCTTGCAATGCCGCTGCCAAGCAAAGCACCCAAAAAGTCTCGATGGGAAGGTGAGTCGCCTTCGTAGAATGTTGCCCTGAGGCAAACGACAGGGGAGTTCTCACTGTATACATAGGATTCATCCAGGTATTCCGGAAGATAGATAAGCATTTTTCGTTCTGCATCCGGATAGCCACCAAATTCCAAAAGGCCTTCCTGGTGACCGAAAAGAAAATGGGCCATATGCAGCTCGCGGGGAGACAGAAATGCGCTGTTTGTGATGATGCAACGATTTATGCCGGCATTGATCTTATCCCAAATTTTAGCGAGAATAATTTTATCTTCGTTATTTTGCGCGATTTTTCCAATATTGGATCGGTCCATAGCAACGAACTCCCATAAATAGTGTCACAATTATATCATACAACATAGTGTTTGCAAAGATATTTTTCTTGTATCAAAGGGAGTTGTGCAGTATAATACAAATATGAAAGTGGGTGATTTTATGGTTGTAGGCATAGTTGGCGGTGGCGCTTCCGGCATGTCAGCTGCGATTACGGCTGCACAGGAATTGGACAATCAAATCATTTTATTTGAGCGACAGGCGAGAGTCGGTAAGAAGCTGGCAGCAACCGGTAACGGTCGATGCAATTTATCCAATATACATGCGTGCGAGCGCGGTTATCACGGGATGGATGTCTCCTTTTCTCAGAGTGCGTTGTCTTGCTATCCACCGGATGAGACTTTGTCATGGTTTGGCTCTCTTGGCTTGTTTACAGTTACTGAAGACTCCGGAAAAGTGTATCCCTATTCGGATCAAGCCAATTCTGTAGTGGATGTACTTCGGTTTGCGTTGGATAAACCGAATATTCAGCTGAGAACAGGTTTTGAAGTAACCAAAATCAAAAAGCATCAGGATGGCTTTCTGATTAAAAATAGTGAAGAATCTGTGTATTGTGACAAATTGATTGTGGCTGCCGGTGGTCTGGCAGGTACGAAGCTGGGTGGAACCATGGCAGGCTATAACCTGTTGCGAAGCTTAGGACATCAGGTTACCAAGCTGAGACCTTCGCTGGTGCAGTTAAAAAGCAGGTGGCACGGTGTATCCGGACTGAAAGGTGTACGGGCTGCATGCACTGCCAGAATCATTCATGACGGAAAACAAATCGCTTGCAGTACGGGTGAACTGCAGTTTACGGAGTACGGCTTGTCCGGTCCGGTAATTTTTGAGATTTCCCGGGATGCCTGTCAGGAAAAGGGAGAATGGAGCTGTGTCTTAGACTTTTTGCCAAACCATTCCGAAGAGCAGCTGTATACAGAATTAAGCAAAAGAAGATCAACTGCGCTTAGTGCTGATGAATTGTTGACGGGAATTCTACACAATCGTTTGGGAAGAGTACTTGTACAGACTGCAGGAATTGCTTTTTCTACACCGATTAGTCAGTTGTCGGATGAAGCGCTGCGCGGTGTTTGCGGCATGGTGAAAGGGTTGGATGTAGCGATTACAGAGCCCCTTGGTATGGATAGCGCTCAAGTGACAGCAGGCGGCATTTGTACGGATGAATTTGATCCGCAAACTTTGGAAAGTCGATTGGTTCCCGGTTTGTTTGCCTGCGGTGAAGTTTTGGATGTTGACGGTGACTGTGGTGGTTACAATCTGCAGTGGGCCTGGAGCTCCGGAAGATTGGCAGGATACAATGCAGGGAGGAATTGAACGTGATACGAATAAGGGATATATCTTTTCCACCGGAGCATGATGCCAATCAGCTTTTGTACGAAGCCTCAAAAATTCTAAGGGTTTCTGCTTCAAAGATACGGAGTGTTTCTTTGGTTCGTCGTTCTGTAGATGCAAGAAAGAAGCCGGATGTTAGAATTATTTATACTGTTGATGTTTCTGTGGACGGCAATGAAAAGAAAATACTTAAGTCTTGCGGAAGCAAGCGTACAACTATTGCTCCCAATGCGTACTATAAAGCCCCAAAAGCAAAAGTACCTGTTACAGAGCGCCCTGTAGTTGTTGGTTTTGGTCCTGCCGGTATGTTTGCAGCTCTGATTTTGGCGTTAGCTGGCTGCAAACCGGTTGTATTAGAGCGCGGTGAAGATGCCGACACCAGAAATAAAAAAGTTAAACATTTTTTTGAAACCGGTGAGTTGGATGAAAACAGTAATGTGCAGTTTGGGGAAGGTGGCGCAGGTACATTTTCTGACGGAAAATTAAACACCGGTGTGAATAACCCAAGGATCGGATGGGTTTTGGAGCAATTTGTAAAAGCCGGCGCCCGGGAAGATATTCTTTATGACGCAAAACCCCATATTGGAACGGATGTTTTGCTGGATGTGGTTCAGAATCTGCGTAAACGCATTCAAGCCCTTGGCGGTGAGGTTCGTTTTCGCTCCCAGGTGACTGGGATTCAAGTGGAGAATGGGCATTTGTCAGCCCTGGAAATCAATAGTACAGAAATACTTCCTTGCCGGGATGTGGTTTTTGCCATTGGTCATAGTGCAAGAGATACATTTTCGATGCTTCTGGATGCCGGTGTCCCTATGGAGTCAAAACCTTTCTCCATGGGAGTCCGTATTGAACATCCGCAATCCATGATTGATAAAAGCCAATATGGCAGCTGCGACCTTCCGCTGCCGCCTGCAGACTATAAGCTGGTATGCCATTTGGATAACAGAACGGTTTATACATTTTGTATGTGTCCGGGTGGCTATGTTGTTGCGGCCGCATCTGAGGATGGCAGGGTCGTCACCAACGGAATGAGCCTTGCAGACCGAAATGGGGAGAACGCAAATGCAGCGGTATTGGTTACTGTGAATCCTGAAGATTTTCCTTACGAGGGTGTATTGGGTGGAATGCATTGGCAGCGTGAGCTTGAACAACGCGCCTATGCTGTTTCCGGCTGTTACAAGGCACCTGCGCAGCTCGTGGGTGACTTTCTAGGCTGTAGACCCAGCACCGGACCGGGAAGTGTTCAACCCAGCTACAAGCCCGGTGTGACGTGGTGCGATCTGCATGATGTGTTGCCGGAAGTAATAACGGATGCACTTGCTGAAGCTTTACCGAAACTTGACAGGAATCTTGCTGGATTTTCCGATGCGGATGCGGTTTTAACAGGTCCGGAGACGAGAAGTTCTTCTCCTGTGCGCATTTTACGAGGCGAAAACAGGCAGTCCACTGTTGGCGGTTTTTATCCCTGCGGTGAAGGTGCCGGGTATGCCGGTGGCATTATGTCTGCTGCTTTAGACGGTATTCAGACGGCAGAGATGCTGATTCAAGAAATGGAGAACAGGTATGGACAGTAAGTCTGTGGTTTGCGATCTGCGCCACAAATTCAGTATAAACGGCTGGATACTGCTGATCTATTATGGGATTATAAATATTTCGGTTTTAATTGCTGTGATGCTTGATGCGTTAATACTGAGATTCCGATGTTTGTTAAACCCGGGAGCTACTCAGGTAGATTTTACACAGTCAATTCATGAACGATTCCAGGGAAATGGCTGGGGTTATTTGTTGGCGTGTATTATTGGCGGAATCATTCTTTTAAGATGGAAGAAGCCGGAATATTGTTTTCGTCAAATTTGGACTCGTGAGAAACCGATGACAGGAAAAGCTTTGGTTGTACTTTTTTGTGTTTTTCTGTCCGGGCAAGCTATCCAGCTTATGCAGATACCCGTTATTGAGTGGCTGTTAAAGCAGTTTGGTTTTTCAGCAACAGCGCTAATGGAATCTGCAGCTGGTGGAAGCAGCATAGTTAGTATGTTTCTGTATGTTGCTGTCTTTGCACCTGTGTTTGAAGAAATTCTTTTTCGCGGGTTAATTCTAAGGAATTTATTGCCCTACGGGAAAAGGTTTGCAATTTTTGCTTCATCCTTTCTCTTTGGTATCTTTCACGGCAATATTATTCAGACTCCCTATGCTTTTATGGTGGGGCTTGTTTTGGGTTATGCGGCAGCTGAATATGGTCTTGTTTGGTCAATCGTGTTGCATATGTTTAATAATTTAGTTTTAGGAGAACTGTTAACCCAAATTGCCAGGTTGATTCCTGCACTCTATGTTAATCTTGGTCTGTATGCTTTGATTTTTGGCTGTGCGATTGCGACTTTTGTGTTGTCCGTTGTAAAATGGAAGAAAATCGCAGATTATTTGAGTAACAGAAGAATCCATCCCTTGTGCTTGAAAAGCTTCTTTACTGCCAAGGGCGTGATCGTATTTACAGTAATTATGCTTGTGAATATGTTATCGCTTCTGCTTTTATAAAAAATCCCACGATTTACGAGATGTAAATCGTGGGATTTTTGTGTACTACTTGATGTGTGAAATACAAATCACACCGGCAATGATTTGCAAGGCCAAAATGAGAGGTAATCCGATGTAAAACTTGGGGTGGCGTGTCTTGTGGTGGAAAGCGTGCATTCCGGTTATGCTGCCAAGGGAACCGCCAAGAATGGCAACAATGAGCAGCGTGTTTTCCTGTATGCGCCAACGATTATTTATGGCTCGTTTCTTATCTGAGCGCATAAGTAGAAAGCCGGCAGCATTAACTACTAACAGATAAATAAGTAAAATTTTCATTATAATATTCATTAGGGAGGATATGTATGAAAAAATGGATGGTTGGTGTGATACTATTGCTTAGTGTAGTTCTTTGCGGTTGCAGCAATGTAAAAACTTTTGAGGTGATTTCAGACAATATTGTGGACTTTCCGTCACCGACACCTGCGAAGGTGCATCTGAGACTCCCGGATGATGCCACATTATCAGTAATGAACGGCAGCGACGGACAATCCTATGAAGGAGATCACTACCAGATAATCGTGCAGACATATCCATCCGGGGATTTGAGTCAAACTCTGCAGCTCATTACAGGGTATAGTAAAAATCAGCTAAATGTGATGGAGGTGACAGAGGATAATCTCAATAAGTACCTCTGCGCTTGGTCAGCTGTGTCTGAAGAAGGGGAACTCGTTGGTAGGTGTGCGGTTTTAGACGATGGAAGATACCACTATTGCCTGTCTGTTTTAGTGGATGCACAGATGTCCGGGGAAATTCGGGAGGATATTGATGCAATATTTGCAGATTATTCGTTAGAAGGATACTGAGATGCTACATCCAGGCACATTTTACGGCATTCTTCGATGGCAGAAGACGGGTGTAGAATCTTAGCTTTGGTACCAAAACCGATAATCCAGCTTAGAAACATGGGGGAAACCGCGATGTTAACAGTAAACACAAAATGGTCCGTGCCATCGGGAATGTACATTTGATCTGTGCCAAAACGGTCAATAACCACCGTGGAAAGACTGTTGTGAAAGCGCATTTTTACAGCTACTGTATCACCCGAATACATCTGGAACAGCTGATTTGCGTGGTCATTTAAGGCTTTTCCAGTTAACTCTTTACAGGGAATTCGCGATTCCGGCGCTGCGTGAATATCACTCATTCTGTCAACGCGGTAGGATGTAATGCCGTGCCGTTCTGAAAATGCCAGGAGATAGCAATTTTCATTGCTTTGACATAAGCCATAGGGACTGGCCTGGTATTTTTTCTCTCTGTAGTGCCGCTTTCCATCTAAGCCCCAGTCGAAATATCGAAAGACGATTTGTTTGTTTTCCGCAATTGCGTCCTGAATGGCATCGACATTATAATAGATCGTCTCATTCATGCTTTTGACACGTCCGGAAACCAAAACATCGCGACGGATCAAGTTAGCATCATGGATACTGCATTCCTTGCAAAGTTTCTCAATTAACTCTTTGGATTTCCTTTCGGTTAGATAGCGGCTGGATTGCACAGCATCAATCAAAAGCTTCAGTTCAGGGAGTTCAAAGTTTCGGGAGGCGATGTAATAGCCACCGTTTTTGCCGGGTAATGATACGATGTCCACACCATATTCCTGCAATGCAGCAATATCGGAATAGATAGTTTTCCGTTCACATAGGATTCTATGATTTCTGTCAAGCATGGAAATAAGCTCAGCAGCTCTCACGGGACGACCCTCGTGAGAGTTTTTTTGTAAGTAATCTAAAATATACAGGATCTTTAACTTTTGATTATCTGATTTTGCCATAAAGATACCTCCTGTGTTCACTTTTTATAATCATATCACAATGAACTGGAATTTGGAAGATGTATCTTAAATTGTTAATTTGCTTTTTTCACCGTTTTGTGGTATGGTATGGGTGCTATACTTGGAAAGGAAGGTCAATACGATGGGTTTCTTTGGCTGTCATCTTTCGTCATCGGGCGGAAATTTGAAGATGGTAGAAACAGCGTTAAGTATCGATGCGAACACATTTGCTTTCTTTACCAGGAATCCCCGCGGATCCCACGCGAAAACGGAAGATCCCAAGGATGCAATGGCTGCCTGTTCTCTTATGCGCGATTCCGGATTTGGACCTTTGGTTGCCCACGGATCTTATACAATGAATCTTTGTACTGCAGATTCTGATGCACGCATCTTTGCTGCCGGTGTTTTACAAGATGATTTGCGCAGAATGGCATTGTTGCCTGGAAACTACTACAATTTCCATCCGGGAAGTCATGTTGGACAGGGTGTTGAAAGGGGAATTGGGCAGATCGTGGATGCCCTCCGAGCCGCACTTACACATAAGTATCCTGTTACTGTACTTTTGGAGACAATGGCAGGGAAGGGCAGTGAAATTGGTGGAGATTTTTCGCAGTTGCGAGCAATTTTAGACGGCGTTGGCAGTGACGATTTGGGTGTCTGCCTGGATACCTGTCATGTTTGGGATGCCGGTTATGACATTGTCCAGGATCTTGACGGTGTTATTCATGAGTTTGACCGCGTTATTGGCTTGTCCAGATTAAAAGCGCTTCATTTGAATGATTCTAAAAATCCGAGTTCCAGCAAAAAGGACAGACACGCTTGCCTTGGCGACGGATTCCTTGGGTTGGAAACTTTTCGCAATATTGTAAAACATCCTAAATTGAAGGGGATTCCTATGATTCTGGAAACACCGAATGAACTTCCGGGGTACCAAAGGGAAATTTCAATTCTTCGTAAGTTAGAAGCAGAATAATTACAGTACTACAACAAAGGAGGTGCAGCATGGGAGCGATTATTTCAGCTTTACAACAGTCAGATAAGACTTATATTTATGTCTATCAGTCTGTGATCCGCTATATAATTCCAATTTTGGCGGGATTGTTGCTTTATCGCTGCATCCGTCCGTTGGTAACATTTCGACGGGAGCCGGAAATTTGGGCATGGATATGTCTGGGTAACGGCAAGAAGCTTCCCGTTACCCATTGGGAAAGCGTTATTGGTCGGAGTAAACGAAGCGATATTGTCATTGGTATACCAACAATTTCCCGAAATCATGCTGTTCTTACGCGTTATGATGACGGCAGTTGGACCATTGCGGATGCCGGCTCAAAGTCCGGTACCCGTGTAAATGGCAAGAAAATATCCATATGTCCATTGGAAGAAAATGATGTGATCGCTATTGGTGGCGTTGAAATGACATTGCAGCCTATTTCCAGGCGGCAAGAGGTGCGTTTGTCACAGCTGCGGACAAAGGCATCAAGTCCCTTCCGCAGTGTTGTCAATCTGAGTTTGTTAACAGTGTTGCAGTTCCTGTTTTGTTTTTCCTACCTGCTCGTAGAGAATGTAGAAGATGCACGGCTGATTTTTACAGGCTTTTTGGGGATTACGATCTTCCAGTGGGGGATGTTAACCTTTTACTTGATTGTCAAGAAACCATCTTTTGAAGTGGAAACACTGGCATTTTTCCTTTGTACACTGGGGATGGTAGTAATTTCTGCGGTTAAACCCACAGAAGCAGTGAAGCAGTTGGCTGCTATTTCCCTTGGGTTAGGTTTGTTTGTTGGACTTGGTTTTGTTTTACGGGACTTAGAGCATGCCAAGCGTGTTCGCTATGCGGCGGCGATTATCGGTGTGGTTCTTTTGTTAATCACATTGGTGTTTGGCAAAGAATACCATGGTGCGAAAAACTGGCTGATTATTGGATCTTTTTCCATACAACCGTCTGAACTTAGTAAAGTGTGTTTTGTTTTTGTCGGCGCAGCTACCTTGGATCGCTTAGTGAATCGCAGGAATTTAATACTGTTTATTGTTTATACAGGTGTTATATGTGTGTGCTTAGCGTTAATGAATGATTTTGGCACCGCCTTGATTTTCTTTGTTGCTTTTTTACTGATCGCTTATCTTCGTTCCGGAAGTATTGGTACGATTGCGTTGGCTTGCTCGGCTGTTGGTTTTGCCGGAATTTTGGCGGTGAAAATTGCACCCCATGCATTGAGACGCTTTGAAAGCTGGCGGCATATTTGGGAAGATCCACTGAATACAGGATTCCAGCAAACACGGGCGTTGATGTGTGTTGCTGCTGGTGGATTCTTTGGCCTTGGGGCCGGGAACGGTTGGATGAGACGGGTTTTTGCAGCGGATTCAGATATGGTATTTGCGTCCTTATCCGAGGAACACGGACTGCTGCTGAGTCTCATGGCTGTTGTTTGTATTTTGGCGCTGGGGCTTTTTGTGCTCCGTTCTGCGGCAATTGGCAGAAGCAGTTTTTACACCATCGGCGCCTGTACAGCAGCAGGGATTTATCTCGTTCAGGCAATTTTAAATACGCTTGGCACAGTGGATTTACTGCCGTTGACCGGTGTAACATTTCCGTTCCTTTCCAATGGCGGTTCCAGCATGATCTGCGCATGGGGGCTTCTTGCATTTATAAAGGCTGCGGATACCCGCCAGGATGCAAGTTTTTCTGTGCGACAGTCCAAGTACGGGAGGGACCAGGATGAATAGAATCATGAGAAGATCCCGGATCCTTCTGATCCTGATTTTGGTTATGGCACTGGGTATATCCGTTTTCTCCGTGGAGTATTATATTAAGGCAAAAGATTGGATCATGTTTCCTGGTTCACCGCATCTCTACAATTCCGGAAATTTAGGATGCGGTATTGTTACTGATCGCGACGGTATTTTGCTGATGGATATGCGGGATCAACGAACCTATG
Source organism: Oscillospiraceae bacterium (assembly GCA_017631155.1). Lineage (GTDB taxonomy): Bacteria > Bacillota > Clostridia > Oscillospirales > Oscillospiraceae > Faecousia. Next base: position 12,624 of record JAGBTV010000049.1, on the reverse strand, counting down.
CAGAAAATGAAATGCTACGGCAATCTACTGTCCATTGGTTGGGTGACCGCAACGGCAAAGTGAGTGCACCGGCATTATCGAATTATGCGATGCAAATCGCAGGATTTAAAGTTGTCAACGGTGTATACACCTACGGTGGAACGGCCGGAAAAGCACAAATTTCCCTTTCGGCAAAAGCGCAAATTGCTGCGTTTGAAGCGATGGCAGGACAAAAAGGCACCGTTGCTGTTTTCAACTATAAAACCGGAGAATTGATTTGTGCGGTTACAACACCGACCTTTGATCCGAACCTTCCACCTGATGCTGCGCAGGAGGAAGTGAGTGGTGCAGATGGCTTCTATTTAAACCGATTTACACAATCTGTGTATATTCCCGGATCAATATTTAAGATAGCGACAACGGCGGCAGCCTTGGAGGCCATCCCGGATGCCCTGGAATTAAGATTCCAATGTGAAGGCACTATGGAATTTGGGGTGGATACGGTTACTTGCACAGGAACCCATGGAGATATATCGTTAAAGGAAGCGTTTGCCTATTCGTGCAATTGTGCATATGCGCAGCTTTCGTTAAAATTGGGTGCAGAAACACTGGATCGTTATATTCGGCAATTCGGAATTGTAGACAGTATTCGTTTTGATGGAATCGAAACGGTTTCCGGCAATGTTCAGATTTTGAATCAAGCACCTGTTCAAGTGGCTTGGAGTGGAATCGGTCAACATAAGGATCAGGTGAATCCCTGTGCATTTATGACTTTTGTTGGTGCGATTGCTAATGGCGGTATTGTAACAAATCCGTATTTGGTTTCTGAAATTACAGTTGGAAATTCAGTTACCTATCAATCGGAGAATCAGACAAGCAAACGGATCATGTCAACCAAAACGGCCACCGCGTTGCAAGAATTTATGCGCAATAATGTGCAAACAGTTTATAGTGATGAATATTTTCCCGGGCTTACAGTCTGCGCGAAGTCCGGCACCGCCGAGGTGGGCGCCGGGCTTTTGCCAAACGGTACTTTTGCAGGCTTTAGTTCAGATCCGGATTTTCCGCTAGCTTTTATAATTTTTGTGGAAAACAGCGGCTCAGGCAGCAGTATTTGCTTACCCATTCTTTCTAAGGTTTTGGCTGCCTGCAAGGAAGCAATATGAAATAATAATATTCAAGACACCCCCTGCATAGGATACATGCAGGGGGTGTCTTTATGTGCAGAAGGAATCAACTTTGCGGTAGTGCGCTTATCACCTTCGGACTGGGTCTACTGGTAGGTAACTGCTTGGAATCCGGCTTCTTTTGCTTTTTGATGGGGTTGGGAATTATGTTCCTTGGTCTTTGGTGTATTGGTAAAAAATAGTGGCATAAACATGTCCGTTTACGAATAGAATATAACTGTAATGTGGGGTAAGGAGTGATCTGCATGGAATTGCAATTTGATAAATCCACTTGTAAAAGCTTACATAAGGTTTTAAGTCATGTGCTCGATCAGGAGTTAACACAGGAGATAAGATTACCGGAATCCTTACCGGATATCGGTAGGGTTCTTGGGAGTTGGGGGCAGGTTATATTAAGAAGCAAGGAATGGTACGGTGGCAGTGCGGGGGTATCCGGAGGCGTAATGGCCTGGGTCCTATATGCACCGGAAGATGGAACAGCAGCCAAAAGTGTTGAGGCATGGATTCCGTTTCAAATGAAATGGGATATCCCGGAGTCTCAGCGTGATGGGGTAATTTGTGCAATTCCGTTGATAAAGTCTATTGATGCACGGTCAGTTTCTGCTCGTAAAATTATGCTTCGTACAATTGTGAGTGTTCAGGGGCAGGCTTATGAACCCAGAGAAACAGCATTCTATCAAGCCAATCAGCTTCCGGATGATATTCAAGTGTTAAAACAAACCTATCAACTTGAAATGCCGGTTGAAGCAGGGGAGAAGCCATTACAAATCGAGGATGAATTACAGATATCGTTAGATGCACCGAATGCGGGAAATATGTGGTATTATGATTTAAAACCTGAGGTGACAGAGTCTAGAATCTTGGGAGACAAACTCCTGTTTCGCGGAACGGCAAATTTACACGCAGTATATAATGGGGCGGATAACACACCGAAATCGTTGGATCAGGAGTTATCTTTTTCTCAATACACGCATTTGGACAATGAGCATAAGGCAGATGCCGGTGTTTGGACATATCCAATCGTTACAGGTCTTGAAATGGATTTTTCTGCTGAGCAACCGATGGTGAAGGCGAGTCTGTCTGTACAATATATCATTTATGACAGAAAAGCTATGGATATCACAGAGGATGCTTATAGCACTGTGCGTAATTCTTTGCCGGAAAAACAAACGCTGCAACTGTTAACCAAGTTGGATTCAATGACGGAAAATATCAATTTGACTCAAAAATTCCCTAACCAGGCAAAACAGATTTTGGATGTTGCATGTTACCCAGCACACCCTGAGAAATTACAAAATGGGGAAAAATTAGAGGTAGACCAGCCTGTAGTGTTTCAGATTCTTTATTCGGATATGGAAGGGAATCTTCAAGGTTCTGCAGCTTTGGGGAAGCAAACCTGGGAATTCTCTTCAGATCCGCTGAACCTTGTTGATATCGAAGTTGTCAAAGCGGCTAGTCCGAGAATTATACAGAGCGGGGACGATGTATCTGTTACTGCAGATATCCAGTTACAGGCTGTTGTGTGCAGCGAAAACGGACTGCCCATGATATCCGGAATTGAAATGAAAGAACCAAAGGAATTGGATCCGTCCAGACCATCGTTGATTGTACGCAAGTTGGGTTCAAGCAGAGTTTGGGATATCGCAAAACAATATGGAGCAAAAGTTTCCGATATTAAAGCGGTAAACAATCTTGATAATGATCCTGCTTCGGACCAGGTGTTGCTGATACCCATATCCTAAATAATAACCGCCGTCCCGGGGGAGAACCGGGACGGCGGCGGTGGACTGTCGCAATACTGGGGTTTCCACCTGTCAAAAGAATATCGAAACGATTATAGCGTATTCAAGGGATTATTGTCGAAACAAATAAAGAAATCATTCATAGGCCTGGCTCTTGTATTAAAAGAAAAGAATACTTGCATATTTCATTACTGGGTGGTATGATATTCGGTAGAAATGATTTACACAGGAGGATTCCCTATGACAAGAGTAGATATTTTCTCCGGCTTTCTTGGTGCAGGTAAGACCACACTAATCAAGAAAATGATCCAGGAAGCTTATCAGGGTGAAAAGCTTGTTTTGATTGAAAACGAGTTCGGTGAGATCGGCATTGATGGCGGCTTTTTGCAGGACGCCGGTGTCAATATTAAGGAGATGAATTCTGGCTGCATCTGTTGCTCTTTGGTTGGTGACTTTTGCAAGGCTCTGTCACAGGTGATTACCGAGTACCAGCCGGATCGGATTCTGATCGAGCCTTCCGGCGTGGGAAAGCTTTCCGATGTGGTTTCTTCCGTAATGAAAGTTACCGGTGGAGATGTTATTCTTGGCAGCAAGGTTGCAGTTGTTGACGCGGGAAAAGTAAAGGTATATATGAAAAACTTTGGCGAATTTTACAATGACCAGATTGAGTCTGCCAATGCGATTATTCTTTCCCGTACAGATTCCATTTCCCAGAGCAAACTGGATACTGCGTTGGAACTTCTTCGTCAGCATAATGATACCGCTGTGTTGGTAACCACACCATGGGATCAGCTTACCGGATTCCAGCTTTTGGATGCTATGGAAGGCAATGATACTTTGTCTGCTGAGTTGGAAAGACTTGCACAGGAACACGAAAATCATTGCTGCTGCGGTCATCATCACGAGGAACACCATCACCATCATGAGGAGGATGAGCATTGCTGCTGCGGTCACCATCACCAGGAGCATCATCACCATCATGAGGAAGATGAGCATTGCTGCTGCGGTCATCATCACGAGGAACATCATCACCATCATGAGGAGGATGAGCATTGCTGCTGTGGTCACCACGGTGAGGAGCACCATCACCACCATGATGAGCATTGCAATTGTGGACACCACCATGACGGGCATCATCACCATGAAGCAAAAGAAGTGTTTACTTCCTGGGGTGTGGAGACGGCCAAAAAGTTCTCCGTTGAAGATATCCAAAATACACTGAAGGAGCTGGACGCCGGAAAATACGGCATCGTTCTTCGTGCAAAAGGCATTGTACCCTGTGATTCCACACAATGGATCCATTTTGATTATGTTCCTGAAGAACACAATGTTCGCTTTGGTAGTGCCGGTATTATTGGCAAGCTTTGCGTAATTGGATCAAATTTGGATGAAGCTGCTGTTGCGGCTCTGTTTGGGGTGTAAGATATGCAGCAGATTCCCGTTTATGCCTTTACCGGTTTTTTGGATTCCGGTAAGACAAAGTTTATCCAGGAAACTTTGGAAGACGAGCGTTTCAATGCCGGTGAGAGAACGCTGCTTCTTGTTTTTGAAGAAGGGGAAGAAGAGTACGATTTCTCCACTTATCCCAATCAGAATGTATATCTTGAAGTTTTGGACCAACAGACCGTAACCACAAAAGAACTGCAGTCTTTGGTTAAGAAATACAGAGCGCAGCGCATTGTTGCGGAGCTCAACGGTATGCAGCTGGTTGGTGACCTCTATGCGAGATTTCCTGAGAATTGGGTGGTTGCCCAAGAGGTTATGTTTGCTGATTCTACAACATTCCTGACCTATAATGCCAATATGCGTAATTTAGTGATGGACAAGCTTTGTGGCGCACAGATGGTTGTTTTTAACCGCTTGAAAAAGAATGCGGATATTATGCCGTTTCACAAAGTTGTCAGAGCTGCCAACCGTAGGATGGACATCCTCTATGATTACACAGACGGCACGACACAATTTGACGATATTGAGGATCCACTGCCTTTCGATATCAATGCGCCGGTCATTGAAGTTGGGGATGAGGATTATGCACTTTGGTATCGGGATGTTACCGAGGAAGCGGAAAAATATCAGGGCAAAACTGTTCGTTTTAAGGCACAGGTTGCCATGCTGCGCAAAGAACGCAATAATATGTTTGCCCCCGGGCGTTTTGTTATGACCTGCTGTGTGGACGATATTCAATTTTTGGGTATTCCTTGTCACTATGCTAACGCAGCAAAACTCACATCCCGTTCCTGGGTAATGGTTGAGGCGACGATTTCTGCTGAGAAGCATCCCCTTTATCAAGGTGATTTGGGCCCTGTTTTAACGGCGCTTTCTGTGGCGCCTGCGGAAAAGGCCGAGCAGGATGTTGCGATGTTTTGATTTTCTCCCCCTCGAATGAGGGGGAGTTTTCGAAAATAAGTTCGATTATTTTTTTGTTTTTTCGTGCTTTTTCCAAAATATTGTGTTATAATATAGAAAATCTTGAGAGGAGTAGTTTATGTATCAGCCACTAGCGGATATATTGCGGCCGCAGAGCTTGGATGAAGTTTACGGACAGGATCATATTCTGTCTGAGGGAGCTATTTTGCGGCGCTTGATTGATTCTGGAAAGATTCCTAACATGATTTTCTATGGCCCTAGCGGTACAGGAAAAACAACCGTTGCCAACATTATCGCGAAGCAGACAAACCGTACATTATATAAGCTGAACGCAACAACGGCATCTACTGCGGATATTAAGGAAATCGTTGCTCAGTTGGATACATTTATGGCACCGAACGGTGTGTTGCTGTACTTGGACGAGATTCAGTCTTTCAATAAAAAACAGCAGCAGTCTTTGCTGGAACATATTGAAAACGGTAAGATTACATTGATTGCATCCACAACAGAAAATCCATATTTTTATGTTTTTAATGCCATTCTCAGTCGTTCAACTGTTTTTGAATTTAAGCAAATTTCAGCTGATGCGGTGCTGAAGGCAATACATCGCGCAGTATCCTACCTGGAGGATCGGTATTCCATAAAAGCGATGCCGGAAGAAACTGCGCTGGAATATATCGCCGGCTCTTGCGGCGGTGATTTGCGAAAAGCAATGAATGCTGTAGAGGTGCTTTTTTCTGCCGGTCGTGCCAATGATGGGTGTTTAACAATAACATTGGAAGATGCAAAAGCGGTATCACAAAAGAGCGCTCTTCGTGCAGATCGGGACGGTGACAATCATTATGATTTACTGTCTGCTTTGCAAAAATCTATCCGAGGCTCGGATCCGGATGCGGCTTGCCACTACCTTGCGCGCTTACTGGAAGCTGGCCAGATGACATCTGCTTGCCGCCGCCTAATGGTGATTGCAGCAGAGGATGTTGGATTGGCCTATCCTCAGGTGATCCCTGTTGTGAATGCCTGTGTGGATATGGCGCTGAAGCTGGGAATGCCGGAGGCAAGAATTCCCTTGGGAGACGCAGCGGTATTGATGGCTACATCGCCTAAGTCTAACTCCGGCCACATTGCCCTGGATGCGGCTTTGGAGGATGTACGGCAAGGAAAGGGCAGAGGTTTTCCCCGGCAGCTTCAGAATATGCATGCAGATACCTATACAATGGAACGGGATCAGGGATACTTATATCCCCATAACTATCCCAATCACTGGATCAATCAGCAGTATTTACCGGATGATTTGGTTGGTGCACAGTACTACACCTACGGTCAAAACAAGTTGGAGCAAGCTGCAAAGCAGTATTGGGATTTGGTGAAAAAGAGTGAGTGAAATTCTTGCTTTGTACTTTAGGAGTAAATTATGGATGTAAGAATTAATGATATCCTGATGATGAAAAAAGCCCATCCTTGTGGTGAAAAGCGTTGGCGAGTTTTGCGCATTGGCGCGGATTTTCGTATGCAGTGCCTTGGTTGCGGACATGAGATCATGGTTCCGAGATTCAAAGCAGAAAAGAATATCCGATCTATTGTTCGTGATAAAAACAACTCGACAGATTCAAACGGCAGCCTCCTGTAAAGGCTGCCGTTTTTTCGTTCTCTGCTTTTGTACAGGATGTTTTGACGCATGATCTACCGTCTTTTGTCGGCTCGTCCTTCCTTCGTTGCGACCGACTTTTTCATCCACCGGGATTATACTGGTATCAGATTTTGAAGCGGGGGTGGGGCATTGGTTGTGTATTTGGATCTTGTTATTCTATTAAATTTTGCAGTGGATTTTCTCCTGCTGTTAAGCGTGAATCGTTTAACAGGGTATCCATCTGGAGTGAAACGGTGCATAGTCGGTGGAGTCATTGGTGGTGTATATAGCGGCCTTTGTCTATATCCGGGACTGGGATTTTTCCAAAACTGGTATTGGTGTATTACCGCTTTGGTGGGGATTATAATTACATCCTTTGGTTGGAAGCCTTCTGCGGTTCGTCGAGGTGCATTGTTTGTCTTACTATCCATGACATTGGGGGGCATTGCGGCCGGTCTGGACAGTGTGAGTATAATTCCGTTAATACTGGCGGGTGCGGCAATACTTCTATTATGTACGGTTGGGGTTGCAGATCCATTGCATGGCACAAAGTATGTAAATGTAGAACTTTCTTGGAGAGGGAATCGATACACTTTGGCTGCGCTTGTTGACACCGGAAATACCCTTAAAGATCCAATTACCGGTTCGCAGGTGTTGGTCGTAAACCCACAAATGGCATTTAAACTTTTGCAGTTAACACAAAGTCAACTGTATGACCCAATTGAGACTATGCAGAAAGTGAGTATTCCGGGATTGCGTTTGATTCCGTACAGAGCTGTAGGTTGCCCAAACGGTATGTTGTTAGGTATCAGCGTGGATTCGGTTTTGGTGAATGGTCAGACGGCGAGTAAGATCATTGCTTTTTCCCCAGAGGATTTTGGAAATGACTGTTGTTATCAGGCTTTAGCGGGAGGGGTTACATGATGGAACGAATTTGGAGATTTTTAGCACAGATTGGTCTTTTGGGAAAGCGTGAGATCTACTATATTGGTGGAAGCGATGTACTTCCTGCGCCGCTAAAGGGACAGGATGAACAAGATGCATTGTCAATGTTGGAAACAGGAGACGAGGCGGCAAAACAGTTATTGATTGAACATAATTTAAGGCTTGTTGTTTATATCGCACGTCGCTTTGAAAATACCGGCGTGAATCTTGAAGACTTGATATCCATTGGTACCATTGGTCTTATTAAAGCCATTGGTACCTATCGCAGAGATAAAAATATAAAATTAGCAACCTATGCATCCCGCTGTATTGAGAATGAAATATTGATGCACATACGGAAAATTGTTGGTCAAAAGGCGGAGGTGTCACTGGATGAGCCAATCAATATGGACTATGACGGCAATGAACTGCTGCTTAGTGATATCTTGGGAACTGAGGAAGATATGATTATGCGTCCTATGGAGGATGATGTGGATATTTGTCTGTTGCGTCAAGCCCTTGCGCAGCTTCCGGAGAGAGAAAGAGAAATTGTTTTAATGCGGTATGGCTTAAATGGAAGAAAGGAGTTGACGCAAAAGGAGGTTGCAGAAAAACTTGGGATTTCTCAGTCCTACATATCCAGATTGGAAAAGAGAATTATGCTTCGTCTGCGAAAAGAATTAATACGGCAGACCAGCTGTGCATAATTTATACTTGCTTTTCTACAGACCCTTTGTTATAATCGATACAAAAATATATCGATATACTTTCGTATCGATTGGAGGTCTTGAAATGGGAAAGACAGAAATTCCCCGTTCAGTTTTAAAGCGGTTACCTGGTTACCTGGCTTATTTGAAGACAATTCCCCAGGATGGGTCTCCGTATATTTCCGCAACTATGCTGGCGCATGCTTTGGGGATGGGCGAGGTTCAGGTGAGAAAAGATCTTGCTATGGTTTCTGATGGTGGCCGCCCCAAAATTGGCTACTTGCGCAAGGTCTTGATTGATGACATTGAACAGTTTCTTGGCTACGACAACACAACGGATGCGGTTCTGATTGGTGCAGGTAAACTCGGACAGGCACTTCTTGGATACAGCGGATTTGAAGACTATGGTCTCAATATTTTGGCAGCATTTGATGTTTCGCCTACTGTAGAGATTACAGAAGAGGGGAAGCCTATTTATCCCATGAGTTATCTTGCAGATTTTTGCCGACTCAATAAGGTTTTGATGGGTATTATTACTGTTCCGGCCCAATTTGCACAGGGGGTTTGTGATCAGTTGATTGAATGCGGCATTAAGGCGGTTTGGAATTTTGCTCCAACACACCTGGAGGTGCCGGTTAATATACTTGTGCAAAACCAAAACATGGCAACGTCTCTTGCTGTTCTGTCGATGCACTTACAAGCTCAGATGAAAGATAAGAAATAGGTGGAAATGTGGAATACAGGATTTTAGGAAAAACCGGATTAAATGTTTCGCGTTTAGGCTTTGGTGGAATTCCCATTCAGCGCATTGATGCAGAAGGTACTAAAAAGCTGATAGAAACTCTCCACAAAGCCGGCGTCAATTTTATTGATACGGGTCGGGGCTATACAGTTAGCGAAGAGTATTTGGGTTACGCACTGGAAGGTGTTCGAAATGATTTTGTTTTGGCAACCAAAAGTATGGCCAGAACAAAAGAGGCGATGTCGAAGGATATCGATATCAGCCTGAAGAACTTACGCACAGACTATATCGATCTGTATCAGGTCCACAATCCAACGCCGGAAGACTTGATTCAAGTAATGGCTCCCGGCGGTGCCCTGGAGGCACTGGAGGAGGCTAAGGCCGCAGGAAAGATTGGACATATCGGCATTACCTTGCATCCGGTTTCTATGTTTGAAACCGCGCTGGAACTCCCCTGGGTGGAGACAATTATGTTCCCATATAATATTGTGGAAACCCAGGCTGAGGAACTTATTAAAAAATGCACCCAGCGAAACATCGGCTTTATCTGCATGAAGCCTTTAGCGGGTGGCGCCATTGAGGATTCTAAACTGGCACTGCGTTATATTGCAGCCAATGACGATGTTACGGTTGTGATTCCTGGCATGGCAACGGAAGCGGAAGTTACAGAGAATATTGCCTCTGTTTGTGATTGTTCACCACTAACAGATATAGAACTGAAATCTATTGAGAACATTCGTCAGGCACTTGGTACGAATTTCTGTCGCCGTTGTAACTACTGTGCGCCGTGTAGTGCTGGGATCTCTATTTGTGGTGTGCTTCTGATGGAGGGATACTACAGTCGTTATAACTTAAAAGAATGGGCATTCCAGCGGTATAATGCCATGGCTAAAACCGCGTCCGATTGCATTGACTGCGGTATTTGTGAGACCAGATGTCCTTACAATCTGCCGATTCGGAAAATGTTAAAACGGGTTGAAAATTTGTTTGGTAAATAAAAACGGACTGTAGTGGGATTTTCCACTACAGTCCGTTGCTTTTTACTTGCCGGGTTTAAAGCTGTCCTTAAGACTGACTGAACGGTTGAACACAAGGTGTTCCGGTGTGCAGTCCTTACTGTCGGGGCAGAAGTAACCAAGCCGCATAAACTGGTAAGAGGCGGGCGCCTTGGCGGATTCCAAGCTCTTTTCGACTTTACAGCCGGTAAGAATCTCCAAAGAATTGGGATTCAGACAACTAAGGAAATCTTTTCCTGCAGCATCCGGGTCGGGATCGTCAAAGAGATTGGAGTACTGGCGAACCTCAGCGTCGCAACAGTTGTTGGCATCCACCCAGTGAATGGTTGCACCCTTGACTTTGCGGCCGTCGGCAGGATCGCCGCCACGGGATTCGGGGTCATAGGTTGCCAAGACCTCAACCACATTTCCGTTTTCGTCGGTGACACAGCCAGTGCATTGGATCAGATAAGCACCTTTCAGACGGCATTCGGGACCGCTGGGGAATAGTCGCTTATATTTGGGAATGGGTTCTGCCAGGAAATCATCAGCTTCGATCCAAAGGTTCCGGGAGAAGGTTACCTCACGGGTACCATCCTCGGGACGGTTGGGATTGTTCTCAACCACAACAGTCTCGGTCTGTCCTTCCGGATAGTTGGTAATGGTCAGCTTAATGGGCTGTAACACTGCCATAACACGCTGAGCAATTTCGTTCAGATCTTCCCGCAGACAGTGCTCCAGGAAACCGTACTCGATGGTGTTGGGACTTTTTGCAACGCCCACACGATCACAGAAATTGCGGATTGCTGTGGGGGTGTAGCCACGACGACGCAGACCACAGAGAGTGGGCATCCGTGGATCGTCCCAACCGGAAACATATTCATTCTCCACCAAGGCACGAAGCTTACGCTTACTAAGCACGGTGTGGTCAATACCCAACCGGGCAAACTCGATCTGACGGGGATGATGTGGGACAGAGACATTCTCCACAACCCAGTTGTACAGAGGGCGATGGTTCTCAAATTCCAAGGAACATAGAGAGTGGGTAATGCCTTCCAAAGCATCCTGTATGGGATGCGCAAAGTCGTACATGGGATAAATGCACCACTTATCACCCTGGCGATGGTGATGCATATGCCGGATACGGTAGATTACGGGATCGCGCATATTAAAGTTGCCGGAAGCCAGGTCGATTTTTGCGCGAAGGGTATATTTATTGTCCTCAAATTCACCGGCACGCATTCTTGCGAACAGATCCAAACTTTCTTCAATAGGACGATCTCGCCAAGGTGACTTTGCGGGGGTGTTGAGATCACCACGATATTCCTTTGCTTCATCCGGAGTCAGTTCGCAGACATAGGCCAGACCCTTTTTGATAAGTTCTACAGCGAATTCATAGTCTTTTTCAAAATAGTCAGAGCCGTAATAAAAACGATCGCCCCAATCAAAGCCCAGCCAATGGATGTCTTCTTTGATAGCCTCAACAAATTCTACATCTTCTTTGGTGGGGTTGGTATCGTCCATTCGCAGGTTGCAGAGACCACCAAATTTTTCGGCAGTGCCAAAGTCAATAATGAGTGCTTTGCAGTGACCAATGTGCAAATATCCGTTGGGTTCCGGTGGGAAACGGGTATGGACAGTTGCTCCCTCGTATTGGCCGCCGGGGCCGATATCCTCTTCAATAAAAGTGTGGATGAAATTCTTGCTTTCGACAATTTCAGCCATCGTAAAACTTCCTCTCTTTGATAAATATATCTTTTATCATTATAACCTACTTTGCTTGATTTTGCAACAAAAATTAATGCTTTGATTCGTTCATGATCTTCTTGATAATCCCCATTGCATTCAGATGGAGAAACTTTTGCCCTATGAACGATACAACCTGTTGTTTCCCCGGGAAATACTTTCGCAGTAACTCATTCCAAGTAACCGGATGGTTTAATAGTGGGTTTGCGGAGCAAACTGCATTCTTACGCCTTATAATACTTTTTGGATATGCACAAACAAACAAATCAATCTATTCACAGTGCATGTTTGCTATAAAGCTAAAATGTCTTGAATTGATAGCCATTACAGGTAAATTTTATGTATTTAGTTTCGAAATGTATGGTAATAAATATGCAAAAAATGAATTTTATACTTGTATATTCATAAAAAGTATGCTAAGATGCATAAGACGGTGCAGTATCCTAGTCAGAATGCCATCTTTAAGGAAGGGCCTAAAAATCCTTTGAAGGGCACATCGATGAAGTCCCTGGTGTCTGCTTTTTACGCCCAGTTTAGGGTGGATGCTGGGGGTTAAGGTTTCCGGGCGCACTCCAATGGCATGGAGTATACGACCCGGTTTCCGC
>JAGBTV010000048.1 GCA_017631155.1 Oscillospiraceae bacterium | reverse complement strand
ATAACCACCAGCAGAATGGCACCGATGACGGAACCGGAAACGGAAGCGACACCGCCTGCAGAGGAAGTACCGCCGATGTAAACGCCGGCGATGGCATCCAGCTCCATGCCGTTACCGGAAGCGCACTGTACGGTGGGGAAAGCAGCAGACCAGAAGATAGCAGCGATACCGCAGCACAGACCGGCGAAGGTGTAGGCGAAGATCTTGTAAGTGTCGGTGTTGATACCGGACAGACGAGTAGCTTCTTCGTTGGAGCCGATAGCCAGGATGTAGCGGCCGGCCTTGTTCTTATACATCAGGTACATGCAGATCAGCATCAGACCGATGACCCAGAACAGGCCCACGGGAATGGCGCTGAAGTTGCCAATGGTGAGGCTGGAGAAGGTCTTGTTGTACCAGGTGCCGGTGGGGTAGAAGATGTTGGGAACAGCAGCGATCAGAGCGGAAAGACCGCGGGAAACCATCATGGTGCCCAGGGTGGCGATAAATGCGGGGATCTTCAGTTTGGCCACCATCAGGCCGTTCAGGAAGCCACACAGAGTACCAATGGCCATCATCACAGGGATGGTTGCCCACAGGGGGATAATGCCGGTGGTGTACAGCTTGCCGGCCAAAACGGCAGAAGCGATACATACGGTACCGAGGGACAGGTCAATGCCACCGGTAGCAATAACAAAGGTGACACCCAAGCCCATAATGGCGTAGGGGGCAAAGTTCTGAACCATACTCAGAATCATGTACTTATCTCTAACCAGGTTGGGGTTTACCAAGCTGAACAGGCCCAGCAAAACTACCGTTGCGATAAGCATGATGATATTCTGCTGAAGCTTAAAGGGCTTGCGAGTTGCTTTCATTTTCATGTTACTTTTCCTTCCTTATTCAATCAGTCGCGCATGGTGGCGTATTTCATAATTTCTTCCTGTGTGGCATCCGCGATGTCCAGTTCGCGGGTGATGCGGCCTTCACACATGACGATGATGCGGTCGCTCATACGCAGGACTTCCGGCAATTCGGAAGAGATCATAATAATGGACTTACCCTGCTGGGCCAGTTCTTCCATCAAAGTATAGATCTCACTCTTGGCACCAACGTCGATGCCGCGGGTAGGCTCGTCAAAAATAAAGATGTCGCAGTTTTTGATCAGCCACCGGGCAATGATGACCTTCTGCTGGTTACCGCCGGAGAGGTTTTTCAGCAACTGATCCATAGAGGGGGTCTTGGTCCGCAGCTTCAGATTGTACTCCGTGGAGACCTGCTTGATCTTCTTATCATTGATCCAGCCACCGGAAATGAACTGGTCGATAGAAGCGATTGCGGAGTTTTCAGCAACGGATTTCATAAGCATCAAACCGTAGCGCTTACGGTCTTCGCTGAGGTAGCAGATGCCGTTTTTAACTGCGTCAGCAGGAATCTTGATGTTGACCTTTTTGCCGTTGATGAAGATATCACCGGTCTGCTTGGGGTCAGCACCGTAAAGGGCACGGGCAACCTCGGTACGGCCGGCACCCATCAGTCCGGCAAAGCCCAGGATCTCGCCCTTGCGCAGCTGGAAGCTGACATTCTTAACTTCCTTGCCGGCATTGAGGTTGCGCACATCCAGGATCACAGGTGCGTCAGCGGGAACTGCGCTGGCTGCTTTCTGCTCGCCCATGATCGTACGGCCGACCATCATTTTCACGATGTCATCCTTGGTCACATCTGCGGTGTTGACTGTGTCAACATACTCGCCGTCACGCATAACAGTGACGCGGTCGGAGATCCGGTTGATCTCATCCATACGGTGAGATATGTAGATCATGCCGATGCCCTTATCCCGCAGGTCGTTCATGATCTTAAACAGCTCTTCTACCTCGGGCTGGGTCAGTGCTGCGGTGGGTTCGTCCAAAACCAGCAGCTTACACTCACGGGAGACAGCCTTGGTGATTTCCACCATCTGCTGCTTACCAACGGTCAGGTCACCCAACTTGGTGGAAGGATCGATCTTAACGCCCATTTTATCAAAGAGCTTCTTGGCGTCAGCTTCCATCTTTTTATCATCAATAAAGATGCCCTTCTTAGGCTCTCTGCCGATGAACATATTCTGGGCGACAGTCAGATGACCCATCATGTTCAGCTCCTGGTGGATTACGCTGATGCCAGCATTCTGGGATTCTGCGATGTTGTTGAAGTTGACATTCTTGCCGAATAACTCAACACTACCGCCGTCCCGCTTGTGGATACCACACAGCACCTTAATTAATGTAGATTTACCGGCACCGTTTTCTCCCATCAGTGCATGAACTTCGCCGGCGCGCAATTCAAAATCGACGCCTCTCAGTGCATGGACACCGGAGAAATATTTCTGGATGCCTTGCATCTTCAGAATTGTTTCACCCATTCAACATCACCTTTCTCAATTCACTTCAAAGCGACACAGCGTACCTCTTTAGCTGGGGAGGGAGGCGTGTCTGGAAGCCTAATTAGGAATAATCAACAAACGCGAAACGATTCGCTTATATTACCTGCACAAAACAAGTGATATTTTTTGTAAATCGGATCGAATCAACAAGTGTCTTCTCGTATACTATAATAAACTTTGCTAAAAAAATCAAGCTATTTTTTAAAATTTTGTATTGACAGCACAAAAATGTCATTATATTATAATGTTACAAGCGACGGCGATGAATTGTTGTTTTATCGCGAATCGTTTCGCGATAAAAGGGGAAGGAGGGCGACAGATATGCATACGATTAAAGATGTTGCCCGCCTGGCCGGGGTTTCTCCATCCACTATATCTAAATATATGAATGGCGGCAATGTCCGGGAAGAGAATGTCAAGGCCATCCGCGATGCCATAGCGGCTTTGGATTATCGGGTGAATCCTTTCGCCCGAAGCCTGAAGACCCAGCGCAGCCAATCTATTGGAATTCTGCTGCCGGATATTTCTGCTCCCTTTTTCGGAACGGTGGTAACGGCTTTGGATAAGACTCTGCGTGAACATGGCTATCACACGCTGATCTCCTGCTATAGCGCCAACCATGCTTTGGAACGGGAAAACCTCCGTTACTTGCTTTCTACCGGAGTCGACGGCCTGGTGTACATACCGGAAGATCTTTCGGCAGAGGAGTTTTACGAACTGACAGCCAATTGCAGCGTGCCTACCGTGCAGATCGACAGAGTAATTCAAGGGGTAGCCGGTGACGCAGTCCTTGTAAATAACGCAGATGCGGTTTACACAGCCACGGCTGAGTTGATTCGTCGGGGACATCGGCGAATTGGTCTGATTAGCGGTCCGAAATTTGTTTCTTCTGCCAAAGAACGGCAGGTGGGATTTTTAAGAGCCCTTTCT
The DNA here is from genome assembly GCA_017631155.1 of Oscillospiraceae bacterium. Lineage (GTDB taxonomy): Bacteria > Bacillota > Clostridia > Oscillospirales > Oscillospiraceae > Faecousia. Next base: position 4,328 of record JAGBTV010000048.1, on the reverse strand, counting down.
GACCATGACATCTTATTTGATGAAGAGCTGTTTTTCAGCAATGACCATGCCTTTGCAACCGGCTACCAGGGTTGTGAAGCCTTGCTTTCCCTGGAAAATAAGCCCACGGCCATAGTGTCTACCAATCACGATATTACCATCGGCCTTGTAACCGCCATCCGGGACATGGGTCTGCGGATCCCTGAGGATCTGGATGTCTTTGGTTTTGACTGTAAGGATGTCTGCACTATGATGAAACCGTCCATCCCGGTGATTTATCAGCCGGAGCAAATAATCGGGCAGACCGCAGCCAATTATCTGATAGAACGGCTGCGAGGCTATAATGGTCAGCCCAGAATGACACGGCTGGAATGCAGCATCGTGTTATAATCCTGTATGAAGACGCGGTAACCGTGTTTTTATAATATGTATTTTAATCACCGTAATGCTTTTACGGTAGAAAACTAGGAGGAATTAATATGGCAAAAAATAGATATGTCGGCGACTATCCTGTAATCGGCATTCGCCCCATTGTTGACGGCCGCCGCGGCCCTCAGATGATGCGTGAATCCCTGGAACCCCTGGTGTGGGCCATGGCTGAGTCCGCAAAGAAGCTGTTCGAGGAGAACTTGTTCTATTCCAACGGTGAGCCCGTGAAGGTCGTTATGGCTGACACCTGCATCGGTCGTGTACCCGAGGCTGCTGCCTGTGCCAACAAGTTTAAGAAGGAAGGCGTTTCCATCACTTTGTCTGTCACTCCCTGCTGGTGCTACGGCTCCGAGACCATGGATATGGATCCCCACACCATCAAGGGCGTTTGGGGCTTCAACGGTACCGAGCGCCCCGGCGCTGTGTATCTGGCTGCCGTTCTGGCTGGCCACGCACAGAAGGGTCTGCCTGCTTTCGGCATCTACGGCCACGAGGTCCAGGATCGCGACCAGGTCACACAGATGCCCGAGGATGTGAAGGAAAAGCTGCTGCGCTTCGGTCGTGCTGCTGTTGCTGTGGCTACCATGCGTGGCAAGAGCTACCTGCAGATCGGCTCTCAGTGCATGGGTATCGCCGGTTCTATCATGGATCAGAGCGTGCTGGAAGAGTACTTTGGCATGCGTGTTGAGTCTGTGGATGAGGTAGAAATCCTGCGCCGTATGGAAGAGGGTATCTACAACGAGGAAGAGTTCCAGAAGGCTCTGGCCTGGACCAAGGAGCACTGCAAGGAAGGCCGCGACGACAATGTCGAAGAGGTTGAATTCCTGGGCGAGAAGGTCCGTATTAAGTTCACCCCCGAAGAGAAGGAAAAGCAGTGGGAGTTCACTGTTAAGATGTATTGCATCATCAAGGACCTGATGGCCGGCAACCCCAACCTGTCTGACAAGTTTGAGGAAGAGAAGGTTGGACACAACGCCATCGCCGGCGGCTTCCAGGGTCAGCGTCAGTGGACCGACCATTGGCCCAACTGCGACTACCCCGAGGCGCTGCTTAGCTCCACCTTCGACTATGAAGGCGCCCGTGAGCCCTACACCCTGGCTACTGAGAACGACATTCTCAACGGCATGAGCATGCTGATGATGCGTCTGCTGACTCACCGCGCTCAGATCTTTGCTGACGTCCGTACTTACTGGTCCGGCGAGGCTACCGAGCGTGTTACCGGCTACAAGCTGGAGGGCAAGGCAGCTGAGTCCAACGGTATCATCCATCTGCTGAACTCCGGCGCTGCCTGCCTGGATGCTTCCGGTGTCTGCACCGACGAGAACGGCAATGCCACCATGAAGAAGTGGTGGGAAGTCACCGAGGAAGACATCAAGAAGATGACCGACGCTACCGTATGGTGCGAGGCCGGTCAGGACAACTTCCGCGGCGGCGGCTTCTCCAGCCACTACACCACCAAGGCTGAAATGCCCTGCACCATGATCCGTATGAACCTGGTGAAGGGTCTGGGCCCCGTGCTGCAGATCGCAGAAGGCTGGACTGTGAACCTGCCCGAGCAGGTTTCCGACACCCTGATGGAGCGTACCAACCCCACCTGGCCCTGCACTTGGTTTGCACCTCGCTGTGACGGCAAGGAAGGTTCCCCCTTCAAGACCGCTTACGAGGTCATGATGAACTGGGGTGCCAACCACGGTGCTATCTCCTATGGCCACATCGGTGCTGACCTGATTACCATGTGCTCCATGCTGCGCATTCCTGTGTGCATGCACAATGTTCCCGAGGACGATATCTACCGTCCCGCTTGCTGGAATGCATTCGGTATGGATAAGGAAGGCCAGGACTACCGCGCCTGCGCCACCTACGGTCCTATGTACAAATAATTTGCAACAAAAAAGTGGCGGTCAAACGACCGCCACTTTTTAAAAATCAGAATAAAAACTTTTTGATGGCTAAGGTTTTGGCAAAATTCTCTGCAGCTTCCAAAAGACCGATTGCTTCTTCCGGATCTACACCAACGCACACCACACCGTGACCGCCCAACAGAGCCGCCGGGCGACCGTCTAAGGCCTCCTCAATGCCCTGATGGATCGCATGGGTTCCAAAAGCTCCGTAAGGCAGGCATTTAATCTCGCTGAAGACATGGCTCAGGGCTGTGTCCGCCGGAGGAATGAAATCCCTGTACGCAAGGGCGTAGGCGGTGAGGTAAGGTGCATGGCAATGAAATACCGCACCGATATCCGGACGGGCGGCGTATGCAGCTTCGTGGAGGAAATACTCTGAGGATTTCTTTCCGGTGCCGCCGATCTGTGTGCCAGCGGGATTCACAACACAGATGTCATCTTCCGTTAAAAGCAGTTTTGCTTTATGGGACGGTGTGATGTAAATGTTGCCGGTGCTTCTGTCCATCATGGAAAGATTGCCTTCAATGCTGTCGACTAAGCCTTTTTCTTCCGCAATTCGGGAAAATTTGGCAAGTTCAGCTGCAAAATTCATAAAATCACCTCGTGTTTGATGGTAACACAATCTTATTACGAAGTCAATATTTAGGAGGTTTGTACTTATGTTGAAAAATATTCCTGCTATTCTGTCCCCCGAACTGCTGAAGGTTCTTGCGGAAATGGGTCATAGTGACCGTATCTGCATCGGTGACGGCAACTTCCCCGGTGCATCTATGGCAAAAGCTAAGAATGCCATTTTCCTTCGTGCTGACGGTCACGGCGTTCCTGAAATTCTCGATGCCATTTTGCAGGTGTTCCCCCTGGATACCTATGTGGAGAAGCCTGCTATCCTCATGGAGAAGATGGATTGCGACAAGGATCTGGTGATTCCTGTTTGGGACGAGTACAAGGCTATTATTGCCAAATACGATGACCGTGGCGCAGAGGCCGTGGGTAACATCGACCGCTTTAAGTTCTACGACGAAGCTAAGGATTGCTACTGCATCCTGCAGACCGGTGAAACTGCCATCTATGCCAACATCATCCTGCAGAAGGGTGTTATTAAATAAGTATGGACAAGGTAATATCTGTGATTCAGACCGCGCTGCCGGTGTTTTTGGCACTGGGTCTGGGCATGATGTGCCGCAGCCGGAATTTCCTCAGCCGGGACGGTGTGGACGCGCTGAAAAAGGTGGTCATCAACTTGACCCTGCCTTTTGTGCTGCTGAGCGCCTTTGCCACGGCAGAATATTCCGCAGCTGCCCTGATCCTGCCGGCGCTGATGTTCGTCATCTGCTGCTTGGCTTTGGGCCTTGGTTTTTTGGCGGTTCGCATTTTCCGTATCCGGGGAAGATTGATTCCCTTTTTGTTTTCCGGCTTTGAGGCCGGTATGCTGGGTTATGCGTTGTTTGTGTTGCTGTTCCCGGATGTGAAGGTCTCTGCCTTCGCGCTGCCGGATATTGGACAGACTCTGTTTGTCTTTACCCTGTATAAGATCCTCCTTTCCGGCAAGCGGGATTTCAAAATGATCGCCAAGGATATGGTGACAACCCCGATTTTGTGGGCAGTGGCTGCCGGTGTCCTGATCGGCGCTACCGGCCTTTACGGAAAGCTGGAAAGCTGGGGTGTCAGCGGTGTGTTTAATGCCTGCACCGATTTCCTGTCTGCACCTACCGGCATGATTATTTTGCTGACGGTAGGCTATGACCTGGTGATCCGGCAGATTCCCTGGAAGAAAACGGCAGGCCTGATTGCCATGCGCTTGGTAATCATGGTCATCTGCTACGGAGCAGCTGTACTGCTGAATCGGACATTACTGGATAATGTCCTGTTCGAGGGTGCGATGGTGCTGATGCTGATCCTTCCGCCTCCTTATGTTATCCCTGTGTTTGCCGATGAACCTTCGGAGCGCGTGCAGATTTCGTCTGCGCTGTCAGCCATGACATTGGTGACCATCATCTTGTTTGCGGTGTATTCCGTAGT
>JAGBTV010000047.1 GCA_017631155.1 Oscillospiraceae bacterium | reverse complement strand
GAAGCCCTGACAAAAAAGGCGGCCAAGACAGCCCTTGCCAAGCTGGGCGGTGAGGTGGCGCCCACCGGTCAGTATCCTGTGGTATTTGATCCCGAGGCGATGAGCGATTTGCTGAGTGTATTCTCCGGGATCTTCTCCTCCGAAGCTGCCCAGAAGGGTCTTTCCAAGCTGGCAGGTCAGGAAGGCACTGTCATTGCCGGGGAGAATGTGACCCTCATCGACGATCCTTTCTGGAAGGATGCGCCCATGAAGCGGAATTTCGACGCGGAAGGCAGCCCCGTCTACACCAAGAAGGTGGTAGAGGCCGGCAAGCTGAACACCCTGCTGTACAATCTGAAGACTGCCGCTGTGGCTGGCAAGGAGACCACCGGCAATGCTTCCAAGGCAGGTTATGCCGCATCCGTGGGCATCAGCCCCTTTACCTTCTACCTGCAGCCAGGTAGCATTTCCGAAGAGGAGCTGCTGAAGCAGGCAGGCAACGGCGTCTATATCAATGCCTTAAGTGGTCTGCATGCCGGTGCTGATGCCATTTCCGGTGATTTCTCTTTGCAAAGTGCCGGCTTTATGATCGAGAACGGTGTCAAGACCACCGCCGTCAAGTCCTTCACCGTTGCAGGCAACTTCTACGAGCTGCTGAGGAGCATCCGCAGCATCGCATCCAACCTGGAAATGCCCGGTATGGGCCGGTTTGGCGCACCCAGTGTGCTGGTGGACGGCCTTTCCATCGCAGGCAAGTAAATAAATGCATGATAAAAGTGCCTGGAGTGGCAAAAAAATCCCGCTCCAGGCGCTTTTTTTGTAGCACAATGCTCAAAAATGCAAGTTCGGTTTGTGAAAGTTGCAAAAATGGGTTGCATTCCCAATTTGACTGTGCTACTATTATGCATATTCTTAATTTAAGAGGTGCTAACTATGAACTATGTTGATGAGATCCTGCAGCGCGTAAAGGAGCAGAACCCTGCTCAGCCCGAGTTCCATCAGACAGTGGAAGAGGTTCTGGAGTCCCTGCGTCCTGTTATCGACCGTAATGAAGAAGCTTACCGCCGCAATGCCATCCTGGAGCGTTTGACTGCTCCTGACCGGGCTATCCAGTTCCGTGTTGCTTGGGTTGACGATCAGGGTCAGGCTCAGGTCAACTACGGCTACCGTGTTCAGTTCAATGGCTCCATCGGTCCTTACAAGGGCGGCCTGCGGTTCCATCCCAGCGTCAACATGTCCATCATGAAGTTCCTGGGCTTCGAGCAGACCTTCAAGAACTCCCTGACCAGCCTGCCCATGGGCGGTGCTAAGGGCGGCTCCGACTTCGACCCCAGAGGCAAGTCCGACCGGGAGGTCATGCGCTTCTGCCAGGCCTTCATGGATGAGCTGTATAAGTATGTGGGTGCTGATATCGACGTTCCCGCCGGTGACATCGGCGTGGGCGCTCGCGAGGTTGGTTACCTGTTCGGCCAGTACCGTCGGCTCACCGGCCGTTACGAAGGCATGATTACCGGCAAGGGTATGTCCTACGGCGGCAGCCTGATCCGTCCCGAGGCTACCGGTTACGGTGCTGTTTACTATGTGAACGAGATGCTGAAGTCCTTCGGCGACAGTATTGAGGGCAAGACCTTCGCAGTTTCTGGCTTCGGCAACGTGGCATGGGGCACTGTTCAAAAGGTTACCGAGCTGGGCGGCAAGGTGGTCACCATCTCCGGCCCCGACGGCTACATCTACGACGAAGACGGCATCAATACCGAAGAGAAGATCAACTTTATGCTCCAGATGCGCGCCTCCGGCCGCGATAAGGTTCAGGACTACGCAGACAAGTTCGGCGTTCCCTTCTTCCCCGGCGAGAAGCCCTGGGGTGTTAAGGCTGACATCCTGATGCCCTGCGCTACCCAGAACGAGATCAAGATGCCTGAGGCAGAGAAGATCGTGGCAAACGGCATCAAGTACTATGTGGAAGTGGCCAACATGCCCACCACCAACGATGCTATGGCTTACCTGAAGCAGAACGGCGTCATCGTCGCTCCCTCCAAGGCTGTCAACGCCGGTGGCGTTGCCGTTTCCGGTCTGGAAATGAGCCAGAACTCCATGCGCTACAACTGGACTGCCGAAGAGGTAGATGCCAAGCTGAAGCAGATCATGAAGAACATCTACTGGAACTCCTTCAATGCCGCCAAGGAATACGGTATGGAGGGCGATCTGGTTGCCGGCGCCAACATCGCAGGCTTCCAGAAGGTGGTAGACGCCATGATGGCTCAGGGCGTTGTGTAAGCGTATACATTATAATAATAAAAAGGCGTGGGTTTTTCCCACGCCTTTTTTGCGCAAACCACCAATTTCATTTATCGATCCGTTCCTTAGGATTTGATAGGGAGAAAACCTGTCAATTCGCCGCTTTACGTTTCGATTGTTTTTCAGGATATGCATAATTTATGGAAAATAAAGAAAACCTTGCCAGAAAACATTTTTTGTTATAGAATACCCGTATATAGTGTGGGAAACATCAATTTCCAAAAACACTATTTTTAGAATTCCGTGTTAAAGAGATACAGGAGGCTAAAATGGCATTTACAACGCAAACATTTTTGTTTATATTTTTTCCGATATCTATACTGGTATACTACCTGGCGGTATTACTGCAGTCAAAGGGCCTCTTTTCTCGGATGTTGGAAAAGTGCAGAGTGCAGGATCTGGCACTTATTGGTCTGAGCAGCTGTTTCTATCTTTGGGCTTGTTTTGATGACATTTTTCGTTTTGTTATTTACATCCTAATGATCTGGTTTTTAGGAAAGGCGATTGAGGCAAGCCGCAAAAAGAAATATTTTATTGTTGCAGAGTGTGAAGAAGCGCCTGAAAACACAAAACATATATCACTTGCATTGCCTGTATTACTGCTGTCGATTGTTGTTGCAGTATTTGTTTTGGTGCATTTTAAGTATACTGCGTTACTTACAGAGGTGTGGAATTATCTTTTTAAAGATAAGGTTGCTGCGAAATCCTATTTAGCACCTTTGGGAATTTCCTTTATTACCTTCTCTGCTATTTCTTATCTGGCAGATATTTATAAGGGAAAGGCCAAAGCGGGCAACTTCCTTGACTGCGCCCTTTATCTGCTGTTTTTTCCCAAAGTTATTTCCGGTCCGATTATTTTGTGGAGAGATTTTTCTGAACAGATCAAGCTGCGAAAGGCCAGCCTGGATTTGATTTCTGAAGGCATAACCCGAGTGATGATCGGTTTTGCCAAAAAACTGATTTTAGCAGACACTTTTGGTGCTTGTATCGCATCTGCGTCAGGAGCTGTTGATGTGCCGTCTGCCTGGGGCGTTGCTTTGCTGTATATGCTGCAAATCTATTACGATTTTTCCGGCTATTCCGATATTGCGATTGGTCTTGCCAATGTGTTTGGATTCCGTTTTCACGAGAATTTTAATTTCCCATATCTTTCTACCTCCATTACAGAATTTTGGAGGCGTTGGCATATTTCTTTGGGAACCTGGTTTCGGGAGTATATCTACTTCCCCTTGGGCGGAAGCAGACGGGGAAAAGGCAGAACAATACTCAATATTGCTGTTGTGTTCCTTCTGACCGGAATTTGGCATGGCGCGGGTTGGACATATATCCTGTGGGGTTTGATTAACGGCGTATGCAATATCATTGAAAAGCTTATTTCCGATAAAGCTTGGTACAAAAAAACACCTAAAATTGTAAAATGGGTTTGCACAATGGGCGTGACCTTCTTTTGCTGGGAACTGTTTCGGTTCAGCGATATTTCAGCCTGCGTGCAATGGCTGAAGACTATGTTTGGCATGGTTGAGTTTGCCAACATTCCGTATACCTGGCAATATTATTTTGATACAAGAATGATTGTACTTATGATTGTTGCGATGGTGGGCGCAACCTTGTTTGGCTTGCCCAAGGTACAAAATGCCTATCAGAGCCTGATTCAAAAATCTTACGGCTATGCCATCCGCCAGGGAATCATCTTTGTGCTGTTTGTCATTTCTGTTCTGTTCATGATAAACTCGACTTACAGCCCGTTTATTTATTTCCAATACTAAGGAGGGGTGCATAATGAAAATCATAAAAATTATTTCCTTGATCCTGTTTGCTGCCGTCATTATTGTACCGCTTGCCTTTTTTAACACCGAAACCGATGCCATTTCCCTCATAGACAACCGCAAGCTGGCTGAGAATCCTTTTACGGCCAAGGGGGATATTACCCAAAATATTCAGAACTATGTCAATGACCGCATCGGATTCCGGGATGAGATGATTACGGCCTATACGGTGCTCAATGACAAACTGTTTCATAAAATGGTGCATCCTTCCTATTCCTACGGAAAAGATGGTTTTGTTTTTGGCGCGGGAATGAGTACCAGCAAAAAAAGCACTGACTTCGTAGTGGCTTTTGCGGATATGGTTGCGGAAATCCAAGAATACTGCACTGCCCGAAATGTGCCGTTTCTATTTGTGTTTAACCCAGCCAAGCCTGCAGTCTATCAAGATAAAATTGCAGATGGAATCAATTACAATCGGGAATGGGTAGACCTTTTCTTGGCAGAGCTGGAAAAGAGAAATGTCAACTATTTAGACAACACAGCCACCCTCACGAAGCTAAGAGAAAATGGGGTGGATGGTTTTAACCAAAAGTATGATGCGAATCACTGGAACGACATGGGTGCTTTTTATGGAACGCAAGCAATGCTGGAGCAATTGAGCCAAAACTGCGACAATATTCATGTGAATAAGCTGGAAGAATTTTCCCAAACGGAAGAATTAAAAACATCTTTGTTGGCATCAAAGTTTCCAATTGAGGAATATGTTCCTAAGCTTGGCTCAAAGGCATCTGTAACTGTTCGGAATAAGGATTATTTGGGAGAACTGGAGCGGCATCCGTCCTACCAAGGATTTGGCTATTATGTTAATCATTCGGAAGATGTAAAAGATACACCCAAAGTGCTTGTTTTTCAAGGAAGCTATATGAATAGTTATGGCAACAAATTTTTGATGAACGCATTTTCGGAGTATATTCACGTACACGACTATCAGAATGTGCTTGATTTTCCGTACTACTTTAACATTTTTCAACCTGAGTGCGTTATTTTTGAAGTGGCAGAGTATACGTTTACTAACCAATACTTCGATTATCAAAAAATGAAGGGCCTAAACTATAACCCGCCATTGTCTGCGTTAGAAGAAACTATGTATACATGTCAGGATATTGCGATTGAGGACCTTGTTGTTGAAAAAGGAGAAACCTTAACGAAGATTACTTGGCAGACCGAGCAGACATATCCGTATGTTTGGATGACATTGGACAATACATATGATATGAGGAAAGTTGAAGGTGGGTATCAGATAACCATTGAAACCCAACGCTATGAGGCGGCGGCAGACTTGCTCAAAATATATAGCGCTATATCGTAAAAAATGGCAGAATTGCTTTGATAATAATAGGAAAAGGCGTGGGAAAACCCACGCCTTTTTTGCGTCTGTATATGTTGCAGGATGGGATCTTGGGCCTGCGGTGGCTTACTTGACTTGTTCGCAGAGTGTTGCGTGCCTGCGGATTTTGATGTATAATACGGTTGGTGATAATTATGGAAAACAGCTTTCCCCAGAGAAAACACACGCGATTGAATCACTATGATTACAGCACAACCGGCGCGTATTATATTACGATCTGTACACAAAACAGACGATGCCTGCTGTCGCGCATCGTAGGGCGGGGGCTTGCTCCCGCCGAAACCCAATATACTCCATATGGTCAAATTGCAAAGGAACAACTGTTCTTGTTGGAGAAAAGGTATCCTTCTTTAAAAATTGATCAATATGTGATTATGCCGAACCATATTCATGCTATTTTAATGCTTGGTGAAACGGTGGCAGATGATCCGCGCCCTTCGATTATGGATATAGTTTGCGCATATAAATCGCTGACAACCAGAGCGTGTAAGAAATTTGCACCCATTGATAAATTGTTTCAAACCTCATTTTATGAGCATGTGATCCGCGGTCGTGAGGACTATAACGAAATTGCAGAATACATTATAAACAATCCCAAGCAATGGGAGTTAGACAAGTTATATACGAAAGAATGAATAGGGAGTTTTGGTGAAAGCGGCGGGAGCAAGCCCCCGCCCTACGGTAAGAACGACCCAAACTGCAAGTTCCTGTCCCGGTTTTTTCGGTTGAAAACCGGGGAAAGATATGGTAAACTGGAAATAAGCAAAAATCCTACCAAATCACGGTGATTTTTCACCGTAAAAGGAGAGGACAAGATATGAAAGGTATTATTTTGGCAGGCGGTGCAGGTACGCGTCTGTATCCGCTGACGATGGTAACATCCAAGCAGCTTCTGCCGGTTTATGACAAACCCATGATCTATTACCCCCTGTCTACACTGATGCTGGCAGGTATTCGGGATATTCTCATTATTTCCACCCCCACAGACACCCCCCGTTTCTCAGATTTGCTGGGGGATGGCAGTCAGTTCGGTGTCAATCTTTCCTACTGTGTCCAGCCCTCTCCCGATGGACTGGCCCAGGCATTCATTTTGGGTGAGGAATTTATCGGTGACGATGCCTGCGCCATGGTGCTGGGCGACAACATCTTCTACGGTAACGGCTTCGGTAAGCTGCTGCGGACTGCCGCGGAAAATGCCGAGGAAAACCGTCGGGCAACAGTCTTTGGCTACTATGTGACCGACCCGGAGCGGTTCGGCGTAGTGGAATTTGACGAAAAAGGCAAGGCCATCTCCATTGAAGAGAAGCCTAATGAGCCCAAGAGCAATTACGCGGTAACGGGCCTTTACTTCTATCCCGCCGGGGTCAGCGCCCGGGCGAACCAGGTCAAGCCCTCCAAACGGGGAGAACTGGAGATCACCACCTTAAATGAGATGTACCTTCAGGACGAGCTTTTGGATGTACAACTGCTGGGCAGAGGCTTTGCCTGGCTGGATACCGGCACCATGGATTCTTTGGTGGAGGCTGCGGATTTTGTGCGGATGGTGGAAAAGCGCCAGGGCATCAAGATCTCCGCCCCGGAGGAGATCGCCTATAAAAACGGCTGGATCGACCGGGAGGAACTGCTCCGGTCTGCTGAGCGCTACGGCAAGAGTCCCTATGGCGCACACCTGAAGGCGGTTGCCGACGGAAAGCTGCGGTACTAAATATGAAAGTGTTTGTTACCGGCGTCTGTGGCCAGCTGGGGCACGACGTGATGAAAGAATTGAAAAAACGGGGCCATACCGCTATTGGCAGCGACCTTGCCCCCACTGCGGAGATTCCGTTGGATATCACCGATGCAGAAGCGGTAAATCGGGTTTTGCAGGAGCAGAAGCCGGATGCGGTGATCCATTGCGCAGCCTGGACGGCAGTGGATGCGGCAGAGGAAGAAGAAGAAAAGGTGCGGGCCATCAATGCCGGCGGCACCCGCAATATTGCGAAGGCTTGCCGGGAATTGGGCTGCAAAATGCTTTATATCTCCACGGACTATGTTTTTGACGGCCAGGGGGAAACCCCTTGGGAGCCGGACTGCAAAGCTTATGCTCCTTTGAATGTCTACGGACAGACCAAGCTGGAAGGGGAGCAGGCGGTGGCGGAATTGGTAGAAAAGTTTTTCGTTGTCCGCATTGCCTGGGTCTTCGGCAAAAACGGCAACAACTTTATTAAGACCATGCTGAATGTGGGCAAGAAATATGACACCCTCCGGGTGGTGAAGGATCAGGTAGGTACACCTACCTATACCTTAGATCTTTCCCGGCTGCTGGTGGATATGGTGGAAACGGAAAAGTACGGCTACTACCATGCTACCAATGAGGGTGGCTACATCAGCTGGTATGAATTTGCCTGTGAGATCTTCCGCCAGGCCGGTTATACCACCCAGGTAACACCGGTCACGACGGCAGAATACGGACTGTCCAAGGCGGCTCGCCCCTTTAACAGCCGGTTGGACAAATCCAAGCTTGTGGCGGCTGGCTTTGCGCCGCTGCCCACCTGGCAGGATGCGCTGGGACGGTATTTGAAAGAAATCGAGGAATGAACCATGGGTCAAATCACAGTAGAAAAAAATGTGGGCGGCATTGAAGGCCTGTGCGTCATCACCCCAGCCGTTCACGGCGACAGCCGGGGTTATTTCATGGAGACCTACAGCCAGCGGGATATGGCAGAGGCCGGACTGGATATCCCTTTTGTCCAGGACAATCAGTCCATGAGCGTTAAGGGCGTTCTCCGGGGTCTGCATTTTCAGAAGCAGTATCCCCAGACCAAGCTGGTTCGTGCCATCCGGGGCAGTGTTTTTGATGTGGCGGTGGACCTGCGGGCCGGTTCTCCCACCTACGGCAAGTGGCATGGTCAGTTGCTGACCGAAGAAAATAAGAAGCAGTTTCTCATTCCCAAGGGCTTTGCCCACGGTTTTTTGGTACTTTCCGATACGGCAGAGTTCTGCTATAAGTGCGATGACTTTTACCATCCCAACGATGAAGGCGGTCTTGCCTGGAACGATCCCAGTATCGGAATCCTTTGGCCGGAGGTAACAGGGGAGTACCCTGGCAGCGCCGCAGCGGCAGGTTATACCCTTTCTGATGGAACCTCTCTGACTCTCAGCGAAAAGGATCAGAAATGGCTGTGCCTGCGCGATACCTTCCAATTTAAATAAGAACATTCTGGCCCACCCGGTCTCCGGGTGGGCGACTTTTTGTATAAGAATACCACCGGCCGGTGGTTATGATTGTCCAAATTGCCAAATCCTGTTTGTCGGGCAGGCTGCGCCTACAAATGGAAAATTATTCATTTGCGCGTCAGCGTGATAAATGGAAAATTTCGGTAGGGTAGATGCAAGGGAGGTTTGCGGGTGGGTGTCCTGACAGGGAGCGGAAGGCGTTGGTAAAAATATACAAAAAACAGAGAAATTTTTTGGCATATTGACGGAGTGGTAACTCTTCCTATTTTGACTGGAATCTGTTATAATCTTGACATAAAATGCATATGTGCGTACTTTGCGCTCATGTCCGTTAATTTCCTATGAGAGGTGAAAGAAATGAAGCGATTTCAAAGAATGAACGCCTTCATCCTGGCCCTGGTCATGATCCTTGGCATGATTCCTACCGGAATCTTCAAGCTGAAGACCAGTGCTGCTGAGCCTACCCAGAATCCCGATTTGGGTAAGACCTTCCTGCATGCTGCTTATGCTACAGGCATCCAGGTCGACGGCAATCAGGATGCAGGCTATCGATTCGATGTCCCGGTAGGGTCTTTGCGCCTTAGCGCAGCCTGGGACAAGGATTTCCTGTACCTGTCTTTCAACAGTGCAGATCCTAAGATTGAAACACTGAAGCTGGGCGATGTGACCGTGGATCTCGCTGGCGCTAAGAAGAATACCTGCACGGAGATCCAGGTCTCCTTGCCGGAAAATCTTAACGGCACCAACACGCTGACTGTCAAGCTGCAGGGTCAGTCTGAGGTTACGCTGCCGCTGGTTTTTGATACCGTTATCTATGCTACCACGGCACCCGACAAG
>JAGBTV010000046.1 GCA_017631155.1 Oscillospiraceae bacterium | reverse complement strand
GTGATACGGTCAGATAGTTATTGGAATTGGCTACCAGGATACCAACTGCCACACCGACACCGGTATCACTATTGGTTGCGCTGGCATCTGCGTTGACGGTCAGATCCTTTTCCGTGCCGGTCAGGATGACAACATCGCCACTTGCGGTCAGATTACGGTTCAGTACGCTTTCTGTATCGCCTTCTGCTACCACCAGGCTGATGGCTGCGCCGATGCTGACCTGTCCTTCACTGGTCTCGGCCTTCTGAGGTGTTTCCTCGGGACAGTCGGCCTTGTCGCCTGCCAGCTTATTACCGGCCTGCAGTACCTTATTGATGGACTTGGTGGTATCCCCGTCCTTCTCTTCTTCCTCAGCTGCGGGAGCTGTCGAGTCTCCCTCCTCATCTGCCTTGGCTCCGTTGGCGCCGGCTGTTGCCGTGCTTTCCGCTGCGTTGGCAGACACCGCGCTGATGGTTACATTGTTTGCATTGGCGATCACTCTGTCAGATACCGCTACGGTATCCACATTTACCACGCCAATAGAGATGGCTGCGCCCACGGCCACCTTGCTGCCTGCGGCAGATGCGTCGGTGGTCGCTTTATTCTTTCTCTTACTGCCTGCCTGGATGGTGATATCTCCGGTTGTTACCAATGCGGCTTCCTCGTAGCCGATCTGGGCATCCACAGTAATATCCGTTACATCCAATGCGATAACAGGTGCCACGCTGGTGCCACCGGCTGCGCCTGCGGTGGCGCTGACCAGGGTATCGCCTTCACTGCCGGCGGTTACACTCAGGTCGCCGATGCTTTCCGCAGTCAGCTGCACCTTGCTGCCCATAACCGCTTCTACCGTATTGGCATTCACGGCGATGGCAATACCGGCACCAACACCGACACTTTCCTTCTCCAGTTCTGTGCCCTGCTCACAGCCGGCCGTTCCCTGGGTCACGGTGTCGGAGTAGTCCATAGCGGAAATGGTGATATCGCCCGCGGTTTCCAGTGCTACCTGCTCCAATACCGCGCGGGTTTGCGCCGCGTAGACATTGACGGCAATGGCGCCGCCCAGGCCAAAGTCACCTGCGCTGAAGCCGGCCTTGGCGGTGGCTTCGCTGCCGCCATGGCCTTCTTCACTGCCGCTTTCGGCTACGATGCTCACATTGCCGGCAGTAATGGTGCCATTGGACACCTTGGCGATGGTTTCGGCATCCACTACCTGGACAACAACAGCCGTGCCGATGGATTTAGAGGCTTCGCTGTTGGCGGAAGCATCCGCATTGGTAGCATACTTTACATTGCTCTTTGCCTGGATATCCAACAGACCGGAAACCAAAATGTTTCCGGTAGTGTTTACTACCACTTTATTGTCCGTTACACCAACGACAATACCCACAGAGCCAACAAATTGGCTTTCGGAAGCCTTTTCGGACAACTTAATTTTGGCTGCATAGCCTTCTTCTTTGCTCTGCTTAAACTCGTGAGCCTTGGGTATCGCATTACCCTTGGGCACACCGTCGGACAAAGTGATCGTATATGCGCCCTCAGCAACATCGGTAAAGGTTGCAACACCCTTCTCATCGGTTTTGACGATCACATCGTCTTTACCTTCCATGCTAAGCTTAACGGAAGCATCCTTAACAGGCTTGTCTGCGCTGTCAACAACAGTGATCATAACTGTGCCCTTTTCCGGTGCTTTTTCCGTTTCGACTTTCTCTTCTTCCTTGGCCGCCTCGGCTGCTTCATCTAACTTTTCTGCAACCTTCTTGGTATCCTCTTCGGATACGGCAGGCTTTTCTTCACCGTTTTCATCCTCAACCACCAGCTTCTTCAAAAGCTTGAGAATATCGGATACGGAGATTTGCTTCTTTTCCTTCTCTTCTGAAGGCGCTTCTTCCTCTTCCGGCGCACCGGAAACGGCATCGGTTTCGGCATTGGTATTTTCAATGGTCTGGATTACCAAATCGCCACCGGCATTGACCGAAGCATTTCCCAAAATTTGCGCAGCCGTGCTTTGGGTGACTACGCTCACAGTCGCATAAACACCACTCTTGTCCTGGCTATCTTCACTGCCATTGGCCTTGACGGCAGACTGAATATCATTTTGCGCTTGCAGGGTAATGTTTCCCTGTGCCTCCAAATAGCTGTCATCGGTAATGGTCACCTGAGACATCTGATTGATCACAGACAAAGCAATCGCATAGCTTAAGCTATCTGTTGCTGCAGCGGCTGCCTCTGCCTCCAGAGCGTTCTTGCTTTGAATCGTAATATCCCCTGCTGAAATCAGGCGGGATGCACCACTGATATGGATCTTGCTGTGCAGCACAGCCACATTGCCCGCCACAGGAATGTCGGCGGTCTTGGTGTTCATCTTGATCTCAACAGCGGTATCCACCAAAACAGAGGATGCCGTAATATTGGAATCCGCAATGGGAACATTTATGTAAATGGGACGCACACTGGCCAGATACTTGGTACTGCCGTCCAGAACATTCAGCAATTCTTCCGCTTCATCGCCCCAATTGACATTCTCGGTTTCATCCACAATGCTGGACTCTGTAATCTCCGCCTCGATGACAAAGCTTCCGCTTAACTGAATGTCAAAATTCTCAAAGCTGGCTGTCAGCCGCTTTGCGCCCAGCTTTGCCACAGCAAGCTCTACCTGCATGGGATCGCTCAGCTGAATGCTCAGACTTTTGGCAGAAAGCACCGTCTTCTGATTTGCTTCAAACAGAACACTTTGGGCAGTGATCTCAATATCCGCATTGGGAATATTGAACTGCGCGGTACCCTCTGCGGATACCGTAGCAACCTGGATGGTCAGCTGCTGCAGAGCCTGGTTAGAGGAAATGCCCAACACCAGCTCTGCCATTGCGTCCACGCCCACAATTTCCAAAGCGCCGTCCGAAACGATATACTCCACAGAGCTCCCGTAGCTGTCTGTAAAGATCAGAACATCATCCGCTCCGGAAGTTACATGAACGGTACCGGAAATGGTGACCTTGTCACCGTCCACATAAATATACTGGGAGACTGCCTTTTGGGCAGAAATCTCCTCCACCGATACGGAAGCAGGGCCCGTAACCGCGCCGTCGGTTTGCGTTTCTGCCGCAGAAACACCAAATGCCGACACTGCCAGCAAAAGGACCAGCATCATCAACACAAACAGCAGCCGCATGGATGCTTTGGCCTTTTTCATCGGTTTTATCCCCCTTCCTTCATTTTGCGTCATATTGTAATCAATACTATCCATAGTAAAACCTCTTATTCGTTATACAGAGCGAATCTTCTTACTTATTTATAATGTAGAAGAGCAGAGCCATTTGCTCTACACCGCCCTTGGTGGAAACCGTCAATGCTTTATAGTAAAAGTCATAGCTGCGGTAGTTCTCCGACGCTCCCTGCACCTGGGCTTTTACCATACTCAGCACAGTATCATAATCGTATTCCAAAAGAACGATGACACTCTGGGTTGTTTTGCCCTGAACGGTTTGAGAATCAAACTTGGTTTTCCCTAAGCTGTTTAAGTAAGCGCAAATGTCTGTTACCAGTCGATTGGTGTCGTAGCCTTTATCCTGTACCGTATAGTTTTCGCTGACGAACCGATATTCCAACACAAAGGTATGCTCCCCGTTTTTGGTATCCACATATTTAAAGATATAGTGGTAGGTAAAGGGATTGGGTTTTCCCACCGGCACATTGGGATCCGCCACCGCTTCTTCATAATTCAGCTCCTGAAGGATATGTTGCAGCAGCTTTTGGGCGGCAAGCTCCACATCCTCTGTGGCATCTACCTTCCAGGTGTTGCGGCAAGGATCTGTCAGCACTTCTGCTTCCCGGGAATTGCCCTTCAGCATATCCATCTGCGCCAGCACCAACTGTACGATCTGGGACGGATCCGTTTCCGGAGGCTCTGTCACAGGTGGCTGGGTCACCGGTGGTACATAAGGTGGCTGCGTCTGGGTCGGAACAGGCTCTGTTTCCGTCGGTAATGGTTCCGTTTCTGTGGGGATCGGCTCTGTTACCGTGGTAGGGGGCACCGTTTCTATTGTGGTTGGTGGTTCTGTCTCCCCGGTCGTGATCTGTTCCGTCTGTGACGGTGCCGTGGTTACATTGCCCGGCTGTTTTTCCCGCTGCAGCACAAAGTAAAGCGCCACAAGCAAGAGCAGCAAAATTAACACCAATATAATAATGGGGACAATCCATCTTTTCGTTTTCTTATCATTAGCCATCATGCATCCTCCTTATCTGAGGTACAGCAAAAAGATATATGCTGTTTCGCCTTTAGAGTGGAATTCCACACGGAACTGTGTATAAGAACCCAATCCCAGGTTTTCGCCGTAAATTTCATTCTCGATCTGATCTGCCAACCGGTCTACACACATCTGCGTTGTATAGAAGAAGGGGATATCATCGTAAATAAACGCTTTGGTATAGACTTCATCTTCAAAAGCTTTGACATTTACCTGCGTACTTTCCAGAATCCGTTGTGTTACCAAGGAAATTACTTCATTGCTGTTAAACGCTTCATCCTGATACTCCTGCTTGTTAAGCACATAGCAAAGTTCAAAAACAAATTGATCTTCCGTGCTTTTGCAAGTAAGAGAATATGTATAGTCAAACAATATCGTTTGGGTTTGCGCCGGATCATTCTGCTGCTCCAGATACAGACTGTAGTCAAACACCTCTAAAAGAGAGTCGTGCAGATAACCCTCCACATCTTCCTGGGACAGCCCGCGCTCCACCAACAGCTCCACCTTTGTACCGATCTGCTGCGCAGGATCATACTGCAATTCCGGGATCAGTTTTCCGATTTCCGTCACTGTCGCTGCAATGGCCTTTTCCACATCTACCGGCTGTACGGCAGGCTGTGTGGGTTGGCTCGGCTGAGAAGGCTGAGAGGACTGGGAAGGCTGCGTAGGTTGGGTAGACTCGGATGGGTTTGTTGCCGCCTCGGTTTCCTTCGGGGTTGTGGGTTGTGTAATGTCTTCCGGCTCTGTTGACGGTTTCTGGGTTTCGGCAGACGGTTGTGTTACAGAAACAGAGGGAGCTACAGACGGATGCGATGGGCCCGCAGAAGCTGCCGGCTGTCCAGAGGACTGATTTTTACAAGAACACAGCAAACACGCAATTGCCAGCGCAGATACTATGAATATCGGTAATTTTCTTGTCAAATGCACCCGATTCTCCCTCCTTTCTTTTCGTTTTATCCTTTTTACGATAAAATGAGGCTATTATTACATTATACTTCTGATAGCATTATACATATAATTCTTTGTAAATATGGAAAATGGTGTGAAATGCATTCTTGGGGGTGTGAAATGCAAATAAGTAAACTTGCGAAAATTATCTGCTTTTGTTAAAATGTCATTAGTGAAACTATACGCGGAGGATTTTACCTTGAAGGAAAGTAAATGGATTCGGTTTTTTAAGTTCAAACGCGTGCTTGCTTTTTTAGTGGCCATTGCCATTTTGATCACCGCCATTGGAATCGGTCCGGTCATTGGACGCATTCGGCAAATGATCAGCCAAAAGCAGGCCTCCGCCCCAACCACCACAGCACCTACCGAAAAATTATCCGAAAAAGAAAAAATGGAACGGGCTGTGGAAAATCTGACCAAAAAACTGGAAACCAACAAAACAGATCCCAAGCTTTATACCCAACGGGCTGCGCTGTATTACAACTTAGAGCAGTATGATTTGGCGATTGATGACTATTCCAGTGCCCTTGCGCTGAAAAACGATCCACAGACCCATTATTTCCGCGCGATTGTCTACATCATAACCGAGCAGCACGAAAAAGCTTACTGCGATTTGCAAATGGCTCTATGGAAAGATCCGGACAACAAGGACTATCTCAGCCTGATGGCTGACACCAGCAATACATTAAAGCGTTATTCCAAAGCATTGACTTGTCTGACGGCCTTAATTGAACAGGATTTGGAAAACCCCACCTTATATACTTTGGCAGGTGATGCCTGTGTTTATCTTGGTAAATTCGAGGAATCCGTTGCGCATTATCAAAATGCCCTGACCTATCACACCGAAACCACAGAAAAAGACGGCATCTCCAAAGCCGCCCTCTACAGTGCTTATGCCAACAGTTTAAAATCCGTAGAAAAGTTTACGGAAGCCGCAGAAGCCTACGCCCAATCCCTGCAGCTGAAGGAAGATAAAGCCCTTTATTTCCAAAGAGGTTTCTGTCTGCTGCAGTCTCAGGAATACGAAAAAGCCATTGAAGATTTCTCCAAGTGTGTGGAATTGGACTATGAAGTTACTGTTTCCAAATTCCAACGGGGTCTTTGCTACTATAGTATCCAAAATTACGAAGCCGCAATTGAAGATTTTGCCGCCTACGAACAGGCTAACCCCGACAAAAACGACTCTTACCTTTATATGGGTCTTTGCTACCACGCACTGGAACAATACGACACCGCACGCAATTACTATATTAAATGTATAGAAGCCGATATTTCCGCAGGAGATTGCTACTTCAATTTGGGTAACTGCTATTTCAACGAAGAAAACTACAGTCAGGCTGTGGTACAATATACGGAAGCCATTGCCAGAAACGCCCAGCTTTATCCTGCCCTGCTGAACCGCGGTGTAGCCTACATTAAGCTGAATAAATACAACGAAGCAAAGGTTGACCTGAAGCGCGTTATCGACGAATGTACCGATGAAGCTCTGGTCAAAAACGCCAAGGACAGCTACGAGCCCATCAAAAACATTACGATTATCACCAAAAAATAAAAGGAGTTCCGCCTATGATCCGCATTGCCCTGTGTGACGATTCCCCCGAATACAGACAAAGAACCGCTGCACAGTTGGAACAGTGGAGCGTGCAGCGGGGTGTCAATATTCTGCTGGACACCTACGATAACGGGGATGCTCTGCTCAATGCCCTTTCCAAGCGGAATTACGATCTGATCTTTTTGGATATCATCATGCCTATGCTCTCCGGCATCGACACCTGCATGGAGATCCGGAGGGAAAACCGCCAAACCAAAATCATATTGCTGTCCGTTTCCCCGGAGTTCGGTGTAGACGCATTCCGGGTCAAGGCAAACGGCTATCTTCTGAAATCCCAGAATACGGAGCGATTATTTGAGATTTTGGATGAACATTTGGCAGAATCTGTAGATAACAGCGATTTTATTGTAGCGAAGACCCTGACAATGGTCAAAAAAGTTCCCTTAAGCAGCATCCGGCATATCGAGGCGCAGAACAAGCAAGTTTTGATCTACACCTCAGACGGAGATGTGGTCACATCCTCTACACCGCTGCACCAAATTGCCGCTGAACTGAAAATGCCATGTTTTTTCCAATGCCACAGAAGCTATATCGTCAACATGAATTTCATTAGCAGCTATACAAAATCCGAAATTGTAACGGACGGCGGGCAACACATCCCCATTTCCCGCAACTTTGCCAAAGAATTTCAAAGCACTTATTTCTCCTTTTTGTTCGGAAAGGCGGGTGATATTTAGTGGCGCAAACCCTTCTGTTTTATATCCATAGCTGCCTGCTTCTGATTTTCGGCAGTCTCCTCAGCCTGACCTTTTCCGGTATCCGTCTTTCCCGGAAAAGCATCCCTGCAGGGATCGGTTTATGCACATTCTCCGGTATTTTGCAGCTGCTGGTATATGTAAATTTTCAGACCAGCCTGGTCTGGAAGCTATATCCTCTCATCTCCCATCTGCCCATTGTGCTTTTTTTGGTGGTGATTTACCGCAAATCCATCATCACCGCTTTGGCAGCACTCTTTACCGCCTATCTTTTCTGCCAGCCTGCCAAATGGTTTGGTGTTCTGACCACCAGTCTTTTCCAAGATATCACCGCTACCTATGCGGTTCAGATCATCTGCCTTTTGGGCATCGGTTTTCTCTCCATTCGGTACTTTGCGCCCTATTTTTCCCAAATTTTTAACAAAGACCGGCTAAGTATTTGTATTTTTGGCATCGTTCCGACCGTTTACTATGCCTTTGACTACGTTACAGGTGTATATTTCGATATTTCATTGGATAACAATCATGTAGTCGCAGAATTTTTACCCTTCTTCCTATGCATTGTCTTTCTGGTATTTTGCGTAATATATTATAAGGAATATGAGGAAAAAGCTGATGCCGAACGAAAAGAACAAATCGTACGCATCGTTGCCCAGCAGCAAACACAGCTGATTGGAGAAGTCAAGCAAAGCGAACAGGAACTTCGGATGCTCCGGCATGACATGCGACTGTTCTTAGATGGACTTTCAGTATGCATACAAAATCGGAATACCGAAAAGGCTCTGGAAATGGTCTCTGCTTATTGCGTACACATCGACAACACCCGACTCACTCACTTCTGTGAATTTGACGCAATCAATTACATTCTCTCTGCTTTTGCCGGAAAATGTGAGAACGCTAAAATTGCCTTTGAATGGGATGTAACCCTGACGCAGCTGAACAAAGATGAGTTGCTTTTCGGCTCAATCCTGCTAAACGCTTTGGATAACGCTTATAACGCCCAGCAAAATTTAGATTCATCTGACCGAAGAATCCAGCTATTGCTGAAAAATATGGGCAACAAGCTGTTGTTGTCCGTTAAAAACCCCGCAAAGAAAGAGCCCATCTTCCGGGACGGCTTCCCCGTTTCCCAAAATCCGGGACATGGCTACGGAACCCAAAGCATCCGTTATCTGTCGGAGCGTTTGGGTGGTACCTGCCAATTTACTTTCCATGATCACTGGTTTATTCTGCGTGTGCTTTTATAAAAATGACAGGGTTATCCCCTGCCATTTTCCTTACCCTTGTTTGTATTTATCTTATTATCCTTGATTTTTAAATGTACGAATACCATTACGCCAATCCATGCACCTGAGGCAGTTGATATTATCAAAACATTTGGCAAATGATTGTCAATGATACTCTGTGCTGCAGCACCAGACCTAGTACCAACAAAAGTAAAAAGCAAAATTACCCAAGGCCTTTGTACATCAGTCACAAAAGAAAACCACAAGCAACACTCATCTCAACATAATACAATCCACGCGTATGATTATTTTGTTGACCAAATTTTGACCATTAATGTGTCTGATCTCATTTGTGAACCAGAGTGCCTCGTGAAGTATCAGCCTTGTGTAGCATCCGCTGATACTGTTTCACTGATTCAATATGATATGCATCATGTCGTAAAGGATCGTGGGTTGGGAATGTTTCTCGGCTTGTCCAACACCCATAGAATTGTGAATATCGATTAAAATCCAACCTTTATCTTTTAGGCCGGGATAATACAAAAATACTCTTCGTTGGGCAGATATCCCCGCAATTTGCAGCGCACCCTTGCATATTGCAGAAGTTGTTGATATAATACAGGAAAAGCACATTACAACGACCAGACTGGAATAAATAGCAAACAAAAAATCCATTTGAAGATTCCTTATCTAAGGCTCATATACAGGAAGGTCTTTTACGCACATTCCGTTAGGATCATCCTGCAAATAGAACAGGTCCGAATCTCCAGAAGAAAAAGCTTCGTAGTGGGAAGAAGTTCCCCAATGGGGCATCAGCATTACTTCTATATC
>JAGBTV010000045.1 GCA_017631155.1 Oscillospiraceae bacterium | reverse complement strand
CAATGTTCCCCAGGCTCGGGAAGCTATGGACCGTTTCAAGATGCAGGCTGCATCCGAAGTGGGCGTTAACCTGACCAACGGCTACAACGGTCACCTGACCAGCCGTGAGGCCGGCTCCGTCGGCGGCCAGATGGTCAAGAAGATGATCGAGGCTTACGAGCAGGGCCTGCAGTAAGGCAAAATCGGGTGACAGGGAGACCTGTCACCCAAATTATATTCTACCCTTTCGGAAAGAATTTTAGTTTCTGTGGTTTTTTGCATAATTTTTTAAGAAAAAGGTGAAAAGTGCATTTACAATTTGATTTTTTGTTGTATCATAAGCATATGACGCATCCGTCAATCCCATTTTGAAAAAGGAACCCGTACATAACACAGCAATGTCATTAAGTTAAGAAATTTTGTCATTCCAAGGCTGCGGCAGCAGCCGTGGGAATCCCCGGCTTACGAGGGAGATTGCCACAACCAGTCTGCAGACTGGTTTCGCAATAACACTAACTTAGTGACATTGGTATAACACGGTACAGGATTTTTGCTATGGCGAACAACAGTTTTTCTGTTCAATTAGGAAAAGAACGGCTTTGGGTTCGAATGGAGCCTGCCCGTTATATTCAGCGGCACACCTGGCAGGTACGCCGCCACTGCCACGGAAACTACGAGCTGCAGATCCTCTTGGGCGGCCGCTGCCGGATCTCCGTGGAAGACCGGGTCTTGCCCCTGCAGACCGGTGAGGGCATTTTGATCGTCCCGGGGGAATACCACTATCCCAACTCCGTAGAAGGTGACCTTCTCCGGTTTTCCCTGGCCTTCACCCCGGAAACACCTATACTCCAGCAGGTTTTGCAGCAGGTGCTTTCCAAAAGCAGGGTCATTTCCATTCCGGAAAAGCTATTGCAGCTTTGCTCAGATATTTTTCAGGAATACGCCGCCGGCAACCTCTTTAAAAACGAGATCATGCAGGCCATGCTGTCCCAACTCATCATCCATCTGCTGCGACAGCTGAATTTTGAGGGAATCCCCTCTGATCCCCCGAACTCTCTTTCCGAGACGCAATTTATCATCAGCATTGATGACTTCTTTGAAAACAATTTTGCAGAGTCCGCCGGAGAAGAGCTTCTGGCGGCGGAGCTGAACCTGTCCCGGCGGCAGCTGGACCGGGTCTTGCGGAAGTATTACGGCATGGGCTATCGGCAAAAGCTGATCCGGGCCCGGATGGATCATGCCGCCTGGCTGCTGCGCACCACAGACTGGCATATCAGCCGGGTGGCTGCCTATGTAGGCTACACCTCTGACTCCGCTTTTTTCCAGGTCTTCCGTTCTCATTTTGGTATTACACCCAGCCGCTACCGGAAGCAAGCCCCCAAAGAGCAGCCATAAATCCATTTAAGACGAAGAACGGTTGGTTCTTCGTCTTTTTTTTGTGGAATTCTCTTGCAATACGGCAGAAAAAGATTATAATTAACTCATCCATTCCCTTGGAAAAGTCTGTTTCCTTGGCATTATGCGTGGCACTGCAGCAGCCCATACTGTAACCCAGCTACAAAAACCGAAAGTAAAATAATTTTTGTACATAGAAAGGAAATGACCATGGAAAAAGTATTGTCTTTGGTTTTAATCCTCGTTTTGGCCTTGAGCCTCTGCGCCTGCGGTCAAGACCAGCCGCAAAGCACCACTCCCGACACCCAAGGCACCACCGCTGGTACGGAAGGCACCACTGGAGCGACACAGGCTCCCACCACTTGCAGTCATTCCTGGAAGGATTCTACCTGCACCGCTCCCAAAACCTGCACCAAGTGCGGTGAAACGGAAGGTAATGCTGCCGGTCACAGCTGGAGCAACGCCACCTGTACCGCCCCCAAGACCTGCACCAAATGCGGTGCAACAGAAGGTGCTGCCGCCGGCCATAGCTACACCAGCGGTACTTGCACAGTTTGTGGCGTCGCAGACCCCAATGTACCCTTTACCGACAATATTTGGGTCGCTTATATCGTCAGAGCAGAAGGTTACAGCGATGCTGAAAAGGGCGAAATCCTTTCAAAATATGCTCTGTCGCCCACAGATTTCCAGGGCTACACCCATAAAGACTATTATTCCAATCCCAATTATGAAGGCGAACCTTTCGGCAGTATTACCTACAACGGAAAAACCTACTATGATTATTGGTTCAGCAGCAATATGAACGGCATTACTTGGGAAGATAACGGAGCTACCGTTACTGTCACCTTCGCCTATGATGACCCCGTCATTGAGCTTGTTTTGACCAGAACCAGCGAAACGAAATTTACCGTATCCTCCAGCAGCAACGAAGCCACGATCCCCGTGGGAACTGTGTTTGAACATTCTCCCCAGGACGATTGATTTTTCTTGTAGGGGCGATCTTGCGATCCGGAGACAAAAGGATTATTTCGGGATTGGGAATTATATTGCGGACAATCCCAGCAAATAGGCTGAAGACGACCTCTATATTAAGGATTACCAAAAGCAAAAGGGCTGTTGCAAACGCAACAGCCCTTTATAATTGTCACTTAAAGAAGGATGCCACAGAATCGACTTCCCGGAAGGCTGCCCAACCATACTCTTTATCCTGGAAATGCAGGGTCTGCCCGTCTACCCGTTCGTAGGTTTCTATAGTCTCCTGGTAGGCCACCAACACAATGTCCCCTTCCACCAGGTAATCTGCCTGGGTCTTACTTACCTTGCCGGTAACATACTGGATACCGCCAATTTCCCAAACCATGCACTGGGCAAAGGGCTGCGCCCAATTTTCCCCAAGGGAAGCTTTATACTGCTGCACAATTTCCTTAAATTCCTCCACAGTATAAAGGGCTTTGCCGGTGCTGCCGATTTCTTCGTTGGTCCACACAAACATTTCTCTGCCCTCGCCAAAGATGAAGAGCTCAATTTGTCCGTTTTCCATTCTGCGGAACCATGCGCCCTCTGTCAGCACTTTGTAGCTGGGATTTGCCCTGCCGCAGATGGCACAAGCACCACCGAAATAGAAATGGTTTTCCACCTCGCCTTCTGTGGCTTGACAGACCGTACAGGTCTTGGGGGCGATGCAGGTAGCGTCTTTCCAGGTATGCTCCGCTGTTTCGCCCTGGGTTGCTTGACAGACGGTGCAGGTCTTGGGGGTAACACAGGTAGCTTCCTTCCAATTATGGATACACGCATCGGGCTGGGTGGGCGCTTGGGTGGTAACGGTCGGCTCTGCGTCCTTCTTGCCGCAGGCGCAGAGGCTTGCTACCAAAAGCAGCGCCAAAAGCAGGCAAAGCAGTTTCTTCATAACATTTTCTCCTTTTACGGGGGATGATTATTTAAGATAATACCAAAGAACGAGAAACCTGTCAAGCAAAGGAAGGTGGTGCGTCGCGGACACCCGGGACGGGTGTCCCTACGATTTGCATTTTCGCCTTTGGCGAAAATTATAGTCAAGATAAAAACGACCTATTGCAAAGCTTTGCTGATTGCAATAGGTCGTACTACTTATATGTTGGTTTTTACTTATTGAAATAAGCCAGCCCGTTTGGGCTGGCTTTTTGTACAATCATTTCCCATTCTCCTTGGCGGTACGGCAGGATGCGATCAGCAATCTGCGGATATTGCCACACAACTTCTCAATGTAACGATATATTTGCTTTGCAAATATGATATAATATCCGTTCCTTCATATGCTGAAAGCATATATCATCCACCGCAGGTGGATATCATATCGAAGATATATCACCCGTTCCGACAGGAACGGATATCATTGTAAAAACCCTCTCTTGTCTTAGCAGACAAGAGAGGGTTTTTACATGGTGCCGCTGACCGGGATCGATTTGCATTTTCGCCTTTGGCGAAAATTATTGTAGCCACCAGTTTTTGAACTGGTAGCAGGAAGTGTCCACCGGACACTTCCATTCCTATTGTTCGATCCCTTTGTCAGCGGTGACAAAAAGCAGGATACCCCGTTGGGGTATCCTGCTTTTTGGTGCCGCTGACCGGGATCGAACCGGTACGGATTTTACTCCGAGGGATTTTAAGTCCCTTGTGTCTGCCTGTTCCACCACAGCGGCATGGGTGACTGACAGCAATGGTATCACATTTTTCCTGCTTCGTCAAGTCTCAGAGTTGATCCAAATTCAGCGAATAGGCCGGGAGGCATTTCTCAATAAACCAGTTCAGCTCCGGGAGGTTCATCGCTTCCATGGATTCCATAGTCGCCCGGGCAGCAGAGTCAAACTCCGTATTGCCGGCTTTCTGCTCTTCCACGCATTTGATATAAGCTGACAGCTTATCTGCCGCCTTGACGATGGGCTCCAGTTCTTTATCATCTTCCAAAACCAAATGGGCATAGCTTTCCCGAAGCTCCGGCGGCACCATGTTCAGCAGTCGCTCTCCGGCGATTCGTTCCACCTGCTTATAGGCATCCTTGATACCGGGGTTATAGTACTTGATGGGGGTAGGCAGATCTCCGGTAAGGATTTCCGAAGCATCATGGTAAAGTGCCGCCACGGCACATCGGTCCGGATCCGGTCCGGGGAGCTTCAAAATATCCCGGCGGATCAGTGCCAAGGCATGGGCCAGCACCGCTACCTGGTGGCTGTGCTCCTGGATATTTTCCGAAAAGGTATTGCGCATCAGACCCCAACGGGTAATATAGCGCATCCGCCCCAACAGGGCGTAAAACTCATTGGCCATAGACTTCTCCTGCGATTTTCCGGATCATTTCCGGAAGCTTTTCTGTTTCGTGACAGTAATACCGGGCGCCGGCTGCTTCCAGCTCCGGAATCTCCCGGAAGCCCCAGGTGACGCTGAGGCAAGGGACTCCGGCATTTTTTGCCGTCAGCACATCCACCTCGCTATCCCCTACATAGATGCATTGCTCCACGCCCAATTCCTTCATGGCGCGGTACAGCATATCCGGAGCAGGCTTCCGGGGACAGTCCGGGGTCTCCCCCAGGGCGAACATTCCGGGGAAATACTGGTCTGCCAGGGCTTTTACCGCGGCATCCGGCTTGTTGGACACAATGGCCAGGGCGAACTCCCCGTTCAGGTCTGCCATCCCCTCCAAAATGCCGTCATACGGCTTGGTCTTGATTTGGCAGTGGGTCTTATAATACTGCTGATAGTACTTAAGCACCGCATCCACCTGGGTATCTGTGGTATCTTCCGGGACTGCGCCCCGGATCAGCCGCCAGGCACCGTTGCCGATGAAACTGCAAACCTCCTTCACCGTCCGGGTAGGATAGCCAAAGTGGGCCAAAGCAGCATTGGTACTGTCTGTCAAATCCTGAATAGTATCCAGAATCGTGCCGTCCATATCAAATAATACACCGATCTTCATAGATTAATTCCCCCAACCATTTCTGACCCGGATATCATCTCCCAGGAAGAACAACAGTTTGAATTGGCCATCCAGCCGGGAAGCGATTTGAGGAGAATAACGACGGGCAAATTCCACGGGATTCAGGTTGGTGGAAATAATCATGGGCTTTCCTGCCAGCAGCCGGTCGTTGAGCAGGGTGTACAGAGCAGACACCGTAAACTGTCCGCCCATTTCCGTACCCAAATCGTCCACGATCAGCAGATCACAGGCCTGGTACCGCTGGACATGGGCTTTCGCCTCCTCGTCACCGCCGAACTTTGCCTGCTCCATCCGGGAAAACAGGTGGGTGGCGCTTTCATAGACCACAGAATAGCCCTTATCTGCCACTGTCCGGGCGATGCAGGCGGACAGGAAGGTTTTGCCTAAGCCTGTGTTGCCGGAAAACAGCAGATTCCCCGCATTTTCTGTAAAGTTTTGGGCATAGTTCCAGCAGCTTTGGTAGGTTTTTCGCATAAAATCCCGGACATTGACCCCCAGATCGGCATCCAGGCGATCGGGGTATACATCCAACCGGAAGCTGTCGAAGGTTTCGTTGCCCACATGGAGCAGAGTCAGCTCCTTCCGCTGTTCCTGGCGGCAAAGCTCCTGCATACAAGCGCACATGGTGCTGCCCACATAGCCGCTGCCGCCGCAATGGGGGCACAGGGGGCTGTCATCCAAAAAGCCCGGTGCAAAATGCTGGGCAATGAGGGCTTCCCGTTCCCGCTGGAGGGAAAGGTTTTCTTCCTTGATTTGATTCATGATTTCCTGGACATCGCTGCCCTGGGTAAAGGCTGTCCGGGCAGCCTGGGCCATGGTCTGCCGCAGAAGCCGGTCGATTTCCCGAAGCCGGGGTACGCGATCATAAGCCTGCTGCAAATTCTGTTGCTGTTGAGACTGCCGGTCTGCCTTGGCCTGCTCCAAACGCTGCCTTGCCCGGCGCACTACCTCTGCACTGTATCCCACGGTCATTCCTCCTGCATCAATCTGGCAACGGCCGCCCGTTCCTTTGCGTCAGGCCGACGCTGGGTGGGGTTGGCTGTGCCTGCTTTTTTGTCTTGTTTCTGAATCTGCTCTACCGTCCGGTAGCCGGCATCGCGCCACCGGGTAAGAATGGTATTCATATAAGGCCAGTTCATGCCGCCGGTGTTAATGCAGGTCTTTTCATAAGCCAAGGCCAGCACATCTTCCGGGAAATTCATATCCAGCCAGCTTTGGGCAAACCGGGTCTCACCCGGTGTCAGGATTCTGCCCCGGATCTGCAGCAGATTCATCAGCTGATGCAGTCGGCTGCGACGGACATTTTGGCTGTGGATAAAGGCGGCTGCCGCCTCCAAAGTGTCGATACCCTGCTCTGCCCAGGCATAAGCTTCCTTCTCAATGGTGCGCAAAGAGGGATTGCGTCCGCTGCGCTGCCGGGACAAGTCCTTACAGTAAGACACCAGCACGGAAATCACTTCCCCGGGCAGTCCCAAATACCGCACGAAGCCCAGCAAGATCTTCAGCTCCTCGGTATTCAGGCTTCGACCCAGCACCCGCTGGACTTCCCCATAGAGCATTTTAAATGCATTGTCTGTATCCATGGCCAGGGTAACATCCTTTTCGGAGTAAGCCGGACGCTCTCCGGGGGCAATGGTCTTTTTCTCCGGTTCCTGCCAAAGTCCCAGCTGCCGCAGGGTTGCCATGGCGCAGGAAAAACGGGTACCCATCAGACCCAAAGCCTGCTGCGCCCCCTCTTCCGTACCGCCGTTTTGCAAATATAAGTACAGCAGTGCCGCGTCGCCGCTGGCAGCTGCCACCAGCTTGGCGATATCTGACCGCTGAAGCTGTACACAGTCCATTTTCTAACATCCTCTCAAATTTCGTCAGTTACAGTCATTATAACACACACTTTTCTTTGACACAACGGCTTTTCGACTGAGAATATTCATCAAAATATCCTCCGTTTTTTGGCACTGCACAGTATCTTGTAGCTAAGCGGAAAACAAAACACAAGTCTAACCTGCCAATTTCCGTTTATCGGGGAGATTCCCTCCACATCTTGCCCCCCGCATTTATGAGGGGGGTGTCAGCCGAACAGGCTGACGGGGGGAGTAAAATACAGCGAAAAACAACTCCCCCAGTCAAAAATGCCGCAAAACGGCATTT
>JAGBTV010000044.1 GCA_017631155.1 Oscillospiraceae bacterium | reverse complement strand
TTGCGGTGGGAGAGGTTCTAACCTCTTCCGTCAAAAACCGGCTAAAAGCGCCGGTTTTTGCCACCTTCCCCAAAGGGGAAGGCCTTGGCGGCTGCGCCGCAGAGGAACGGATAAATCCGTTCCCTACTCCCCGACAAACGGAAATTGGCAAAGCAAAAGATACGAGATATTCTAAATTCGCCCCTTCGTAGGGGACGGGTCTCCCGTCCCACCGTCCACCCACCAACTTCCATTCCTCCCGTAGGGACACCCGTCCCCGGGTGTCCGCGGACACCGCAAGCGCGGTGTCCCTACATTTCCTACCGTCACCTTCCCGGCGACACCGAAATTATCCATTGGCGGCAACCGCCGCAGGGGGTTCTATGTCCAAAGAAATTGAACTGAAATTCTCCGCCACCGAGGCCCAGCTGGAAAAATTGCGGGCCCACTACGGCGATTTTGCCACCACCCGGATGGAAACGACTTATTACGACACCCCCGACTGCCGTCTCTCCGAGGCCAAAATCACCCTCCGCCGCCGGCAGGAAAACGAGAAAAGCATCTGCACCGTCAAAACTCCCGGCTTTGGGTTTGCCCGGGGGGAATGGGAATGTGAGGCTCCCGATATCGAAACCGCCCTGCCGATATTATGCAAACTAGGCGCTCCCAAAGAACTGGAAGCTCTTCCCGATTTGATTCCGGTGTGCGGCGCTCGCTTTACCCGGCTGAGCCGGCTGCTTACCCTGCCCGATGCCCAAATCGAGCTGGCCCTTGACCGGGGCAACCTGCTGGGAGGCGGCAAGGAGCTGCCCTTTTGGGAGGTGGAGCTGGAATTGAAATCAGGCTCGGAAGCCAGCCTTGTTGCGCTGGCAGAAGCCATCGCCAACCAGTTTTCCCTCACTCCCGAACCCAAAAGCAAATTCAAAAGAGCAAACGAATTATAATGGATACTCGCCCACCAAATTGCCATTTATCGGGCAGTTGCGTAATCCTTGTAGGGAATGCATTTATGCATTCCGCCAACTTAGGAAAATCATCGGCGGAAGGTCTAAATCCGTTCCCTACAACCCGATAAACAGAAACTGGCAAAGCTTATTATAAAAGAGGTTCTTCTATGTCTTATTTCGCCACATTATTTGAAAAATACGATCGGCTGGTGCTGTTTGACACAGAAACCACCGGATTGGACTTTGCCCGGGATGAGATCATCGAATTTGCCGCCGTGGTGGTGGAATCCTCCCCCACCGGCCCTGTGGTCACAGAAGAATATGACCAGCTCATCGCCTTGAGCCCCGGCGGCTTTGTTCCCCCAAAAATCGAACAGCTCACCGGCATCACCAACCAGGATCTTGCCGAAAAGGGCATCCCCAAAGCCCAGCTGGCAGCAGACCTTACCCGGATACTTTCCGGCAATGTGCTGCTCCTTGCCTATAATGCCCATTTTGACCTGAGCTTTTTGTTCTATTTCCTTTTGCACCATGGCGATCCCACGGTGCTGAAGGGCAAGGATAAGCTGGATCTTCTGACGGTCTATAAGGACCGCCACAGCTATCCCCATAAGCTGTGCAATGCCATCGAAGTCTACGGCCTGCAGGATGAAGTCGTCAACTCCCACCGGGCGGTGGACGATGTGATCGCCACGGTAGCTGTGATGAAAGCCATGGAGCAGGAGCGGGCAGACCTTCCGAATTATGTAAACCTATTTGGCTACAATCCCAAATACGGGCCACCCCGGAAACCCATCCGCTCCGTCACCTATAAGCCCCAACCATTCGACCCCGTCCAGCCCCTCTACCGCTGAAATACATATTGCCATTTTTCGGGCAGAAATGTAGGGACACCCGTCCCCTACGAAGGAACGACCTTAGGATATCTCGTATCTTATCTATTGGAGGAAACCTTTATGTACAACCAAACCGCTTACGAGCTTGGCACCAACGGCTGCATCATCCGGGAGCTGGGCCAATACGGCGACGCTCTGGCCGCCCGGATCGGCAAAGAAAATGTGTTCAATTTCTGCATCGGCAATCCGTCCCTGCCCACCCCCAAGGCGGTGCAGGAGGCCTTTTTGGATGTGCTGCAGAATACCGATAGCCTGACCATCCACAGCTATACCCCTGCCATCGGCAGCCTTGCCACCCGGCAGGCCATCGCGGATAACCTAAATGCCCGGTTTTCCGCAGGCGCAGCCCCGGAAGATCTGATGATCGGCTGCGGCGCCGCCCCGGAGCTGGCGGCGGTGTTCCATGCCCTGGCCTTCCCCGGCAGCGAGATTCTGACAGTTGCCCCCTACTTCCCGGAATATAAGCCTTTGGTGGAAGCCTCCGGCGCAATTTTCCGGGTGGTTCCGGCAGCCGCCCCGGATTTTCAGATCCCCATGGACGCTCTGGAAGCCATGCTGACCCCCAACACCGCAGCGATTTTGCTGAACTCCCCCAATAACCCCTCCGGCGTTGTCTATACCCGGAAGACCTTGACGGAGCTGGCGAATCTTCTCACCCGGAAAAGCGAAGCATACGGCCATCCCATCTACATCGTCTCCGACGAACCCTACCGGGAACTGGCCTACGGGGTGGAAGTCCCCTTCGTCCCCGGCATCTACCCCAACACCATCGTCTGCTACTCCTACTCCAAGTCCCTGTCCCTCCCCGGGGAGCGGATCGGCTATGTGTACATTCCCAGCTCTGCCGCGGATTCCCGGGAGCTTTACCACGCGGTGGAAGGCGGCTTCCGTGCCACCGGCCACATCTGTGCGCCAAGTCTTCTCCAGGCGGTGATTGCCCGATGCGCCCACCTGACTCCGGATCTTACCATGTACGACCAAAACCGTACCACCCTCTACAACGCTCTGACGGAGTACGGCTATGAGGTGGCCAAACCCGACGGCGCTTTCTACCTCTTTGTAAAAGCCCCCGGCGGTAACGCCATGGCCTTCGTGGAAAAAGCCAAAGAACAGGGCCTTTTGGTAGTCCCCGGTGACGATTTCGGCTGCCCGGACTACTTTAGGATGTGCTACTGCGTCAGCCACGAGCAAATCCTTCGCAGTCTCCCCCTCTTCCGGGAACTTGCGAATTAAGAATTCAAATTCGTAGGGTGGACTCATGCGTCCGCCGACCCGGTCACATCCTCCACCAATTCCCATCCCTTTCGTAGGGAACGGAAATTGGCAAGGAATTATCCCTAATTCCTAACCCCCTTTTTGTAAAGAATTACAATTCTTTTCATAAAAAACCCACGAATTTTACATTTTTGATACTTTACAAGATTTTTTTCATATAGTATAATGAATCCGTGCGGTTTTATCGATTGCACAACCCTTTGTATACATACTGCCAATGCAGTAATTATTGAAATGGAGGAAATTCCCATGTCTGTTAAAGTTGCTATCAATGGTTTTGGTCGTATCGGCCGTCTGGCTTTCCGTCAGATGTTCGGTGCTGAGGGCTTCGAGGTTGTCGCTATCAACGACCTGACCTCCCCCAAGATGCTGGCTCACCTGCTGAAGTACGACTCCA
>JAGBTV010000043.1 GCA_017631155.1 Oscillospiraceae bacterium | reverse complement strand
TTATCGGGTATACCACCGGTGTGTACGATATGTTTCACATAGGACATCTGAATATTTTGAAACGCGCAAAAGAACAGTGCGACTATCTGATTGTAGGTGTCAGCACGGATGAGCTTGTGTTGAAAGAGAAAAATAAGACACCGGTTATTCCGTGGGAAGAGCGTGCTGAAATTATTGGTGCCATTCGTTATGTGGACGAGGTTGTGGTTCAGCCGGATAAAGATAAGATGGCTGCCTGGGAACGTTACCATTTTGATAAGATGTTTGTGGGCAGTGATTGGCAGGGAACCTCTCAGTGGAAACGTTTTGAAGAGCAGTTTGCAGAGGTAGGGGTTGAAATTGTGTATTTGCCACATACCGACGGAATCTCAAGTACCAAACTGACCCATATCATCAAGAATATTTTGGATGAAACAGGAAAGAAATAAAAGTTTTTTCTTGAAAAAGATTTTCCAATGCATAGGCAGTTTCATATCACTTCTGTTTTTTGTGCAAATCTAAAACTCTCGGTTGCGAAAGTGACCGGGAGTTTATTGTATAAAAGTAAAGCACGAGAAAACTATTTGTAGCCTGGCGGATTTTCTCGATATGGCTGAGAGAAGAGCCAAGGTTTAAGATTTGTTTAAACATGTTCTGTGGCCTGTCGAATGCCTTGATTTACTGGTGGAAAAAGTGTATAGTGTGCTTGGAAAAAGGAGGTTGCATATGGTTATTGCTATGTTTAACTTTTGGTATTTCTTCTGGCTGATTCTCGGCACCGGTGCGATTTTGGGCTTGTATTTCCTGCTGAGAAAACGCTCGCTGAAGACACAGAAGATCGTACTGTTCTCGTTGCTGGCCTTTGGCTTTGTGCTCCATTTTCTGAAAATCTACATTCCGCCCTATAGTGTAGATCAGGCAAGAATGTTCCGGGATAGCTGGTTTTCCAATATCTGTGCAGCAAACATTGCGCTGTTTCCCTTTATGTTCTTCTCCAAAAAGGATACCATGAAGGACTATATGGTCTATATTGGCATATTAAGCGGCCTGCTGGCCTTTGTGTATCCCCAGGAACCCCTTGCCAAGGTGGATCAGCTGGCAGAGCAGCTGGACATTGTGCGTTTTTACTATCATCACTGGATGCTGTTTGCCGTTCCGTTGTTGATGATGGTTCTGGGCGTTCACAAGCTGTCCTACAAGCGTATTTGGGTAGCCCCTGTGGGTCTGCTGGCGTTGATGCTGTTTATTATTCTGAATCAGATCTTCCAGTCAGAGCTGGGTTTTGTTCCCCTGCGTTCTCAGCAGGAGTTCTTTGACATCGGCTATAAAAATTCGTCCTATATCTGGGGCCCGGGAACCAATGATGCCATTGGTAACTTCTTCTCCCTGTTTACGCCCAAATTCTTTAAGACTGTGCCGGTAGGCGAGTTTGCCGGACAGGAAAAATACTGGCCCTGGTTCTGGATGATCGTGCCGGTATTTGTACTGGTTACACCTCTTGCGTTTGGGGTGTGTATGATCTTCGACAGAAAGAATTTCTGCCAGGATCTGCGGAAGTTCAAGCAAAAGTTTGTAAAAAAAGAGAAAACAAATGTGGCGTAAAATTACGCAGTAGCTTTTGGTTTTCGTAAAGACACCAGCCGAGGCTGGTGTCTTTTTTCATAAGTGGTTATCCGGTTCTGCATTGACAGAAAAACTGGAGATTTGTATACTGGTGTCATCAAAATTAGGATAAAGAGGGTTTGTTATGGAACTGAAAGGTAAGAAAATTGCTTTTCTTGGCGACAGCATTACGGAAGGAACCGGTGTGCAGGATTGCGCCAATAACCGTTATGACAATATCTTAAAAAGAGAGTGCCAGCTGGCGAAAGTTTTTAATTACGGTATTGGCGGCACAAGGTTAGCCCACCAGAGAATGCCTAGTGCCAGCCCCCGACATGATCTTTGCTTCTGCGGCAGAGCCTTTGATATTACCCAGGAAGCGGACATTATTGTGGTTTACGGAGGTGTGAATGATTATATCCATGGTGATGCGCCTATCGGTGCGTTTGGTGATACAACCCCTGCAACTTTCTATGGCGCGGTGAACTATCTCATGAATTTTATGAAGACTCGGTATGAGGGCAAAATCTTGGTATTTATGAACCCGGCTCGTGTGTGCTATGGCGATATCACCTGCGAAAAGCCGTCGCCTCGCCCTATCAAGCAGCCGGATGCGCTTCCACTGCCGGGGTATATTAAGATCATTCAAAAGACGGCTGTCCTGTATGATATCCCGGTGTTGGATCTGTATGAGAAGCTGCCCATCGATCCCCGGATTCCGGAACACAAGGAAAAGTACACCGCTGACGGACTGCACTTTAACGATGACGGTCACTACTTGATCGCAAAGTGTCTGCAGGAGTTCTTGGAGGCTCTTTGAGTTTTTGAAAGAATTTTCCATGTTTACATTGTTTTCTTCTTGCCGGGGCAATCATTGTTTCCTATAATATAATTGTAAAAAAGACATTACAAGGAGGATTTCTATGAATACTGTAAACTTTTTTGGACATGAGATCTCCAAGTTGATTATTGGTGACAACCCCATGACCGGCCATTCCTACATTCAAAATGTGATTTCCGGTCAGGAAATGCTTACGTATTACACCGCGGAAAAAATCAAGGAAGCCATGTTTAAGATGGAAGAGAATGGCTATAATGCCATGCTTCCCTTGGCACATCCCTACATGATTCGTCTTATTCAGGAATATCAGCGGGAAGGCGGAAAAATGAAGTTCATTTTCCAGCCCTATATGCCCATGAATCAGGATGTCAGCATGCGGGAACTGATGGAAGTTGGTGCCATCGGTATTTACCATCAGGGTACCACCACCGACTACTTCTTCGAAACCGGTCAGTGCCATAGAATCCTGGAAATGATTGAAAAGTATCATACTATGGGAATCCCCGTAGGTCTCGGCACCCATCGTCCCGAAGTTATCGAGCTGAGTGAAAAAGAGGGTTGGAATGTAGACTTTTATCTGGCTTGTCTGCAGAACGCCCGGAGAAACCGTGTTGGCGAACCCAGCGGTTTCCTGACCGGCAAGTCCAAGCAGGGACTGGTATTCTCTCCCGAGGATCGTCCTGTGATGCTGGAGTGCCTGAAGAAGGTGGAAAAGCCTATTATCGCCTTTAAGATGTTTGCTGGCGGTCAGATGTTCCTCGGCAAGACCCAGGAAGAAAAGCAGGAGATTATCAAGGGCGTTTACGAGGAAGTCTTTACGGCTCTGAAGCCTAACGACCTGGCAGCCATCGGTGTGTTCCAGCGGGACAGCGATCAGATTACCGAAAATGCCCGCCTTTACAACGAGTGGTATGCTCAGAAGCAGGCAGCAAAATAATCTAGATTTTTAAATAGGCATCCCGAACCGATCGAAATAGAAAGCAGAGGATTTTTAATCCTCTGCTTTTTTATGGGGCTTTAGATCGTCTGTTGCAGGGCCATCCAGAAGATCACCAGATTTAGAAAACCGGGAGCCGTGGCAAGGACAGTCCCAGGAGTGTTCTGTGGGATTCCAATGAAGGGCACAGCCAAGGTGGGGACACCGGGGAGAAGTCAGGCGAAGCAGATTTCCGGTAGTTTCCCAAAGGTTACCCAAAAGCTGCGGCCGCAAGATTCCCCGTTTTGGGGTAAACACAGACTCCCATGGGTGCAGTTTGCCTTGCAGAAGCTCCGTCAGCAGCATGGCGCTGACCATAGAACCGGTCATGCCCCATTTGTTAAAGCCTGTTGCCACATAAAGATTTTGACTGCGGCTGCCATACCGACCGATATAAGGGATATCATCCAAACTCATACAGTCCTGGGTGGCCCACCGGGCAGTTTCTTTGGCACTGGGATACCAAAGGCCGGCGGCCTGGGTTAACTGATGCCAGTTGCCGCCGGGTTTGCCTGTCCGGTGAGAACCGCCGCCTAACAGCAGGTAATCTTCATAATTTCGGAAGGAAAATCCTTTTTCATCGGCATCCACATACATACCGTCAAGATCCGGGGCATCTTTCAGCGCCAGCACATAGCTGCGGTGCTGGTACAGCTTAATAAAATAGCCGCCATGCTTGTTGAAGATGGGGAAGTGGGTGGCAACGATGGTGTGCTGAGCCTGAATTTTGTGATGGCTGGCGTAAAAATACTTACCGTCAAAGCTTTGAATGGGAGTTTGCTCATAGATATTCAGTTTGGAAGCCAAAGCGCCAGCTAGCTTGATAGGATGAAACTGTGCCTGCAAGGGAAAGCGTACAGCGCCCAAAGTATCTAAGGGGAGAGGAAGATCGGTGACAAGCTCTGCTTGATAACCCAGCTTCTGTAAGGCAGAAAGCTCCTGTTCCAGCTTTTTTGCGGAGGAACATTCGTACACAAAGTTGTCTTTCTGCTGGAGGTCACAGGGATATTGCAGTGCCAGTTCCCGATATTGTGCCAATGCATCCAGATTGGCCTGCAGATACAGCTGTGTTCGTTCTAGACCAAAACGGCTCAGCATGGTGTGATAGATCAGTCCGTGCTGGGCGGTAATTTTGGCGGTGGTGTTGCCAGTCGTTCCGTGACAGATCCGGTCAGCTTCTGCCAATGTGCAGGAAAACCCTGCTTGGGTTAGAAAATGGGCGCAGAGGATGCCGGCCATGCCGCCACCGATGATCAGCACATCGGTTTTTATATCTTGTTCCAATTTGGGAAAAGTGGGTAGTTTCTCGGTTTGCAGCCAAATAGATTCCATGATTTCTTCACCGGGTTTAGTTTGTCCGTGATATATCAGGTTATGCTGAAGGGTAAAAAATGCCACCGATTTCGAAAATCGGTGGCGATAGCACTTGGTTTAACAGTTCACTATTTTTCCGGCGAGAATTTCAGCAGCATATAGGGGTCAATTTCTAAAACCGATGAAATATTGAACAGCACATCCAGGGAAATTGCCCGAACCATATTCGGTGCTTCGATGGCACCCATATGCTGTCTGCTGATGCCGATCCGTTCCGCAACCTGCTCCTGGGTTAATCCTTTGCGTTTACGGTAATAGGATATTGCACAACCGAGATCGCGATAGCGTTCAGAATTATCAAATTGTTTTTTACTGTTTTCAGTCATGTCAAACACCCCTTAATATTGTACTGAAAACGCTAAAAACTATAAATTGCCTGCAATGCGACATTTGATATGTGACAAGTGACACAGTATAATGTATAAAGTGTCAAATGTCGCTTAGTAGATATATTGTCCCAATAAAATCACTTTTATGCGGTTTGTTAATAGGATTGCACAAAAAAACAATTTTTGTTGGGCTTGTTTTGTACAATCCAGAAATTGACAGAAATAGGAAAAAAGTGTATAATACCCATAAACATATGTGCGCGCAGAAAATACACGCTGTGTGACGGGGCTTATACGGTTATGGGAAATTGGCGCAACATAGTTGTAGCTTCTCTGGATAAGGGAAGAAAGAAACCGGAAAGAAAACAGGTCCATTTGATAAAGTGAAAAATAACCGGAACAACTGTCCTAAAAAATGGACTGGGACAACTTAAGTCAGAAATATCTTAATATGAGCCTGCGCCTGAGAGCCTGTGCCATATATCGCTTGGCGGTAGTGGTGCGGGTTATTTATTTACTGCTTCCATAACGGGATTGAGGAATGGGGTGGAAAAATTTGCAAGAGTCACAACAGCATAAGGAAAACAAATCAAACCAACGTCGCTATCTTTGTCCGGAATGCGGCAAACACACGGTGCTGTGGCTGCTTCCGACTACAGAGATCAGGGACTTGCCGATCAAGTGCAAACGCTGTGGCAAGGAGAGCGTTGTCAGCATATCATCTGCGCCTGTGCCATAGATCACGGCAAGCGTTTATCGCTTGCAATATTTTGCGGAAAGATGTAGTAAATATTTACAGGAGAGAAAAATGAAACAAGATGAAATGCGTCAGAAATTGATAGACGGCACGATTCAGGTTATTGCCAAAGAAGGTTTGGGTGAAACAACCATAAAAAAGGTCCGAGTAGCATCCACTATAAATGAAGCTTATATATATCGCTGTTTTAAGGATAAGGAGGATATGTTTGCCAAAACCTTCGCTTTCTTAGATGAAAAACTCTTTACAGTAACCATGCAGCATGTGGAAGTGATGTATATCGCGGAAATGCCCTTCGAATTGCGCGGCCGTAGTTATTTCTCGAATGTATGGTCGTTCCTTTTGAGCAACCGAGAAGAGTGCCTTGCCTATATGCAATATTTTTATTCACCCTACTTCGTAAAATGTTCCGTGGAAGATCACCAAAAGCGTTTCTTGCCCCTGGTTACCAAGTTTCGGGACGCTTTTAAGGAAGAAGCGGATGTGTGGATGATCCTGAACCACATCCTAAATGTGATGCTGGACTTTGCTGTGAAAGTGCATAACGATCAGATGCCAAGGAACGATGATTATGCAGAGCATGTGTTTCGTGTAATCTATGTAGCGGTAAAGCAATATTTCAGAAACGATATAGATGCAGTATAAATAATAAGCTGATTTAGGCGCAAAAGGAGAACCGGCATGCCCCCTAAGAATAACCTAATTATTAACATATTGCTTGCGATTATTATTGTTTTCTTTGCAGTTTTGCTCATAGTCGCTCTTGCTATGAAGATTAATTCGTTTTCCCGTGAGTTGGATTATATCAAACGGGAGATTGGACGCACAACAGGCGCGGAGCAGAGGCGTTGGAAGCGGGAAAAGCGCCGCCTGTGGCTGTCGCTTTTGCCGTTTTATCGAAGATAAACAAAGGCTTGTTGCAACATTTTGCAACAAGCCTTTTTATGTGGTGGCGGCAGCGCTCATCCCCGCTGCATTTTTAATTCGAATCTCCGGGGCAAAAAGGGCTGTTGCAAAACAAAGCAACAGCCCTTAAAATTATGACAAAAGCGACATTTTTGCAGACATCAGGACAGTAGAAATTGCCCGACAAATTGCCATTTTTCGGTGAGTTGCAAATTCTAAAAGCCTTGTCATCCCGAGTGAAGCGAAGCGGAATCGAGGGATCTTTTCGCTGAAATTACCGGAAACTGTATCGAAAGTGTGTAGATTTCTCGACTCACATTCGTTCGCTCGAAATGACAGACTTGGGAGTAAACTGCCCGACAAACGGGAATTGGCAGGCGTTCACAGAATGCATTTATAAAGAGTACCGATAGATTTTCGAATCTCCGGTGTGCAAAACAGCAGATATTCAAAAAGAAATGAAGGGGGACGAGGTAGCAAACGGCAAATATTAAGAGAGGTCTTGTGCTGTAATATCTTAAGTATTCGCTTCAATATTCGTGCGAATTTCCTGAAGAATTTGTTCGATACTGCTGCCTTTCCTACCAAGAAGCTCCTGCACTTTTTTGATAGAGTGGTGTACAGTACCATGATCTCTGTTGAAATATTTGCCGATGGCCTCCAGTTTGAAACTTGTGAGTTCACGAATCAAGTATGCAGCAATTTGCCGCGGCTCTGCAATGTTTTTGCTCCGTTGCGGGCCCTTAAGTTGGGACTCTTCTATGCCATAGTACCGACATACATAGCGAACAATAGTGTCTGGAGTTACAACCTTGCAGGTTTCAGTGGTTTGCAAATCTGCGATGATTTTCGTAATGCTTGGTAAATCCAAAGGCATATTGGACAGATTTTTGTAGGCGTTGATTTTTCTGAGTCCGCCTTCAATTTGGCGAACATTATCACAAAGCTTTTGGCTCAAATAATCAATAATATCTTCATCAAATTGCAGATGCAATTCCAATGCTTTTGCACGTATGATCTGCTTTCTTGTTTTAAAGTCCGGTGGTTCGATCTTAATCATAACACCTTCACCAAAGCGTCCTTTTAGCCGGTTTTCCAAAAGCGGCATATCTTTTGGGGGGCGATCTGATGTCAAGACAATCTGTTTATCCATCTCATAAAGATTGTTAAAAGTGTGGAAGAACTCTTCTTGGGTGGATTCTTTGCCGGCAATAAACTGAATATCGTCTACCAGTAAAATATCAGCCTCTCGATATTTCTTTTTGAAAGCTACTGTGGTAGAATGCTGAATTGCCTGTACAAGCTCGTTTGTAAATTGATCGCCCTTCACATACACAATTTTGGTGGCGGGGTGGGTTTGAGCAACCTTGTTTGCAATGGAGTAAAGAAGGTGTGTCTTACCAACACCGGGAGAGCCATAGTAGTAAAGGGGGTTATACACAGGATCTCCGGGGTTATCGGCAACATACATTGCGGCTTTTAGGGGTACAGAATTTTGTGCTCCGGCCACAAAAGAGTCAAAGCAGAAATGCGGATTGATTTTCCAAGCATTTTCGGATAATTGTATCTGACGGTGCTTTTCCAGTTCTGCATCGCTCCAAACAAGCAGTTTGACAGGGAGATTAAATTGTTCCCGAAGGATTTCCTCGATAGGCTGTTTACAATTTCTAAGAATAGTTTCCTGTCTAAAATCCGAAGGAGTATAAAGAATGAAGTTTTTCTCATTTAACTCCACAAGTTCAGCATCATCAAACCATGCTGAAACGGTAATGGCACTTAGTCTTTCTTCAAGTTGATTCAAGACTTTAGCCCAAATATAGGTGGCTGACTGCATCTTCTCACACCTTCTTTTCTCATTTTTTGAGGAGCTGGGATGGTTATTTTACCGATTGCTTCGACAAAATGCAACATGGGAAAATGACAGTTTTTTTGTCAAAATTTGGCATAAAAAGGGTGATTAATGGGACATAGTTCTGCTTAGATTTACATAAGCACGAAGAAAGTTTTTTGAAAAGTTGGAAGGTTATAATGTTATGTGAACAACCAATTTAGAAAAGTCCTTGAGAATAGGCTACTTTTTGAATGGTACGATTATTGGGATAGAAACTTTTGTGCAAAATGGCATTTTGCACAATGCGTACTTGTTTGTATTTTTACTACGGGGAAATAATGAAGAGGCTGCTGCAAAATAAAGTTTTTGCAGCAGCCTCTGTTTAGGCATTAAATTAATTTATTGTTTTTACCGAGCAGAATATCAAAGGGTATATTAAACACTTTTGCAAAGAAAACAAGCTCGATATCAGTTACGAACCGTTTTCCTGCTTCAATACGTTGGATTGCATTTTTATCGATATCCAAACCTAACAACTGCAATTTGTCGGCAAGTTGTCGTTGAGACAAACTATATGATGTTCTAAAATGAGCAATCTGTTCTCCACAAATATTATTCCGGCCATTAGTAGTCTTATTAATAAACATATAATTCTCCTGATTTGACATTTAGTACTTGTCAACTAATAAATTATATGTTATTCTTGTTGCACAGATGACATTCACAGAATGTCAAACGAAGGAGGAATAAACATGAGCTGCCCCTATTATTGGTATAATCATCACTATGCCTGTCGCAAAAGTGGCAAAGATGTAAATGAAGACACATATCAAAAGTATTGCAAAAACTACAACTATGGGGATTGTCCGATCTACAAAGGGAATGAGAGCAGCGGTTGTTTTTTGACATCAGCCTGTACGGAAGCAAAGGGTCTGCCGGATGACTGTTATGAGCTAACAACACTACGCAAGTTCCGAGATGAGTATTTGGCGAAGCAGGAATGTGGAAAATGTGAGATTGATCACTATTATCAGGTTGCGCCCGTAATTGTAGCCAAAATACATAGTGATACAAACGCAAAGGCTGTGTTTGAAAAGATTTATGCGGAATTAGTTGCACCTTGCGTAAAGTTGATTGAGGATGGCGATTTAGTTAC
Organism: Oscillospiraceae bacterium; assembly: GCA_017631155.1. Taxonomy (GTDB): domain Bacteria; phylum Bacillota; class Clostridia; order Oscillospirales; family Oscillospiraceae; genus Faecousia. The sequence goes on along the minus strand of JAGBTV010000043.1, from coordinate 6,871 downwards.
TGCACATAGCAAATACCGAGAATATGTATTAATGTTGGAGAGAGGAATTGCATAAATGGGTATTTTCTTTAAAAGGAGCGCAGGAAGCTCCAACAGCACTTTGCTGTATGATAAGAATGAATTCGATATTGATGGTATTGTTTTGCGTTGTTACAAGGGAACAAGTACATCAATTATTGTGCCACGTGGTATAAAAATAATATCTAACATTGATTCACCTATATGTGAGCAAACAATTCAAGCAATATTCATACCTCGGACGGTAAAGGTTATAGCGGAATCGGCGCTAGGTTACTGCCTGAATGTTTATTATGAGGGTAGCAAACAGGAGTGGGACAATATTGAAATCGACAAATATAATTTTGATTTCGGTATTCCTACTGTGTTCCGATATAATTGTGACAGTTGCTATTGGGATATACAGAGACATTAACAGGATCAGTACATTGAAGGAGTATAAATAATGGGACTTTTAAATGCTTTATTTGGAAAAAAGAACGATGCAATAGACCTGTCTAAGGAGTCAGAAAAATTCAGAGAACTGATTCGTTTTGTCTCTTTTGTTAGAAAAACTAAGCCTTTGACTGGTGGAAATTACGGCATTTACATTTCTTATAATGCTCCCGGACAAAACGAGTATATTAGCAATGTGTATGCGACATTTGGCTTTTATGATTTTAATGAGATTAAATATGCAAGAGATTTCGCAATAAATTCTTATAACGACTCCACAATTATGGTTCATTTTTACTACAAAAATATTAGTGAGCGTGCAGGGCTGAGCAGGGAAGATTGGCCGTATGGCATCGATGAGTACGATTTTAGAGAAGTGTTACAAGGGGTATTTGGTGAAGACCGTTTTGTTGTGCTTCCAGATGAGTATCATGATGATGTTTTCACTTTCAAGGTGGCTGGCGGTTTTGATACCCGTAATGCTAGTCAGGTCTCTGGTTCGGTTTTCTATGTACTAAAATCATACTTCCCTGAACTTCAAATTTCACAACACCATACCACACCTTATACTATGGGAATTAAAGTTCAGATTTAATACAAAAAGGGCAGATACCCAAAAGGGAACTGATTGTGTAGTGACCCGCCGGAGATTCGTTTGCATTTTCTGCGATGCAGAAAATTAAGGATCGCCACCGTCCAGCCGGTGGCGGCAGCGCTCATCCGCGCTGCATTTTTAATTCGAATCTCCGGCGTGCAAAAAAGCCAACACCCACAAGGGTGTTGGCTTTTTTGGTGACCCGCCGGAGATTCGAACTCCGGACCCATTGCTTAAAAGGCAATTGCTCTGCCAACTGAGCTAGCGGATCGAATGAACCCCGAAAGAAAACTTTCAGGGGTTATATTGGCTGGGATGGCAGGATTTGAACCTACGAATGCCAGAGTCAAAGTCTGGTGCCTTACCGCTTGGCGACATCCCAATGTGAATGCGCCCGGAATCGGACACGCATGAGATTATACCATATTATTTCCAATTTTGCAATAGTTATTTTTGCGGTTTGTTCTGTTTTTTGGGGTGCCTGGGGTCAGGCACCCCAAAAAGAATCACAAATCAAAATAACGGGCGGCATTGCCGAAGAAATGCCTGCAACGATCTTTTTCAGAGAAGCTTCGCTATGGGGCGGCAGAACCTGTGTCGGATTATTCTTCCACAGCCAAAGCGATGTGGACAGTATCCAGCTGGTGCTGTTCTACTGCGGTGGGGGCTCCCATCATCAGATCCTGGGCATTCTTGTTCATGGGGAAGGTGATGACTTCCCGGATAGACTCTTCACCGCACAGCAGCATTACGATCCGGTCAATGCCAGGGGCTGCGCCTGCGTGGGGAGGTGCACCGTAGCAGAAGGCGTTGTACATAGCGGGGAACTTGGCCTTCACATCCTCTTCGCCCAGGCCTACCATTTGGAAGGCCTTGACCATGATCTCGGGATCGTGATTCCGGACAGCGCCGGAAGCGGACTCATAACCGTTCACAACCAGGTCGTACTGGTTGGCATTGATAGCCAGCAGCTTTTCGATATCGCCCTCAGCATCCAGCAGAGCCTGCATACCGCCCTGAGGCATGGAGAAGGGGTTGTGACAGAATTCCAGCTGACCGGATTCTTCGCCCATTTCGTACATGGGGAAATCTACAATCCAGCAGATCGCATACTGCTCTTCATCAAAGTGGCCGGGAACGCGCTTACCCAGCATGGTACGGATCACACCTGCGGTCTTCTGGGCAACAGCCTTCTTGCCGGCGGCCATGCACACGAAGCTGCCGGGCTTCAGGCCCAGCTTTTCCACGAAGGCAGCCTTGCATTCGCCCAGGAACTTAGAGATACCGCCGGTGAGTTCGCCGTTTTCATCTACTTTTACCCAGCAGGCCTTGTTGCTGGTCTGAACTTCCACATCAGCCAGGAGCTTGTCAATCCACTTGCGGGCCTGAGTAAAATCATGTACCACAACAGCCTTGACGGTAGCGCCTTCAAAAGGACCGAAGCCACAGCCCTGGACAATTTCAGAAACATCCTGCAGCTCCAGGTCGATACGCAGGTCGGGCTTATCGGAGCCGTAACGCTCCATGGCATCATTAAAGGAAATGTGACGCCAGGGGGCAGGGGAGACCCGTTCATACTTACCGAACTTGCAGAAGACGGGGCGCAGAACCTCTTCCAAAGTGGACAGAACATCTTCCTGGGTGGCGAAAGCCATTTCCATATCCAGCTGATAGAACTCACCGGGAGTCCGGTCGGCTCGGGCATCTTCGTCACGGAAGCAGGGCGCGATCTGGAAATACTTGTCGAAGCCGGAGGTCATCAGCAGCTGCTTGAACTGCTGGGGAGCCTGGGGCAGGGCATAGAACTTGCCGGGGTGGTTCCGGGCAGGTACCAGGTAGTCTCTTGCGCCTTCGGGGGAGGAGGCGGTGAGGATGGGGGTGGTGATCTCCAGGAAACCCTGTTCGGTCATCAGCTTGCGGATCTCGGCAACCACATTGCAGCGCAGAATGATATTCTGCTTCACGGCAGGGTTACGCAGATCCAGGAACCGGTACTTCAGTCGGGTATTTTCATCGGCTTCCTTACTCTTGTTAATCTCAAAAGGCAGCTGGTTATAGCGGCACTTGCCCAAAACTTCGATTTTCTCGGGAACGACTTCGATTTCACCGGTGGGCAGCTTGGCGTTCTTGCTCTCGCGCTCCCGGACAGTGCCGGTGACAGAGATGGTGGTCTCCTTGTTCAGTCCCTTGATGGCGGACATCATTTCTTCAGTTTCCACCACCACCTGAGTGGTGCCGTAGTAGTCCCGGAGGACCAGGAAGGCAAAATTGGCACCGACAGCACGGACATTCTCCATCCAACCGACGATGGTGACCTGCTTGCCTGCGTCAGCAAGCCGCAGCTCGCCGCAGTTATGAGTTCTGGATTGCTTCATAGGTAAAGCCTCACTTATTTTTATAGTTTAACGCATATATTATTCCATAAGTAGGGGGAAAAGTCAATCAGCACCGCATAAAAAAGATGGGGAAAACTGTGCAAACGGATTTTGACGCAAAAGGGGTTTTTGCATATTCCACAAAAATGAGACCTTTTGGCACTTTGTTCTGCATATCCTATAAAAAGTTGAAAAAAATATATTTTTTGTGTTGATTTTGTGGAAACTTTGGCATACAATAGGAAACGAACGCCGTTTTACTCCGGCAAATCCCATTTGAGGTGATTGCATGCTGAATATTGTTTTGGTAGAGCCGGAGATCCCTCAGAACTGCGGCAACATTGCCCGCACCTGTGCGGCTACAGGCTGCCGCCTGCATTTGATCCGTCCCCTGGGGTTTGACATCTCCGATAAAGCTGTCAAACGGGCAGGACTGGATTATTGGTCTATGGTAGAAGTCCGGGACTATGAAAACCTGGAGGACTTCTTCGCTAAAAATGATGTCAAGCAGATGTGGTGTCTGTCCACCAAAGCTCCCCGGTGCTATACCGAGGTGGAGTTTTCAAAGGACTGTTACCTGTTCTTCGGAAAAGAGACCAAGGGTCTGCCGGAGGATTTTCTGAAGTCACATTATGAAGCCTGTGTCCGGATTCCTATGCGGGAGGATGCCAGAAGCCTGAACTTAAGCAACGCTGTGGCTATCACCGTATTTGAGGCGCTGCGGCAGCTCTCCTTCCCGGGACTGCAGGATTTCGGGAAAATGAAACAGAAATAATCTATGATGGAGGAATTATTATGAACTACAACAAGAAGTCTATCGAAGATATTGAAGTAGCCGGCAAGCGCGTTCTGTGCCGCTGCGACTTCAATGTGCCCACCAAGGAAGGCCGCATCACTTCCGACAAGCGGATTGTGGCTGCCATGCCCACCATCGAGTACCTGGTAAACAAGGGCGCTAAGGTCATCCTGTGCTCTCACATGGGTAAGCCCAAGGGCGAGTGGAAGCCTGAGCTGTCCCTGAAGATCGTGGCTGATCGCCTGAGTGAGTTGCTGGGCAAGGAAGTCATTATGGCTGCTGATGTAGCCGGTGAGGATTCCAAGGCCAAGGCTGCCGCTATGAAGAACGGCGATGTGATGCTGCTGGAGAACACCCGTTACATCAAGGGCGAGACCAAGAACGATCCCGAGCTTTCCAAGGCTCTGGCTGACCTGGCTGACATCTTTGTCAACGACGCTTTCGGTACTGCTCACCGTGCTCACTCTTCTACCGCCGGTGTAGCTGACTATCTGCCTGCTGTTTCCGGCTACCTGGTTCAGAAGGAAGTTTCCATCATGGGCAAGGCTTTGGCCAACCCCGAGCGTCCCTTTGTTGCAATCCTGGGCGGCGCTAAGGTTTCCGACAAGCTGAATGTTATCAACAATCTGCTGGAGAAGGTCGACACTCTGATTATTGGCGGCGGCATGGCTTACACCTTCCTGGCTGCTCAGGGCCTGACCGTCGGTAAGTCCCTGGTAGACAACGAGAAGCTGGACTACTGCAAGGAAATGATGGCAAAGGCGGAGGCTAAGGGCGTCAAGCTGCTGCTGCCTGTAGATACCGCTATTGCAGCTTCTTTCCCCAACCCCATCGACGCTGAGATCCCTGTAGAGTATGTAGATTGCACCGCAATTCCCGCCGATCAGATGGGTCTGGATATTGGTCCCAAGGCTTGCGCTGAGTTTGCTGCTGCTGCCAAGGCTGCCAAGACTGTTGTCTGGAACGGCCCCATGGGCGTATTTGAGAACCCCACTCTGGCTAAGGGCACCATCGCTGTTGCCCAGGCTCTGGCTGACTCTGACGCTGTGACCATCGTTGGCGGCGGTGACTCCGCTGCTGCTTGCGAGCAGCTGGGCTTCGCCGGTGCTATTACCCACATCTCCACCGGCGGCGGCGCATCTCTGGAGTTCCTGGAAGGTCTGGAGCTTCCTGGTATCGCCTGCCTGCAGGATAAGTAAGATTAATTGAATTTGATTTTGTAGGGCGGGGGGCTTGCCCCCGCCGCTACATGGAATTTACAAAACAGAACAAAAAGCTACCCCAAATACTATTTTTATAAATTCGTCAATTAACATCGATATATCGATGTCCACATATAAAGGAGTTTTTGAAATGAACAGAAAGTATCGTAAGACCGTCATTGCCGGTAACTGGAAGATGAACAAGACCCCCTCCGAAACCAAGGAGTTTATGGCACAGTTCAAGACCATCATGCCCAAGGGCCGTTGGTGTGATGTTGCTCTGTGTGTTCCTGCTGTGTGCATTCCTGCTGCTGTCCGCGCTATGCGTGAGACCAGGGTAGGCATCGGCGCTGAGAATGTCAACGCCAATCCCTCCGGTGCTTACACCGGTGAGGTCGCTGCCAATATGCTGGTGGATGCCGGCTGTAAGTATGTGATCATCGGCCACTCCGAGCGCCGCGCCATGGGCGAGACCGATGCCGATGTCAATGCGAAGGTCTTGGCTGCTCTGGAAGCCGGCTTGATTCCTATTATGTGCTGTGGCGAGAGCCTGGAGCAGCGGGAATCCGGTATCACCGAAGAGTGGGTCGCCATGCAGATCAAGCTGGGTCTGGCAGGTGTTTCCGAAGAGAAGATCCGCAAGGTCGTCATCGCCTACGAGCCCATTTGGGCCATTGGCACCGGCCGTACTGCAACCCCTGAGCAGGCTCAGGAAGTTTGTGAGAACATCCGTGCTGTTATCCGTAAGCTGTACTCCTCCAAGAATGCCCGCGCCATCTCCATCCTGTATGGCGGCAGCATGAACGAGAAGAATGCCTACGAGCTGTTGGCTCAGCCCGACATCGACGGCGGCCTCATCGGCGGCGCTTCCCTGGTTCCCGAGAAGTTCGTGCAGATCATCGAGGCAGCAAACCAGCCCACTGTCTAATTCCAAATGCGTATCGGGAGCAGCTGCAAACACAGCTGCTCCTTCCAATTTGAGGTATTGTATGGATAAGACCCGATATCCAATTGTACTTGTCCATGGTATGATGGCCAAGGATTTTCGATTTTGGCGTGCCTTTCGGGGAATTGCAAACTTCCTGAAAGCACAAGGCGTTACGGTATATATAACCAATCAGGATGGTGTGGGTGCTGTATCCACAAATGCTGCCCAGTTGAAAGAAGAAATTCTGAACATTCTGAAAAAAGAGAATTGCGAAAAGGTCAATTTGATTGCCCACTCCAAAGGCGGCGTAGATTCCCGCTACATGATCTCCCGGTTGAATATGGCGGAGCATGTGGCATCTTTAACCACCTTGTCTACGCCCCATCACGGCTCCGGACTCAGCAGACGGCTTGTGAGGATGCCCCGGTTTATGGCCAGGATCATAGCTTTCTTTACGAATCTGTTCTACCGGATCTGTGGGGATCGCAAACCGGATATTTTTCAACTGGGACTGGATCTGAC
>JAGBTV010000042.1 GCA_017631155.1 Oscillospiraceae bacterium | reverse complement strand
TTAAAAATCACTGCGTGACCGCTCTTTTCCGCAATCCGGGTTACTCGGGAAAAGTTCTGATTCGCTTCGGTCACAGAAACGATTGCGTTGGTATCAATTCTCATAGTATCAACCTCCTACTATTAGTATACACAAAAATAGCTATAAATCAACCTATAATTTTAAGGACCTATACCGTGGCGGGTATAGGGCCTTGTGGTTGTTAGCACTCTAGGCCTTTATATAATTTTGTAAGATATTCCAGAATATGCAATGCCTCTGCGCTGACATCATTCACGCTGCATAGTTTGCTAAACTCTTGGCAGAGCTGTTCCATTTGGGTTTTGAGTGCTTTATACACCCTTGGGTTACCGACTACCACAACATCCCGTTGTAGCATCCGATGAATACAATAATCCTGTTTGGTCATCCCAGACAAGGCCGCCAATGCATCGATCTCGGCATTTTCCTCCGGTGATACCCGAACACCGATCGTCTTGCAACGCCAGCGTCCCTGCCCATCGCGAGCCTTGCGTAACGATACCCCCCAATGTAGTTATTATCCTACATTGGGGGGCGTTTTGCTTATTGTTGGTTGGACTGGTTCTGCTATAGAGTACAGGGAATTGCCTTATACACAAAGCTTATTTTTGGCACGGCCAACCATAAGATAGATGCTGCCGTAAAGACCGATCAGACCCAAAGTTACCAAGGCTGCTACGGCATAAACGGGGCGATAAGTACCAAGTTTGTCAAAGACGGCATTAGCAATGGGGACGGCAACCATAGCACCCACAGAAACGGTGGACATGAAAAAACCTACTGCCATAGCTTGGGTGCGATAGCCAAAAAGATCCAGAGTTAGCAACGGTATTGTTAATGTAGTCAGGGGGGCACCACAGGATAGGAGTAGTGCGGCCGCCCACATGAGATAGGTGTTGTGGGAAAAGGCCATCAGTCCCAGACCGGCCGCACTGCAGCTTAAGCAGAGCAAAGCAATCCATTTTCCGCCAATGCGGTCACACAAACCGCCTACACCCAGTTTTGCACAGGTCAGCACCAACAAGAGGGCACTTTGCACAGAAGTTGCCTGAATCGCAGTGAAGCCCTCGTTGCGTAAGTGAGGAACAATAGTGTGCCAAAGGGTATAGAAACAGAAGCAGGAAAAAAAGCTACCCAGCAACAGCAGGTAAAAAGATGGCATCCGTGTTAACTGAGCCATGCTGAAGCCCTCCCACTTTAGGGTTACTTTCTGCTTTTTATAGGTATGCTGACTTTCGCCGTAAGGCTTCAGTCCCTTCTCCTCTGGGTGATTGCGGATAATTGCAAACGTCAGCACCGCCACCAAAGAAAACAGAATCCCGCCACATAAGAAGGCGCTCTGCCAGCCCTTGGCTTCAATGATGCCGGAGAATACCAAGCATAAAGCACTGCCCCCTAAACCGGTGGCTGCGGTAATGAATCCCAGCACCGTTCCTTGGTGCTTATGGAACCAATGGCGTACAATTTGGGGAGGGCCGGCCTGGAGGCAAATTCCTTCTCCCAGACCCAAAAGACCAACGCCTACAGCTAAGGTTACCACATTTTTGGAGGCAGCCATGATTACAAGTGCCAGAGCGTTGGTGAGCATTAGCAAGGTTGCTGTTTTTTGGTAGCTAAAGCGGGTTAAAAAAGCCGGAAAAGAAAGTGCTTCCAAAAGCCACAGCCCTCTCGTACTCACTGCCAGAGCAAAGCAACTGCGGCTGATATCCATACTTTGCGTAACGGGGATCGTGAACAAGCTAGAAAGGTTGTTAAGGATACCACCCATCAAAAACTGCTGTAAAAATAACGTGACTGCAAGCAGCCAATAATAATTCCGTTTCATCCTGTTTCCTCTAGGAGGAACTGACTGTTTTTTCCTGTATAGACTTTTTGCGGAGAATCGCCAAAACCGTAGCTACAAACGATTAAGTTAAGTTTCGTCCAATACGGAATATTCGTTACACAGCGGGTACAGGATCGGCTCGTCCTCTTGAATCTGGGAGAAGCGGGAAACGGGTTCGGCAAAATAGTTGTCCGTATTGTCGTCATTTACTGCGGAAACTTCGCCGACGATCAACGGACCGTATCCATCCTTAGCGCCGAATATATGGTAAACGTAGGGTGTCAGGCGAATGCTGTTACCGGTGGTTATCAGCACTTCCTCGCCGGCTTTTACCGTGTAAAAAATGCCGTCGCTGGAGTATGTTACATCGCTCTCGTAATCCACGGAGCCGTCTGGCTTGCTGTTATAAAGGCGAATGCTCATGACACCGCCACCGCGATTGATGATATCCTCTGTTTTAGATGCGTGATAGTGGATAGGCAAGCGCTGGCCTTCCTTAAACAGCAGATATTTTTCTGCATAGGGAGAGCCTACGCCCGGCTGGTCCACCTTGCCGTTGCGGACTGTGTACAAAACAGCGCCGATCTCCTCAAATTTGCCACTGCCGAAGTCGGTAATATCCCAACCCTGCATGACGGTGCGCAAGGTATCGATCTTGTCCTTGTTTTCTTTCCATTCATCCATAGTCCAGTAGGCAAAGCGAGGCAGCTTGAACTGATATGCGTCCATCAAATCCACCGCCCACCGCAAGTAGTTGTTTACTTCGGAACGTTTCATAGCTTAGTATCTCCTTCTTTATAAAATGTGAAAGATTTCATCCATGGGGGCCCACCACTGGTTCACCTCGGCGGTTTCCACAGGCTTTTGGCATACGGCAGTGAACTCCAGCCACTGCTGATGCTCCTGGTTGTCCGAGAGCTTTTTCATATCCGCTTCGTAATCGTCGCCGGTGTATTCATAATACTTAAACAGATAGCCGTTTCGATGGAAAATAGTAAAGTTTTCAATATGTGCCTTACGCATCATCTGCACAATGCTGGGCCAAATGTTATCGTGCTTTTCTACGTACTCGGCGTACTTTTCTGCAGGAACACAAATTACATCTGCAAAACGTTTCATAAAAATCTCCTATTTGAAGTAATGGATTAGCGGGGATTACAAGAATATTCTTACGGGGCGTTTTCTGGGATTCTCCATGTGGGGGAAAACAAATCGGTGTATTAACGGATACCCTACACTGGTGGTGTAGGGTATCGTACTTTTTTCGGGAATGCTGATGTTACAATCTGGAGCAAAGATGTTCTGGGTGTTT
>JAGBTV010000041.1 GCA_017631155.1 Oscillospiraceae bacterium | reverse complement strand
GGTATCCAATCCACGTATAACAGAGTGGCCAATGCCGGAATTCTGATTGTCTTAGCTCCTTTCAAATATCCTTGAACAAAGAGATTATAGACAAGTAAATCTACATTTTCCTACTTGACAAAAGTCACTTCATAACAGCCCGTGGGAGAATCCATGTGCATCCGGACGCATCCCGTAGGGGTGTGGACGGATGTGCATATAGAGTTCCGGTTAACCCACACCATTCGGTGTGGGGTTTCTTTTTGGCCTCGGAGAGAGGGAATGCAAAATTGCCATTTCTCGCGCTGTTCTACTGTAGGGGAGGGCCTTGACCCTCCCGTTCGACACCCATTCAACATGGGTGAAAAGCCCACTTTATCCCCTAATATCGCCTTACGGCGATGTGGTTTTGCTTTACAAAACCACCGGGAGGGTCAAGACCCTCCCCTACAAGACCTATCGCAACTGCCCGATAAACGGGAATTTGTAACGGGACAAGACCCTCCCCTACAAGAAAACACCGCCACGGCGGGGTGCCGTGGCGGTGATGCTTTTATATACCCTTGCGGTGGAGCAAATACGAATACAGAAACGGCGCGATGACCATGGCAAGTACAATGCCAAAGAAGACCCAGAAGCCGCCGAAAAAGCCGGTGAGCATGATAACAAGACCGCAGACCACCCAAAGCCGACCGGCGAAACGGTGGGTTCTGTTCCAGTTTTCTTCGCTGTTCAGGGTCCAGGGGATTTTGATGCCGATGGTATAGTTCTGCTTGCACTTGGGCAGGTAATTGCCGATGATGGCAAGCAGCAATCCCATAAATACAGGTATCACCACTTCCATTCGCACTTCTTTGCCTAGGGCTACGGCGTAGGTGACGGCGTATAGCAAGTTGGAGAGGACTGGGATAATCCAAAAGACCAAGTGCAATATCTTTTTGGGGTGGTTGTTTTTCTTGGGGTCGGCAAGAGTACCCAGGACGCAGATCCACTGTATTGCCAGCATAATGCCGGAGAGACCGAATACCGCAAAAGCCTTGCTGCTCCAGCCGTCTACCTCGCCGGAAGCGTTCCAGTGGGTGGGAATCTGCTCCGGAAGCTGATCCCACAAAAGCAGGCCTGCCAGTACGGGCAGCAGAATTAGCAGAGAGGCAATCAATAAAACTTTCCAATTCTTTTTCAGCATTTTTCTTCTCCTTTCAGACCTTTGACCCACAGCAGGATCTCCTCCAAAACAGAGGTGTTCAGCTCGTAGAAGATAAACTTACCCTCCCGGGCATCCCGGATCAGATCCGCATCTTTCAGCACGGAAAGATGCTTGGATACGGCAGCGCCGCTGACAGGGAAATGCTCCCCGATCTCCCCGGCAGAGAGCCGGCCGGATTTCAGCAGTTCCAAAATCTTGCGGCGAATGGGATCGGACAGGGCCTTCATAGTGTTTTGAATACCCACGATATTGCCTCCTTTTTGTTTAACCATTTGGTTAAATATAAAATAGCACATACTACGCAGGGTGTCAATAGTTGTTTAACGATTTGGTTAAATGTTTTAACAGGATAAAACCCTCGCCGTAGCTTTCGGCGAGGGTTTTGTCATTACCAAGACTGTCTGACCTGCTCTAAAGCGCGGATGCCGTCCAAAGAAATTTGGGGCGTGACTACGGGACTGGTGAGCAGGTCCGATTTCAGGCATTGGGCGATATGTTCAGCCTCATACATCAGTTCATGCTCACAGGGGAATTCCAGCGTTTCCGGGGCTTCCCCGGGGCGGTGGAAGATCACTTTTCGGGCTTTCCAGTATTCGGGAAGCTCAGCCCAGCCCTTAGTGCCGTAAATTTTGGCGGTGTTGTCCAAAATGGCACGGGTACTGTTCTTGGCGGAGAACAGAACACCGCTTTCCGTACTGCCTGTGAGGACATATTGCCACTCGGCACCGTTTTCCATGGTGCTGCGCAGTCCGCGAATGGTATGGATGGGTCCAAAGAGCCACCGCAGCAGCTGCACTGCGTAGATGCCGCTGGACAGTAGGGTACCGCCGCCTACCTCCGGGTCAAACAGCCAGCCGTTATAGGAGGCGGAGAAGCTGTGGCTTAGCTCGGCCATGTAGATGTCGCCTAAAAAGCCTTCTGCGATCCGTTTTTGCAGCGTTAGGGCAGCAGGCAGAAACAGCATCTTTTCCGCTTCCATGAGGAACAGCCCCTTTTCCTTTGCCAGAGCAAAAAGCTCTTCGGTGTGAGAAGAAGCGGTGGTGCAGGGCTTCTCGCAGATCACATGCTTACCATGAGCCAAAGCCGCCTTGGCCAGGGGGTAGTGCTGGGCGTTGACGGCGGAAATATACACGATATCAACCCCCGGGTCTTCTAAAAGCTGGGGGTGGGAACCGTAAAACCGGGGAATATTCCAGGCTGCTGCCTTTTCCCGGGCTTTTTCTAAAGTCCGGGAGGACAGCGCCACAATTTCTCCGGCACCTGCTGCCCGGACAGCAGCAATAAACCGGGGCGCAATGGAGGAAGTACTTAAAATACCGTAGCGAAGTTGTGTCATAAGAAACTCCTGTTGGCTTTTTTCTTCATTATACCACCCGAAAACAGAGAAATCAACTTTTCGGCAAATTGCCATTTATTGGACAGTAGGGGACAGGTTTCCCGTCCCGGGAGGCGGAACGCCTCTGTACGCAACTGCCAGACAAACGAAAAAACCGCGGCAGCTGGTTTGCTGCTGCGGTAGGGTATGCAATTACTGCTTGCCGTAGTAGGCATTCAGGAACATCTGCTTGATTTCGCTTATGAGAGGATACCGGGGATTTGCGCCGGTGCATTGGTCGTCAAAGGCCTGCTCTACCATCTCATCCAGCCGCTCCAGGGAGTCATAGGTATACCGCCAGTACGCAAGATGTTAAAAGTTTTTGGTCAGGGCCGGAAAACTCCGGCCCTGTTTGTGTAGACTAACCGATTTTCTTTTGTTAAGACAGAGAATCGACGCTGTGCAACAATCAACACTCAGAACAACCGTCCCCTGTGCTACATGGCCGCGAATCACCCTGCCCAGTAGTCGGAAATTAACGCACTAAATTGTTCTTTGTCAAAAAAGAAAAAACCACTGTGGTTCACACCGTCCCGATTAAACCATTGCACATTTGGATAAAGTAAGTCAAAATCCCCATTATGGTAGTCAATTCTAATAACAACACATTGATCAGGGAACCAACCTGGTTCGCTCCAATTTACTGAGTGTTTCAAATTATTAAGACGATTCACAAATGCTCTATAATTTGATATTTGAGCAAGAATGTTGTATTCAAATCTGTATTCTCCTTCAACATACTCTTCCAACCTAATAATTTGAACTGATGCTACATCATCAACCTCACAAACATATTTTTGTGGGCCCAAAAATCCACAAGAGCAACACAAAAACATCAGGCCCATGCATAGCATACACTGCAGCATCTTTTTTCTCATCATAATCCCCCCAACTAATCCCTAAAGAATAATTGTATCAAATCCCAATACGAAGTATATCCACCTTGGGGTAATGGTTCTTTTTTTCTTGGGAAAGTATCGCATTTCCCAAGGCATTGGCCTCCGCCTCCCAGGGATATGAATAATAGTCATACGGCAACTTTCCTTGTCTTTCCAGGAGGTTAATTGTAATTGAGGGAATCACAACATCCACTATATACTTTCCCACTCCCATATTTTTCAATTGAACTGTGTGACCGTATTCATGTTTTAAGGTATCGGAGTCTAACTGCAGATGACTAATTCCTATAAACCCAAAAGAATATGAAGCATCGTACTGCGTTTTTACTACCAAAACTCCTTTATAAAATGCCACACCATAGGTCTCTACCCTATTCAAGACATCTTCTTCACTTGAGTTATCAAAATTAGTCGTTTTTCGCTGCACAGCCGCTGTCACACCGGAAACTGCAGCAGAGGCACTGCCACCACCTCCACCGCCACTGCCAAGGTAACTGGTTAGGGCAAGGAAGGGATTAACATCACCGGTAGTTGTCCAAAAAGCCGCATTGCCGCTGGGGTCAGCATAGTTTACCGGATTATTCTTACAGTAAGCGAACATGTTGTAGCCCAGGGGACCTTGACCGGTGGATGCATAGCTGTCCGGGCTGATGAATCTGCCTGTTTGGGGATCGTAGTAGCGGCTCCAAAGGTGGTAAAGACCAGTTTCCTGGTCGTAGTAGTAGCCACGGTAGCGGAGCGGGTTAATGTCTGCCATCCAGCTAGTGGCAGGAATCTTCTTGCCACGGGGATTGCATTTGCCTCATAGCTGAAAAGATTAAGCATGTCTCCTTGTCTGTATTATACAACATTTTTGAAATGAGTCAATTATATTTGTGCATTATGTGGTTTCCGGTGGAGCGTTTTGGATCGCAACAATCCCACAACCCATAAAACAGGACAGGGTTTAGAAAGTTGCCGCGTTATTTGCAAACAAGGGCGAATACAAAGCTATAAGAGATATACGCATAAAAGATTGTACAGCTGAGCAATCGTTTAATTGGATGACCGCATACG
>JAGBTV010000040.1 GCA_017631155.1 Oscillospiraceae bacterium | reverse complement strand
TAGATAATGTGGATGTTTTTTGTAAAGGAAGTGAAGACTACGAATCACGTACATTTATACCGGGGTATCACCAGTTTTCTTAAGAAAAATGTGGTGATGGTTGTTGCCATGATCGCGGCTGCGGTTACTTGCTTTTTCGTGCCACCGGACAAAGCCTATCTGGATTACTTTGATATCAAGACGCTGACATGCCTGTTCTGCGTACTGGCGGTGGTTTGTGCCTTGAAGAACATCCATTTCTTCTATATGTTAGCCAAGAAGCTGATCCAAATCTTCCGCAACACCCGGATTTGCATTCTTGCACTGGTATACATTACCTTTATAGGCTCTATGCTGATCGCCAACGATATGGCGCTGCTTACCTTTCTGCCTTTAGGAACGTATGTGCTGAGCACTACGGGCAAGGGAAAGCATATGGCCTTTACCTTTATTATGCAGAATATCGCGGCTAATTTGGGCGGAATGCTGACACCCTTTGGCAACCCGCAAAATCTGTATCTTTACACCAAGTTTCAGATCCCAGCCGGAGAATTTATGGGGATCATGGCGGCACCCTTTGCGCTGGCGATTGCGCTGATCACGGTCTGCTGCATCATCTTTGTAAAGCCGGAACCGTTGGAACTGAAAGAAGAGAAAATCTCCTTGCCAGTGGGGCGTTCTATTGTATATCTAATGTTGTTTGCCCTATCTGTTGCTATCGTATTTCGCGGCATTCCTTACGGAATCGGGCTTGTGGTGATTCCTGCAGTGATGCTGCTTATGGACCGCAAGGCTTTGAAGATGGTGGATTATCCGCTGCTCCTTACCTTTGTGTTTTTCTTTGTCTTTTCAGGAAATATGGCCCGTATTGAGGCAGTGCGGCGGTTGTTTTCCTGGTTATTGGAGAAAAACACCTTGTTGGTGTCCGCGCTGTCGTGCCAGGTCATCAGTAATGTGCCCTCTGCGATCCTGCTTTCCCAATTTACGGATAACTACAAGCATCTTTTGTTGGGCGTCAATATCGGCGGCGTGGGAACTCTCATTGCGTCCCTGGCCAGTCTGATTACATATCGTGAGTACAGCAAGCAAAACAAAGGGAAAACAGGTCGCTATATTTTGCTGTTTACCGCTTTCAATTTTGCGTTTTTGATTATTTTGGCGGCATTTAGTTTGCTTTTTCAATAGGTACTGAGACTATAAAAAGAACTCGCAGCAGCAGGGCTTTTCGTATAAAAGAAAGGCAAAAGGGTATTTGACACATCTGCGGTTGCGGTGGTATAATGACAAAAATGCAGTATAAAAGGAGGACTGTTCATGAAAAATCCATGGATCCTGCCTACAGAATTTCCCGGCGAGCTGATCGCTATCGATATGCACAGCCATATCAACCATGATGTGCCCGATGATTCCAAAAAGCGTTTTGGCTATAGCGCGGATATTGAGGATCTGATCGTCATCAACCGGGCAGCAGGAATTGAAAAGCTGTTTTGCTGCACCTTTGCTTCGTGTCTGAACACCGATGTGATCGTGGAAGAAAATGCGTATATGCATAGTTTACTGGATCAATATGACTGCCTTTATCAGTGGGTGGTGATCGATCCCAGAATTGAGGAAACCTTTACCCAGGCAGAGCGGATGCTGCAGCATAAAAAGTGTGTGGGCATCAAGCTGCATCCTGATTATCACAAATATTCCCTGGAAGAGTATGCCGACAAGCTGTTTTCCTTTGCATCCCACTTTCAAGCGGTGGTTTTGATCCACCCGGAGAAGGATGCCTCCTATATTCTGCCCATTGCGGACAAGTATCCGGAGGTTACCTTCATCATGGCACATTTGGGTGGGGAAGCCTATGTGGATGCGGTGGAGTTTGCCGTCCATAAAAATGTCTATACGGACACTTCCGGTATTGCCAGTTCCACCAATCTGATGGTAGAAAGTGCTTACCAGCGAATCGGTGCTGACCGAATCTTATTTGGAACGGATACCTATTCGGCGGCTTTCCAGCGGGGGCGCATTGAGTTTGCTCTGATTCCCAAGGAGGCTAAACAAAAGATCCTCCGGGATAATGCCCTCCGACTATTTGCGAAAAACTTACTTTAATACAAAAACCTCTCCGGCTTGTGCCGGGGAGGTTTATTGCATAATTAGGGGATATGTACTTAAAGTCCCAGGAATTTCTCATCAGGATCACCGGATTGCATATTTTTATACCGATGGAAGAAATTCACATATTTCAGCGCATTAAAGCGTTTGCCGCCTTTTAGCTGCAGAAGCTCATCCCCATAATAAATGTTCAGCTTATTTCGACCCAAAACTACCACAGCGTGGGTCTGTTCAAAGGGGAGAATACGGTCATCTATGGTGATACGGTCGCCGTACAGGCTGATGTTGGTGGATTTTTTCAGCAAGACTTTGTGCTTGTAGGGAATGACTTTGGAAAGACGGGCCGAATCCTGGAAAACAGGTGCTTCTGTCAGAGTTGTAAGGTCAGTCTGATTGACAAGCTCGTTTTGCTGTAAGTACCAATCCGCTACAAAACGATGGGGGAATTGGAAGCCGACACCCTCCAGTTCTTTGGTGGGGAGGTGACGAATTTCCCGTCCGCAGGTTTTGCATTGAATACGATCGCCATTACTCTCAAAAGGAGAGAAGCCACACCAAGGACAGGTGTAGATGGCGCGTTCCAAAAATTCAGCATTCTTTTTGTGGTGGAATTCGCCGGTCACCTGGGCTTCGTCCACATACATTTCTGTTTCAATTACCCGGAACAATTCTTCGCTGGACATTTGCTTGTATTCTTCCGGCTCAATCAAACGGCTGATGCGGCAGTGCATGGATCCTTTGCGGGTCACATCGCTCCACCGGGGCTGTACACCGTAGCCGCCTTCAATTCGGAAAATTGCAATGGGCAGACCCAGCTTTTTCGCCAGGGATGCAACACCCGGTTTCATATACAAGGGGCGGCCATGGTATGTGCGGTTGCCCTCCGGAGCAATGCAAATAGAGCCGCCTTCTCTTGCTACCAAAATGCAGTTTTTAACGGCCTGCAGATCCAGGGTTTGCTTCTTGATAGGGATCGGCGCTACTAAAAAACGAATTAGTTTCGATACCCAGCCATTGGAGAATAAATCTTCACTGGCCAGATAGTATACCGGGTGCTTGAAGATCATGCCAACGAAAAATTGGTCGAAAGCAGTTTGGTGGTTCATCAGGATCAAATAAGCCCGCTTGCCCTGATTTGGTAATTTTTCAAAGGTTACTCTGTATTTGATGCGCATATATGGGCCGAGAATCATCCAAAGTAAAAAGGTTACGAATCTATGCCGGGGCTTCATCCATTTTCTGTTCTTTTTCATAGGGACTCCTCGTGGTGGCACACCGAAATTTTATATTTTTCTGCTATACATTGCCGGCGGTTATGATTATTGCTTTACAACACCGTTCAGAATAACGCGTTGGATGTTCATCCAGGGGTCTACAAAGACCAGGTCGGCACGCTTGCCAACAGCGATCTCGCCACGATCCAGGAAACCGACGGCCCGGGAGGGATTGTAAGAGGCAAACTTGAACACATCAACGATGGAAGCACCTGTGTGCTTCATCATATTCCGGCAGGCAACATCCAGTGTCAACTTGGAGCCGGCGATCTGACCCTGGAAGTCAAAGCACAGATCGGTCACGCCGATATAGTCTTCGGGAGTGGAGCCCTGGAACCAGCAGGCATCGGAAATCAAAATCAGACGGTCATCGCCCTTGATTTTCCGGATCAACCGCTGCATATAAGGATCCACATGGATACCACGGCTGTCGCAGATCATTTCTGCGTAGATATCCCGGTTGTAGTTGACGGTCTCATCAACACAGACACCGCGGCAACCGGGATAATTGATAATGGTTCCGGTGGCGTTGGTGTGATGAGTGCCGATGCAAAGACCGTAGGGCATCAGAGCCTCAATCTGCTGGGGACTGGCTTCACTGTGACCGACAGCAAAGCGGACATTGGGGTTGCAGGCTTTGGCATACTGAACAAAGCTTTCAATGTTCTCACGCTCAGGAGCTACGACCCAAACACGGACATCGTTACCGGCGGCCTCGATCAGTTCCTGATAATCTTCCTTGCAAATCGGGCCTTTCCAGGGATTGTTTACCCGGTTGGCTCCAAATTTGGGGTTCATGTAGGGAGCCTCCATGTAGATGCCGACAATATTGGTGCCTTCAGGTTGCTTCATAGCGGCCTGTACAAGGGCAGTCTGCTTCAGCAGATCTGCCTTGGGGGTGTCAAAATAAAGTGTTGCCAAGATGCTGGTGGTGCCGTGGGATAGATGGTACTTTGCGGCCTCCAAAGGCTCCTGGTTAAACCAATGGCAGTCACCGGCGTGGCAATGGATATCCACAAGGCCTGGGCCAACAAATTGGTTCTGAGCATCAATGATCTCACAGTTTTCGGGGATGGGGGTGGTACGCATCTCACCAAAGCCGGTGATCTTGCCATCCTCGACGAATAAAACAGCCTCGGGGATCAGATGGTCACGCATGACCAAAGTAGCATTTTTAATTGCAATCATGGATAATTACCTCGCTTTTTTAGAATAGACAGAGCTGTCAGTAGAATATGGAATTGAAAGAGTTGCATAGGGGAATATATGTACTGGGAGTTTCCCGAAATTTCATATATTATAGCATAAATGGGGAATGTTGAATAGTATGAATTAACGATTTGGTGATTTCGCATATAGAAAAAAGCGGTAATTTGTGCATTTCCACAAGAGAGAAATCTTATGGGGCTACAAAAATGTTGGCCGTCGGCAAAACCGGCGGCCAAGAGTAAATGATCTTATTGGATACCCTGTAAATCTAAAAGTTCCAGGACATGCTGTCCCCGGGCGGAGAGGGCAAAACTGCCGACGATGGGATAGCTGCTGTAGCTTTGGCTTTGGAGATCTTTGATGGGAATGTCGTAGTCCAATGTAATGAGACCTTTGGCTTCCAGGGATTGCAGAATAAGGCTGTATTCCGCAACGGGATAGTTTTGATCTTCTAAATAAATGGGATCTGCAGAGTCAGCCCGGCGGGCAACAGGCAAAAAGGGAATCTCACCTAATTTTTGCAGCAGATGCAGTTCTGCTTCATTCAATGTCAAGCAGCTGCCACATTTTCCACAGTGACCGCAGCTGCCGCAGGAGTGGGTGCATTCGGGCATAAAGAACACCTCCTAGCATTTTTTTGGACTATAACAGGATTTTATGAGGTTGTCAAGGTGGTTATGCACAGGGAAATGGGAAAAAGAAGTAGCAAATCTATGTATTTCGCATATTGTAATTTTGTGAAGAAAGTGGTATTATGTTAGAAATACAAATGTTCACGCAATGTGGACATTAGGGAGGAGCGTTTGTTATGGCAAGAGTATATAATTTTTCTGCAGGCCCCGCTGTGCTTCCTGAGGTTGTTTTGAAGGAAGCTGCTGCTGAAATGCTGGATTACCGTGGAAGCGGTATGTCCGTTATGGAGATGAGCCATCGCTCAAAGGTCTTTCAGGAAATCCTGAACACCGCTGAGCAGGATCTGCGTGATCTGATGGGTATCCCCGCCAACTACAAGGTGATGTTCCTGCAGGGTGGTGCTTACCAGCAGTTTGCTGCGATTCCCATGAATTTGATGAAAAACAGAGTGGCGGATTACATCGTTACCGGCCAGTGGGCCAAGAAGGCTTTCCAGGAGGCAAAACTTTACGGTGATGCCTGTGCGGTAGCTTCTTCCGCAGACCGGAATTTCTCCTACATTCCCGACTGCTCGGATCTGCCTATCCGGGACAATGCGGATTATGTGTACATCTGTCAGAATAACACCATTTACGGTACAACTTTTAAGCAGCTTCCCAATACCAAGGGCAAGACTTTGGTTGCAGATGTTTCTTCCTGCTTCCTTTCTGAGCCTATTGATGTTGAAAAGTATGGTGTGATCTACGGCGGCGTTCAGAAGAATGTGGGCCCTGCCGGTGTTGTCATTGCCATTGTTCGGGAAGATCTGATTACCGAAGATGTTCTCCCCGGCACACCCACTATGCTGCGGTATAAGACTCACGCAGACGCAGGCTCTTTGTTCAACACACCCCCTTGCTATGGTATTTATATCTGCGGCAAGGTGTTCCAGTGGCTTAAGAGCATGGGTGGCCTGGAGACGATGAAGGTCCGGAATGAGGAAAAGGCAGCCATTCTTTACGATTTCCTGGACCGCAGCCAGTTGTTTAAGGGCACTGTGGAAAAAGACAGCCGCTCTTTGATGAATGTACCCTTTGTTACCGGCAGCGAGGAGCTGGATGCAGCCTTTGTCAGCGCAGCTACCAAGGCTGGTTTGGTCAATCTGAAGGGCCACCGTACCGTCGGCGGTATGCGCGCCAGCATTTACAACGCTATGCCTAAGGAAGGCGTAGAGCAGCTGGTTGCCTTTATGGATGAATTTGAGAAAAAGAATGGTTGAGGTGTGACCTATGTTTCAGGTACATTATTTAAATCCGATCTCCCAGAAGGGTACTGCCCTTTGGACAGAAGATTATCAAAAGTGTGAAGCTATGGAGCAGGCGGATGCCGTTATGGTTCGCTCTGCTGCTATGCATGACCTTGATTTGCCGGAATCTCTGCTGGCCGTAGCCCGCGCCGGTGCCGGCGTCAACAACATTCCCCTGGATAAGTGTGCAGAGGCCGGTGTTGTGGTGTTTAACACTCCCGGTGCCAACGCCAACGGTGTTATGGAACTGGCGATCTGCGGTATGCTCCTGGGCTGTCGTGACATTATCGGCGGTATCAACTGGGTGCAGACCATTAAGGATGAGGGCGATGTTGCCAAGAAGGTAGAGAAAGGTAAATCCAAGTTTGCCGGCATGGAGTTGGCAGGCAAGAGCCTGGGTGTTATCGGCCTGGGTGCTATCGGTGGTCCTTTGGCCAATGCAGCCCGGAAGTTGGGTATGCAGGTCTACGGCTGTGACCCCTACATTTCCATTGATGCAGCTTGGCATTTGGACAGCCACATCATTCCTGTTAAGACACGGGAAGAGATTTATGATAAGTGTGACATCATTACCGTCCATGTCCCGCTGTTGGACAGCACCCGGAAGATGATTAACGCAGAAGCTATTGCCAAGATGAAAGATGGCGTGATCCTGCTGAACTTCGCCCGTGATGCGTTGGTGGACGACGATGCTTTGGAAGAAGCTTTGAAGTCCGGTAAGGTTAAGCGCTATATCACCGACTTCCCCAATGACCGCACAGCCGGAATGGCAGGCGTTGTTGCCATTCCGCATCTGGGTGCATCTACCGAGGAATCCGAGGATAACTGCGCTAAGATGGCAGTTCGCCAGGTGATGAACTTCCTGGAAAACGGCAACATTGTAAATTCTGTGAACTATCCCAACTGCGATATGGGTATATGCAGCAAGGAAGGCCGTATTACCATCATGCACCGGAATATCCCCGGTATTCTGACTAAGTTTACCGGTGCCATGGCTATGGAAAACATCAACATTTCTGACATGTTGAACAAGAGCCGTGGCGACTATGCCTATACCATGCTGGATTTGGACGGCAAACCTTCCAGCCATGCTGTGGAAGTGCTGAAGAAAATTGAAGGTGTCTTGCGCGTTCGCGTAATTCGCTGAAATAACAAGGAAAACGCCTTGAACGAATCTCGTTCAAGGCGTTTTTTGTTATCCTAACTCTTTGTTTCGCTTATAGGCAGCTTGGATGCAATCCATGACAGTACCCCGGAAACCGTTTTCCTCCAATGCCTTGACACCGGCAATGGTGCTGCCTCCGGGGGAGCAGACAGCGTCTTTCAGTTCACCCGGGTGTGTGCCGGTGGACAGGTACATCTGTGCAGCGCCGACAAGGGTGTTGGCGGCATACTCTAAAGCTTTCTGCCTAGGAAGACCGCAGGCTACCGCGCCGTCAGCCATGGCCTCCATAAACATATACACATAAGCAGGGCCGCAGCCGGATACGCAGCAGGCGGCATCGATCAGATGTTCCTCCAAATGATCCAAGGATCCAGCAGGCACCATATCTGCCAGGAAGTCATCCAAGGTTTCCTGCTCCACCAAAGAATTGCAGCAGTACAGGATCATGCCTTTGCCAACAGCTACCGGGGTGTTGGGCATGATGCGGATAATGGGAAGCTCTGTACCGGCATAGGACTCGATGGTTTCAATTTGAAGTCCTGCGGCAATGGTAATCAGCAAGGGCTTTTTTTGCCGCAGGATGGGAGCCAAAGGACGAAGCACTGCTTCCATCATCTGTGGCTTTACTGCCAAGAATAGACGCTCACATTCCCAGGCGGCGGTTTCATTGTCGCCAATGAAACAATCCAGTTCCTGGGCCAATGCCTGGGTCTTGGGAGAGGGGTCAGACAGAAGAATGTCTGTTGTGGAACAGGCAAGGGCTTTTGCCAACGCACCGCCCATATTGCCGCAGCCAATAAATCCATATTTCATAGTTATTACCTCACATGTCCGTTGCCTTGAATGACATATTTATAGGTGGTCAGTTCCCTCAGTCCCATAGGGCCTCTTGCGTGAAGCTTTTGGGTGGAAATGCCCATTTCACAGCCAAGTCCGAATTCACCACCGTCTGTAAAACGGGTGGAAGCATTTACATAAACCGCTGCGCTGTCAATGCCGGCGGTAAATGCGGTGATGGCGTTTTCGTCCTGAGATACGATGGCTTCACTGTGACCGGTGGAGTGGGCAGAGATGTGGGCAACCGCTTCCTCTACATTTTCCACACACTTGACTGCCAAAATATAATCCAGGAATTCTGTATCAAAATCCTTCTCTCCGGCAGGTGTGCCGGGGATAATGGTTTGAGCGAAAGCATCGAGCCGTAATTCTACCTGAGGGATCCGGTCTTTCAGCCGGGGAAGGAAGGCGGGGGCGATGGCCTTATCTACCAGCAGCACCTCTTCTGCGTTGCAGACGCTGGGGCGGCTGGTTTTTGCGTTTTCAATGATGGAAAGTGCCATGTTCTGATCTGCGGTTTTTTCCACATACACATGGCAAATTCCGGTGCCGGTGGCAATGCAGGGAACGGTTGCTTGGGTGACACAGGCGTTTATGAGGCCTGCACCGCCCCGGGGGATCAGCAGATCTACATAGCCTACCGCCTGCATTAAAGACGTTGCACTGGCACGGGTGGTGTCTTGCACAAGATTTACGGCATTTTCCGTAATGCCAACGGATCGCAAACCCTCTTTTAAGGCCTGGACAATGGCGTTGGCAGAAGAAAAGGCTTCCTTACCGCCACGAAGGATACAGACATTGCCGCTTTTTAAGGCCAATGCAGCAGCGTCGCTGGTAACATTGGGGCGGCTTTCGTAGATAATGGCAATAACGCCCATGGGAACGGAAATTTTCCGAATATTCAAACCGTCAGATCGGGTGTGTTCCTCCAGAAGTCTCCCTACTGGGTCGGGCAAAGCGGCTACTTCCCGGATGCCCTTGGCCATGCCTTCTATTCGGGCAGGGGTTAGCTGCAGCCGGTCCAGCATGACGGTGGAAACTGTTCCCTTCGCTTTTTCCATATCTTCCGCGTTGGCAGAAAGGATCTGCTGTGTGTTGGTGATCAGGGCATCTGCCATGGCGTTCAGCGCGGCATTTTTTTGGCTCTCAGTCAGCCGGGCGATTTCCGGCTTTGCTGCCTTGGCAGCTTTTAGCATATCGATCATACGCGTTCTCCGTAAAACAGGGTACCGACGCTTTCGCCGTCGATAATGGCATAAAGGTTTGTGGGTTGACTGCCGTTGGTGATGATCATATCACAGCCGGCTTCCATACAGATCTTTGCAGCATGAAGCTTTGTGACCATACCGCCCGTACCCAGATTGCTGCCGCTTGCGCCGGCCAGGGAAAGAATGTTATCATCCAGGGCGTGGACTTCCCGGATCAGTTCAGCATCAGGATGCGAATGGGGGTCGGCGGTATAAAGACCGTCAATATCCGAAAGCAGTACCAGTTTGTCGGCGGCTACACTGCTGGCTACAATGGCTGCCAGGGTGTCGTTATCACCGATGCCCAACTCTTCTGTGGCAACGGTATCATTTTCGTTGATAATAGGCAGTGCATCCAGTTCCAGCAAACGGTTCAGGGTGTTTCTGAAATTAGTGTGTCGTGTGTCATTTGCCACATCATCGCCTGTAATCAGCAACTGGGCAACGGTATGGTGGTATTCACTAAACAGTTTGTCATAAAAATACATCAGTTCACACTGACCGACAGCTGCCGCTGCCTGCTTAGTGGGGATATCTTTAGGCCGCTGTTGCAGCCCCAGTTTTCCAACGCCCATGCCGATAGCACCGGAGGATACCAGAATCACCTGGTGTCCGGCATTTTTAATATCGCTGAGAATTTTACACAGCTGTTCCACTCGCTGAATGTTTAACCGACCCGTTGCGTGGGCCAGGGTGCTTGTGCCGATTTTGATTACAATACGCATGATAAGATCTCCTTTAACCCGAGGCACTTTTCTCGTTATTATAACAGAATGCGTGGACATTTGCAATCCCTGGAAGGACAAAAAGGCGTATTTTTCCAAAGAATATAAAAAGATCCGTCGGTTACAAACCGACGGATCCTATTGTTTTGGTGTTAAAATTCACCGGCATCGTACATGACGGCAGACAGGGCGCACAGGGGTGCAGTCTCACACCGCAGGATCCGTTTACCCAAGGTGCAGACCTTCAGACCGGCGGCTTGTGCCTGCGCCACCTCAGAGATTTCCAAACCGCCTTCCGGGCCGGTAAGGAGGCTGACGTTGTGGTATTCTCCTTGGGACAAAGCCATTTTTAATGTGGTGGACTGCTCGTTTTCGTAAAACAGCAGAGCAAGATCCGACTGTACGGCGCGCTCTAAAGCAGCGCGATAGCTGGGGACGGTCACGACCTGGGGAATCCTGCCACGACCCGATTGCTCGGCTGCGGAGGCGGCAATTTTCTGCCAGCGATCCAGCTTCTTTTTTAAGCTTTTGTCATCGGGCCTGGACACACAGCGGGAAGAGGGGAAGGCTACGATTTCGTAGGCACCCAGCTCGGTGGCTTTTTGGATCACATGCTCCAGCTTGTCACCCTTGGGAAAGGCCATGTAGACACTGACCTGAACGCAAGGCTCCGCTTGGGACTCCTGGCGCTTTTGCACCACAAGAGAAATCTGATCGGGACTTACATCGCTGACGGTGCATACACATTCCTTACCCTGCCCGTCACAGACAAGAACATTTTCTCCGCATTTCAAACGCAAAACCTTAGCGTGTTGGGCATTCTCTCCGGTGAGGACCAAAAAATCCGGCTGAAGCTCTTCCGGCTCTACAAAAAATCGTGTCACAGGCAGTCCCTCCTTGTTTTGCTTATAGTTTAACAGAGAAGAAGGAAACTTGCAATAGATTCCAAAAATATGTTGACAAAAACCTGGGAAAAGGTTATAATACCTTAGCACTTGCGAGAGTGTTGGAATGGTAGACAAGCACGTTTGAGGTGCGTGTGGTTTCGCCGTGTGGGTTCGAGTCCCATCTCTCGCACCAAAAATCCGGATACCCCTTTTGGGGTATCCGGATTTTTAATGCTCAAGATGGGACTCGAAAGGCCGTTATGAAAGTGCTTCAACTGCTGCAATCAAAGCATCGGTAATTTGTTCCAGCGTCAGGGACGGAATGCCTTCCTTGGCCTGTTGGGGCAGATAGGGGACATGAATAAAACCTACTTGGGTCTCGCTATCATGATACCGATGCAGCAGCGTATACAGCACATCGTTGCAGACATAAGCACCTGCAGACAGGGAGAGGGAGGCAGGGATATTTGCTGCCTGGATTGCTTTGACCATATCCCTGACAGGAACAGTTGCAAAATATGCATCAGGTCCACCGGGGATGACGGGGACATTTTGCTGCAGCAGCCCTGCATTGTCCGGGGATGCTGTGTCCCGAAGATTGATAGCCACTGCTTCCGGGGTTACACCGCTGCGTTTTCCAGCTTGTCCGACACAGAGGATAACATCCGGTTTGCAAAGAGAGGCCTGTTTCACGACAATCTCGGCTGCTTTTCCATATTCCACAGAAATCTGAAGTTTTGTCAGCTGAAAAGAACCGATTTTATCGGGGAGTCTTTGCACGGCTTCCCAGGAGGGATTAACGGTTTCACCGCCAAAGGGTTCAAAGCCTGTAATCAAAAGCTTTTTTTCCACAATCAATTCCTCACTTATGATATTTACTGCCAGCCTGAATTGCTTCTGCCCGGTAAAGCTGCTCCAATACCATAATCCGCGCTAAGTGGTGGGGGAAGGTCATGGGGCCCATGGAAAGCTTGAAATCCGCTTTCTGCTTGACGGCAGGGGAGATGCCAAAGGATGAACCTATCAGGAAACAGGCGCTGCTTTTTCCGGACAGCTTCACCTCTTTCAGCTTGGCGGCAAACCCCTCGCTGGAAAGCTCCTTTCCCTCGGGAGTAAAGATGCAAAACCAGGTGCCCTTGGGGATTTTGCTGAAAATGGATTCAGCCTCTTTTTCAAGCCCTGTGGCAATTTCTGCCGGGGAAGGGTTCTCAGGAAGCCGGTATTCCGGCAATTCGATCAAGTGAAAATTACAGTAACCTTTCAGACGCTTGACATATTCATCTGCGGCACTGAGATAAAACTTTTCTTTCAGCTTGCCCATCGTAATCAACGTAATATCAAACATAGGATCCCCTCCGGGATTATCTTAGCATAATTCCTTCTTTTCGGCAATACTAAAGTCGAAAGGAGGAATTGCTGTGAAAAAGAATAACAAAGAAACCTATGTCAAGCCGTTGCTTCCACCGGTGGGAATACCTTTAGATATGGTAGATCCGGTGATACCGGATCCTTTTGGCAGCTACACCGGCGTGCCGGAAGATGTTTTGGACAAGCCAGTACAGGATGCAGACGATCTGTAAATCAAAATGTCCGGGCACGAAATGTGTCCGGACATTGAATTTTAGGATTCTCCCTTGTATTTTTTGCGGGTTGCGATTCCACCCCGGATGTGCCGTTGTTGCTTGTTGATATCCAACACTTGCCGAACCTTTTCATAAAGGCTTCGATTGTATTGGGGCAGTCGCTGCTGCAGGTCTTTATGTACCGTGGATTTTGAGATGCCAAAGTGTCGGGCTGCTGCCCGGACTGTGGCGCCGGTTTCAATCATGTACACAGCCAATTCGCAGGCGCGTTCCTCGATGGTATCTGACATGATATCCCCTCCGATGCTGTGTGCTACCAAGAAACTCTATGCAAAAAACCTCTGCAATATGCGTTCTTGACAGGTCTTCATAAAGAAGATAAAATGAAAGCAAAGAGATACATGGAGGGGACAATGTGATTTATTTCCACAATGACTATGCAGAAGGCTGCCATGAAAGCATTTTGAAACGCCTAAGTCAGACGAATTTGGAGCAGACTTCCGGCTATGGTACAGACCATTACTGCACAGCTGCGGCCGATCGCATTCGGAAGCTTTGTGAAGATTCATCGCTTTCTGTGCATTTCCTGGTGGGGGGTACGCAGACGAATATGACAGTAATCGCGGCAGCGCTTCGGTCTCACCAAGGTGTTGTTTGCGCTGGGACCGGGCATATTCATGTCCATGAGACCGGTGCCATCGAGGCTACCGGACATAAGGTGCTGGCGCTGCCTTCTGAGGACGGTAAAATTACCGCCCGGCAGGTGCAGGAGTTGGTGGAAGAGCATAGAGCCTCTGAGGCTATGGAGCATACTGTTCAGCCGAAAATGGTATATATCTCCAATCCTACAGAATTGGGAACGATTTATTCCCATAAAGAGTTGGAGGCAATTTCTGTGTGCTGCCGCAGTAATGGGCTGTACTTGTTCCTGGACGGTGCCAGATTGGGTTATGGTTTGGAGGCGGCCGATAACGACCTGACTCTTCCGGATCTCGCCCGGCTTTGCGATGTGTTTTATATTGGCGGTACAAAACAGGGCGCGCTGTTTGGAGAAGCAGTTGTGATCTCCAATCCTGCTCTTGCTGAGGATTTTCGCTACATGATTAAACAGCGTGGTGGCATGTTGGCAAAGGGCCGGCTCTTGGGCTTGCAATTCGACACATTGCTGCAGGATAATTTGTACTTCCAACTGGCACAACAGGCCAACGAAAAAGCAGATCAAATTCGCAATGTTTTGTCTGAACTGGGGTATCCACTGTATGTTCCCGGGTCAACCAATCAGATCTTTGTGATTATACCGGATAGGGTGTTGGATGAAATCGCTAAAAATTTTACTTTCTCCCTGGAATGCCGGGTGGACGAAGAACACCGGGCGGTTCGTTTCTGTACCAGTTGGGCAACCAAACAGGAAAATGTGGATGCGCTCTGTGAGGCCTTGCGCAAAGTCGTAAAAGAACAGAAAGATTCATAAATTATTTATTGGCTTTTTGCTAACTTTTCGGTATAATAGAGGTAAAAGGAGGGAATGCAGTGGAATTGAATAAAAAAACAGTCCGCACACTGATTCTTGGTGCTGTAGGATGTATCGTGCTGTACTGGCTTCTCCATGAAACAGAGCGGATTACTTCTGTGCTGCGTGGTGCTTGGGCTATACTTTCCCCGTTTGTCATCGGCGCGGCTATCGCATTTGTGATAAATGTCCCTATGCGTGCAGTGGAACGGCAACTTTCCAAGATTCGAAAAGACGGTTTTCGTAGAGCCCTGGCAATTTTTATCACATTGGTGCTCATTCTTTTGGTGCTTGCAGGAATCGTTTGTTTACTGATTCCTCAGCTGGGAAAAACTGTGGAGACCCTTGTGGAGAAGCTTCCGGTATTCTTTAACAGCAGTGTTGAAAAAATCAATATTTTCTTGGATAAGCATCCGGAGCTTTTGAAAATGCTGCGGGAAAATACGGATCTAGAGAATATTGACAGAGAAAGTTTGATTCAAAAAGCCGTTGCTTTAATTAGTGACAGTCTGCACATCGTTGCAGGCAAAGGATTTTCTACCATTATAGGCATCGGCAACGGTATTTTTAATGCCGTGATCAGTGTGGTATTTGCACTATATTGCTTGGCCAGAAAAGAGATTTTAGCGCGACAGTTTCGTCGCTTGCTTTACGCGTTGCTTCCGGAAAGAGTTGGCGATGAAGTTGTACGGGTCATGCGCATGACCAACACGACTTTTTCAAATTTCATTTCCGGTCAGTGCCTAGATGCTTTTATCTTAGGTTTAATGTTTGCGATTTGCATGCCGATTTTCAGAATGCCGTATATGCCTTTGGTCAGTGTGATAATTGCAATTACAGCCCTTGTTCCCATCGTGGGCGCATTTGCCGGCTGCTTTATTGGTGCGTTCTTCATTTTGGTGGACAGCCCCTTGATGGCGGTTTGGTTTGTGGTCATGTTCCTGATCCTGCAGCAGATTGAGGGGAATTTGATCTATCCTAGGGTTGTGGGCTCTTCGGTTGGTTTGCCAGGAATGTGGGTGCTGCTGGCACTTTCTGTCGGTGGCGGGCTGATGGGAATCGGCGGTATGCTGCTGATGATTCCGGTTGCTTCTGTTTTGTATGCCTTGACTCGTGAGTTTGCCAACAAACGACTGAAAACTCGGAATATTGACCCGGATAAGTTGAGGGATCACCCCCCGGAGCTGAAATCCGGCTTTAAGGCGAATCGGGACAAACGGAAAATGAAATTTGAACTGCGAAAGATGTTAAAAAAGGAAAAGAAAAATAAATAGCACGGATGGTTATAAATTGAAGTGATAAAATAATGGCAGGCACGAATGTGTCTGCCATTATTTTATCGCTTCAGCTCTACAATCCATAAAAATCGTGCCGGAGCTGCTCCGATACGATCCAAGATAATTCTATTTTGGCTCTGCCCCAACGATTGACATAGAATCTATGAAAACCGCCCCTGTTTCCAGGGGCGGTTTTGTTTGTGGAATATCAGGAATTAATCCTTGTACATCTCGACCAGCTTCTTCAGATGCTCCCAACGCTCCTTGGCAGCCTCTTCGTTCTTCACGAACAGCTCCTTGGCGCGCTCGGGGAACTCGCGGGTCAGACGGCTGTAACGAGCCTCGTTCATCAGGAACTCCTGGTAGCCTTCCTTGGGATCCTTGCTGTCCAGCTGGAACTTGCCGGTCTCCTTGGAGGGATCGAAGCGGAACAGGTTCCAGTAACCGCAGTCAACAGCCTTCTTCATCTCAGCCTGGCAGTTCATCATGCCGCCCTTGATGGAGTGCATCTCACAGGGAGCGTAGCCGATGATCAGGGAAGGACCGTTGTAAGCTTCTGCCTCGCAGATAGCCTT
>JAGBTV010000039.1 GCA_017631155.1 Oscillospiraceae bacterium | reverse complement strand
CTGACTGGGGGAGAGAATTTTCTCTACGTGTTTCTCTCCCTCCGTCAAAAATCAAATAGATTTTTGCCACCTCCCTCATCAGAGGGAGGCAAGCCGCTGCGGCGGGACTGGGCATAGCTAAAGCTTTTTGGAACCACCGGCACAGCCGGTGGTATTCTTATACAACAAACACCGGGATTTGCAATTTGCAAATCCCGGTGTATCCATTTTTCAATTAGCGATTGGGCAACTCCCAACGGCAACCCAGCACGGAGTTAAACGTGTCGGTATCCACGGCGCGCTGATAGTACACCGTATACAAAGAACCGTCAGACAACTCCACAGTAGAGGGATAGCCATGATCCCATACAGGTGCAGGACGGCCAACCATAAACTCCTCGCCCCAGGTCTCGCCGTTATCATAGCTGACACGGGCATAAGTACCGATGGGCTTGTCGCCGAAACGCACACCGTAGGTGATGATAACAGCACCGGAGGAATGCAGCAGCAGATGGCCGGGTGCGCCGTACAGGCCCTCGATGGGCTGGGGTACAGCGAAGGTCTTACCGCCGTCAGTAGAACGGGTAAGGTACAGATTCAGCTTCTTGGACTCTTTACGCCAGGCACGGATAATCATAATAATATCACCGTTGGGCAGCTGTAGACAATGGGGCTCACTGGGGTCAGAAACATCGGCATGGGGCAGAGTCGGCACATTGCTCAGCTTTGTCCAGGTCAGTCCGTCGTCCTTGCTCTCCATCAGGCAGATGCTGTCGTTACCCTCGTTATCCCAGCTGGAACCTGCACACAGCAGTCGTCCGTCGGCAGTGCGGACAGGTCCATGGGGGGAGGAAAAATTGACAGTTGTAGGCTCATCCCAAGTCAAGCCGCCATCGCGAGAACGGCGGACAAATGCGCAGTGCTCCTGCATACGCTCGGCAGGCAGCTTATCCCACATATCATAAACGGCATAGGAAATCGGTGCTGCCGCAGCGGCATTGTTAATGGGCTGATCTTCTGCCAGGAATGCGCGGTCACGGTACAGCTGCTTTGTATTATGGAACCAGGTAATCAGCAAATTGCCGTCGCCCCAGGCGCACAGGCCGCCGTCCCGGTCATCATGGGCGGTATCGTTGACCACCAGAGGAACAGACCAGGTCTTACCCTCGTCCTTACTGATGTAAAGATAGTTCTTACCGAAGGGGCAAACATGACCTAACCGGTGACCGGAAACTGCCACATACAGCACGCCGTTATCATCCTTAGCTACTGTAGGCCAGGCTTGGTAGGGAAACAAACTATCCGCATTGCGGGATACGATATAATGTTCCATAGTTATTCCTCATTTCTTTTCGTTCTCGCCTTTGGCGTTTGCCTTAACATACCATATTCCACCATTAATTTCAACTACTTTTTCCGGAATCAAATAAAAACTTTTCTGCTTGCCCTATTCGATTTTTTATGATAAAATAAGGAAAATTATGACATAATACAACACTGCTTATGAGGTTTTTTATGTGTAATTCTAAAATGCATTTGAAATGTTTTGCTTACTGCAAAAGCAAAACAAAAAACTTTTTAGCCCTTCTTAAGAAAGATTGGTTCCGCACCGTCTTCTGCCTAAGCCTAACATTTTTCTTACCGGAATACCTTGCCATTGGCAGCGTTTTTCTATCTCTTTTATTTTTGATCCGAACCATGAAGAAAGAGAATCTAACATTAAAATTCGGTCGGCTCGGTATCCTTTTGGTGCTGTATATTATTACTGGTTTTATCAGTTGTTTCTACGCACTAAAGCCAATTCACAGTTTGCTGATGGCTTTGTTGTGGGCCGCCATGATGATCGGTTATTTCGCTTTCACTACAATCCTTACGGACAAATCACGGCTGCGGATCACATTCAAAACCTTTATGATCTTTGCCTTTATCTGTGGAATCATTAGTATTGTACAATACATACTGAATCTGTTTGGTGATTTCCTCAACATCCGCAATCTGTGGTATCCTCTGGATACCTATCTTTACAAGACCTTCTCTTCCACAAGTTTTTATACATATTGGTCCGGAAACCGAACCGCCTCTACCTTCAGCAACCCCAATCTCTACGCTATGGAGACCCTGCTGGTGTTGCCCTTCGGACTGTACTGTCTGAACACCTCCACCAACAGAAACGGCCGGATCCTGCACAGTCTGTTGCTGGTTATCACCTTCGTGGGTGTGTTGTTCGCATTCTGCCGCAGTTTTTACTTTGCCATTGTTCCTATGGCTTTTGCGTTTCTGATCCTTACTTTTGCCAAGTCGCGCCTGTCCAGATGGGGTCTGCTGATCTTGTTTGTGAGTTTGGCTCTGTTTAAGCTGATTCCCAATCCCTTCTGGGAAAGATTCACCGATCTCAACTTTGAAGACAGTTCCATCTATAAGCGCTTTGATGCATGGATCGTTGCTCTCCGGGCGTTCCGGCAGCAGCCTGTTGGCGGCTACGGATTCGGCAATCTGAACATTTTTCAGCTTCTGCATCAATACGGTGTCGATACCCACCATATGCACAACCTCCCCTTTGAGCTTCTCGCGGAAGGCGGCCTCATCGCAATTCTGATTTTTGCCGCCATGGCCTGGAATATTTTCGTTCCAGGCGTCAAAATGCACCGGATCAAAGACAGCCACGACAGCATTCTGGGCGCTACGATCCTGGTGACAACCGCAGGATTTCTGCTGTTCTCCATGGCGCAGTTCCCCATGACAACACCTAAGTCCATTATCCTGTTTATCCTTATGTACGGACTTTTTGACGCATCTGCTGATCTGACCAACATAAAAAAATTATATCCGTTCACCAAAAAATCCTCCGCTAAGTAAGCGGAGGATTTTTATTGCTTATTTTCTTTTCAGAACTTTACCTGACAGTGTATAAACCGCCAGCATAGCTGCAGAATAGACAATCATCAGCATCAAATATCTGTTGGAATAGGCCGCATTGATATAATATGTCGGAGGGAACAAATACTGCAGTTGACGCAGCGCGCCCAGGTCAAAAAAGACAGGACAAATTACCAGCATCAACACGACCAACAGAGGTAACGCCGTACCAATAGCCGAAAGCTTTCCGCAGAGTCTGCGAACAGTCATAGCAAAGGCAGCCACACTTACTGTGTACAGAATGTGTATCACCACTTCCCTGCCCACAGGCCCCGTCAATCCTGCTAAAAACATTGCAACTAGCGTAACAAGTGCGATATTCAAAACAGCAATGATCTGACAGCCGAATTCCACCGCAGGTTTATTCTTCTGCGAAACCAAAGAAAAGGTACCAGCCTGCTCGTCACGAATGTAATACAGCGCCGCTGCCAAGCCACCCAAAACAACAACGATGGCCAGCAATCCGCGAACCGCGATCAGCAGGTAGTTTGCATCCTCCGGTTCGGGAGTTTCTGTATCGGAATCCAAGAACGCAAAATCAAACAACTCGGCATCCATGGCATATTCATCATAATGCCGAAGCAAGTCCTCGTCAGCAACGGTATCCAACTGGGGTACATTCTCCCGAATATACGACAGGTAAAACACCCGGGAACAATGTTTAAACATGGCACCCGACAACTTTTCTCTTGCCAGTTTCAGAAGAACGGAATTTTCCCGTTCCACCACACGAATAAAGGCATTCTTCTTAGCGGGTTTTTGGACAAAACGGTAGATGCTGTTTTCCAGGTCCTTTCCAAAAACCCAGGCTGCATCAGCCTTGCTGTCACTTACCATCTTCTCCGCATCTTCCGGTGTTTCGCAGATGATGTAACGGATCAGATTGGTACTATCCTTTAATTCCTGCATCACCTGTGCAGCAAGGGTAGATTCTTCCTCGCTGGCTAAGGCGATGGTAAGCATACCGCTTTCTTCCCGGGCAACAACGCCATAGCCAAAAACCAACAACGGGATCAGCATAAGAATCAGTACAAAAGTCAATTTCTTATACAGCCGCTTATTCAGCAGTAAAAACCATTTGAAAGTCTTTTTCATCCCGTCACCCCCTTACGCCCACAACTTTGATCTTGCGGACCAGCATGGAACCGACGATAAAGAGGCTGCCATACCCCAACAGTGCGGCTGTTGTGCCAAAAGAAGAAATCTGCAAAATACTGTCCGCTAACTGCATTCTGGCAAGTCCGGTAGGCAGAAAGACCGAAAGCTTTTGCACAGCATCCGGGAAAAAGGTAATGGGATACAGGCATCCGCTGACAAAGCACAGAGCCAGTATCACAAAGAACTGCAGCAACACCCCACTAATCAGGTCGGACGCGATCTCGTACATCAAAAAACTCATGGCACCCAAACTGAATACGACCGTAAGTCCTTGCAGCGCCGCCTGCATAGTAACCCTATACCCTGCCAGTACTACAGCACCCAACAGGACAATTCCAATCACACAGAGCAATCCAAGAAAATATGCTATAAAATCAAAAAACACCTGTAGCGATACGGGTCTTCTGTGGGTACACAGCATTCTTGACAGAGCATGGTCCCGGTGGATCATCACCGGTGCAAAAGTCAAACAAATCAGCATAAACAGAATGACGCAAAAACCGCTGATGAGATAACCGTCCATTCCCAGGCCGTCAAAAACCGTCAGTCTGGAAGGGCGGTACACATTGGATCTGTCAAAAACAAACTCTGCATATTCGATGCTGATATCGTTTAGTACCTGATTGCCGTTAAGCCCGTTTTCCTCCATGGCACCCCATGCGCCATAAGACCCCTTTTGCGCCTCAAGAAGCAGGGTTTCAACAACTCTCGTCAGCTCATCTTTCAGCATGGTCACCAGACTGAGAGATGTAGAAGAACACACAAATTTCAGCGGAATAATCTCGCCGCGAAAAGCCGCATCCAGGAAGCCATCTGGAATCACAATAAACGCAGAAATATCGCCCCGTCGCATTGCAGCCTCTGCATCCGATTCCTCCATTTCCGCCAGTTCAATGACAAACCGGGAAGAATCCAAGGATTCCAAAGCTTTTAGTCCCAGTTGGAGATAGCTATCCCCTGCCGTACCCACAACACCCACTTGAAATTTTGTGGTTTTTCCCGAATCCTCTTCCAGATTCTTCATCGCTCCATAGGCTATAATCACACAACCAAAGAGCAGAGCGGCCACTAACACAATCGGCGGTACGATCCGCAGCATGCGTTTTAGCTGTACTAAAAAATACTTTTTCATCTTACAAGCTCTCTACCAATTCCTGAACATTACCGTCATAAACAAAAGGAACCAAAACACCGTCCCGAATGATGTACCAGGCATCACAAAGATCCAGTTCCAACACATCATGGGTCGTCAACAGAAGCAACCCGCCAGACTGCTTATAATGCCGCAAATAGGAGGCAATACTCTGCTTGCAGGAAAGGTCCAAAGCCGCAGTAGGTTCATCCAAAAGCAGGATCGGCGGTTCTTTCGCCATAGCGCAGCCAATGGAAAGCCGCTTTTTCATGCCGCCGGACATCTTAGAAACAGGCACGGAAAGAAATTCCCCAATTCCCAGCAGCGCAAGCACGCCGTCAGACAGCTGCTCTTTCATAGTTTTCTTATCGTACCAAAGCAGGAGATTATCCTTCGCTGTCAACTCTTCGATCAGAGGTGTCCCCTGTGGCACATAGCCAACCAGCTCTGCCCGTTTTTTGTTGTCTTTCAGCAGATCTACACCGTCACACAGAAAGCTGCCGCCATTGCAGGATTGAATGCCGGCAAGAATGGAAAGCAGTGTAGACTTGCCGCAGCCATTGGCACCAAGAATACCAATGCAGGTTCCGCTTCGGGCTTCCAGACAGATATCCCGCAAAACCTGTTTCCTCTTAAATTTTTTCGCAATATGTTTGATCTCTATCTGCATTGTTTTTCTCCGTATAAAGCATTTGGCGCTGTAAACAGCGCCAAATGCAGATTTATCTACGCAATATTTCCTTATCCGAACAAATTAGCTTCCAGCATATCCAACAGTTCGCCGGGAACACCTGCGTTACGCAGATTCCGGATCAGCTTATCAAAGTCCATGCTTTCGACCCAGCTTTGCAGCTGATATTGGTTGTTGAAATCAATGGTCTGAGAAGGTTTCTGGATCGTACCGCCGGAGGAAGTCTTGGTGCTCATAGCAATACCTACTACCAAAGCCTCATTGCTCAGCAGGTTGATCTCAAACGCCTTCTTACTTTCGCTGCTATCAATCTTCAGCTCCAACGCAACATCTGCGAAAGGCATTACACCGGAGTTGCCAATGGTTTGGCGAATCAGTTCTGCGCTGGGCTCCAAAACCAATGTGCCCTTAATTTCCTCTCCGTTTGCAGACCAATCCTTAACTTCAAGAGTAAACAGATCGGAGCCTGCCACATTCAGCTTGTAAGTTCCGTCAACTTTGCCGCTCTTTTTGGTGCCGCTGCCGGTTGCCTTTACTTCAGCCAGCATAGCCTCAAATGTGAAAGCATTGCCTTCGGTGACGGTGTAGTAGTGCATCTCGTCACCGTCGAAAGCCAGCTTGCGGCCAATGATGTTGTGTTCTTTATCCACATAAGTGGTCAACTCGATGTACTCCTCGGTATCCAGGTCTTCCTTTTCCATCTCCAGGGAATCCAAGGCATCCTCTACTGCCATGGTGAAGGCCTCATACACATCAACATTGGTCCATGTGCCGCCGGCCTGGGCATAGCTTTCCTTCATCAGATCGTTAAGTGCAACACCGAACTCTTCAATAATTTTCTTAAGCTCTTTGTCAGTCTTAGCGGTCTCCAGCACTGCTTCAGCCATATTCAGAGCGTCTTCTTCGTAAATCTTCGCCACCAGGACTGTGCAATCCTGCTTCAGGCCGTCCAACTCCAGGGTGATGTTTTTACGATCAACATCATCTATCTTTTCCAGTGCGACTTCCAGGTAACGCTTAATCAGCGCATTGAATTCCTGCTCGCTGGGCAATGCTTCCACCAGTGCATTGGCAGTTTGCATCGTTGCATTGTTGGCAACCATACCGCCCATACCGCCGGACTGAACCAGGTTCATCTCAGCAAAGACATCGCTCAGCTCAGGACTGCCCACCCAGGTAGTAAAGTCTTCCAGGTCCATAATGGTGCAGATGGTCAGAATGCGGCTGTCACCCAGGCCAACGGCCATATCCATCTGCTGCATTTTGTCCTTAACATTCAGATCCACTTCCAGGTTCACCTTGGACAGGAAGGAGAAATCCATTTCCTCTCCACTGGCTTCGTAATAGCTTTCTTCCAGCATATCCAGAACCAGGTCGCCAACCTGCAAGGAAACATCCATTTCCGTGCCATAGCTTGCCGTATTGGCAGACTGCGACAATGCGCCATACACAGCAGACAGCGCATCCACCATGCCGTTGGCATTATTCAGCTCCAACGCCGCAAAATGCTCCGAGGGGGTCATGTTATCATAGTTGGGAGTATCTTTGCCGTTGTTATCTTTTCCGCCTTTGCCATCGCTGGATGCGCAGCCTACAAACAGCAAGCCGCACAGCGCTACTACCATCAGCAAAGAGACAGCAGCTTTAAACAGTTTCATAAAAGCATTTCTTTTCATACCGGTCACCGATATAGTTTCCTATATCTGCTCCTTTCTTAGCATCCTCCAAAGAGGTACATCCAATATACCATACCGGCTTTGGAATTGCAACTTAAAAAACTTAATGGAAGGTTGTTCCTGTCAATACAATGGGTTTTCGAAAGAAATCTGTCAACGAAATGATTCCCTGTATTTTAAAAACCTCTGATGGTTTTCATCAGAGGTTTTTGTGTTTTATTCCATTCTGCGCAGCATTTGCTCCGGATTATCTGCATACCGCAAAGCTGTTTGCCGGGTGATCCGCCCGGCCTGATACAGACTCAAAACAGACTGATCCATGGAGATCATCCCCTCTGCAGAACCTGCCGCAATGGCTGCATTAATCATATGGTTCTTACTGTCGCGGATCATGCTGCGAACCGCGCCGGTCATCTGCAGTACTTCGAAAGCAGGAACTAGTTCCCCATTCACATCCGGCAGCAGCTGCTGGGAAACAACGGTACGCAAAACCGCGCTGAGCTGAATACGGATCTGTTGCTGCTGGTCAGCAGGGAATGTGTCAATAATCCGATCGATAGTATTCACCGCACCGTGGGTGTGGAGGGTCGCCAGCAAAAGATGACCTGTCTCTGCTGCCGTCATAGCTGTACGAATGGTCTCAAGGTCCCGCATTTCTCCCAACTGGATTACATCCGGCGCCTGCCGCAGACAAGCCCGCAGAGCCGACAGGTAATTACTGGTATCTACTGCAATCTCCCGCTGACTGACAATGCTCTTCTCATTGCGGTGGAGATATTCAATGGGATCTTCCAAAGTTACGATATGACAAGCCCGGTTCTGATTGATGCGGTTTACCAGGCAAGCCAGGGTTGTGGATTTGCCACAGCCTGCCGTTCCCGTCACTAAAACCATACCGCTGGTGCAGTCAGCCAGTTCCATCACTTGCGGGGGAATCCCAAGGCTCTCCCAGTCCGGAACGGAGAACATGACCACCCGGATCACCGCTGCCCAGGAACCCCGCTGCCGATAAACATTGACGCGGAATCTGGCAAGACCCGGCATTGAGAAAGAAAAATCATCATCACCGGTTTCCCGAAACTGCGTAATATCCCGCTGAGCAAGACCATAGATCTGCTCGATGTAAGCTTTGCTTCTTTGGGGAGAAACCCGTTCTTCCTCCAAGGGGATCAGCTGGCCATCCAGCTTATAACTGACCGGTCCTCCAGGCACAAGAAATATATCCGACGCGCCATCTTTTGCCGCCCGTGTCAGATGCTCCATCAATTTATCCATTCGGCTGCTCCTTTCATGTCCCTTGTCCATCCCAGACAGGGAGCTTATCTTCCGCTTCCCAATCCACAGCAGAAATCGCCTGCCACTGCAAAATGGTATATTGGTTTCCGTTGAGCTTTACAGAAACCGCCAACACCTGCGTATCCGAAATCCGACAGGCATAAGTGAAAATATCACCACTTTGTGTAACCCCCTCCGGTGACTCTCCGCCACGCAGGGAAGCCAAAATCTCTTCTGCTTCACAATCTGCTCTGTAGTAACCTGTTACAGCTTCCCTGGAACTCTCCGCCAACCTTTTTTGCGCCTGTACCGTAGAAACAGACAGCAACGCGAAAACAGCAAGGCACAACACCGCGAAGATCACCAGCAAGGAACTGATGCCAACAGCGCTTAGGTTGGATTTGTTCATGGTTCCACCTCCTGCCAGCACACAGAAAGCTCTGCCAATACAGACCCTTCCCCGTCTACCACCGTCAGTCTTGCCTGACCTAAATAGTCCGTTTCACAAGATATCGGCATTACTTGGAGAAAGTAAACAGCTTTTTCAGCAGTTACGTTCCAGCTATCGTTATAGGAAACATTCCAGGAGTTTCCGTCCCACTGACCGCCGTAATCACGGGCTGCCAGGGAAAAATCTCCTCGATAATGCTTCAAGGTCTCTGCTGCATTTTGTGTCTGGATTAGGGCAAAATCTTCCGCAGCGCTTTGCTTCGAATTGTTGTCCGACCAAACAAAGGCTCGCAGGCAAAGGGCGGCCGCCACAGCAAACACTGTCAGCATAATCAGCAGTTCCACCAAAACGAGAGATGCGCTTCTTTTCATGGCACTTCCTCCCATCCCCGCAGTGTATACTGCAGCTGCAGTTTCTCTCCGTTTCCATCTGTGATGGCGATCTTCAGTAAATCGCCCTGTTGTGTAACTTTCAGATCCGACGCAGGCAAAATCTTTTCCCCATCCTCGGGAGAAAACGCACCCTCTGCAACACTAAACAACTCCATAAGCCATCCGTTATGGCAATAGATCCGTGTCACATAGGCATCGCCCTCTATGACTTGGGTAATCACAAGTGCATTCGACTGGCCAAAATCCGAAATGCTCACCGAATCCGGATTTGGGGCCTGCCGAAGCTTGGACAGAAGATATTGACTGCAGGTACGGCTGTCGTAGACAGTCTCATCCCGCTGCACCAAAGTGCGGTAAACTTTCGCGCCGGTAAGCAAAACCGCAAAGACACCGGTGGCAAATACCGCAAATAACAGCAGTGCTGCTATTGTGGAAAGCTTGCGTTCTTTCTTGTTACTTTTCATGATTCCTTTTCCAAAACCGTTATTTCAGGCATCAGATTTTCAGCAAAAACTTCATAATACACAGTATAGCGGTCCTCGTCTATCTGAACGCCGTAATGCTGCACCAAATAGTCCAGTGTAGGTGGGTAGATTCCCTCTGCCGCATAACAGGCAACTGCCGCTCTGCGGAGAGCTTCTTCCAACTGCTGACGGCCTTCCCGGGCATATCCCTGTTTCAAGTTCCCCAGGGCAAAAAGAAACCCCATCAGCAGAACCAACGCCATCACTACAGCCAAAAGCGAAATCCAGGTTTTCTTTTTCATCCTATCACCCTATCGCCGTCATAATGTGCATCAGCGGCAGCATAACTGACAGCAGAACTGTGCCGATCAGCACACAGGCAACCGCCACCACAATGGGTTCTACGCGACCAGTCCGCCGTTCCAAGGCTTCTTCGCTTTGTTCCAGCAAATCTTCGCTGATCTTCTGTAATACCGCTTCTCCCTTACCGCTGCGTGTGCCTGCATGCAAAAGGCGGCGGTCAGAAGCTGTCAAAAAATCATTTTCATATAAAGCATCCTGCAGGCTCTTGCTGTTTTCTACCGCAGCGCGGCATTTTTCGCACCGATTCCGAAAAGCCGCCCCTTCCCCGTCTGCCAATGTACAGGCCAGTTCCAATGCCTGCAGATCTGACATGCCGCTGCTGACTGCCATGGAAACCGACTGCACAAACCGGGCAGAAAGCACCTTTCTGTGAACACCGCAGTCACCGCGAATCCGCGACCACAATCCCAAAATCCAACCGCGAAGGGGCTTAATTACCAGGAATGCACCAATCAGTACAATCACGCCGCAGATCACCGGCATACCCTTACGCAAAGCATTGCCCAGCATCAGCAGCCCTCCGGCCACACCGGTAAGACTGCTGCCTAAGCGGCTATACACATCGTTAAACACCGGCAGCACCCAT
Organism: Oscillospiraceae bacterium; assembly: GCA_017631155.1. Classification (GTDB taxonomy): domain Bacteria; phylum Bacillota; class Clostridia; order Oscillospirales; family Oscillospiraceae; genus Faecousia. The sequence continues at coordinate 36,596 of JAGBTV010000039.1, read as the reverse complement.
ATCAGCAGCACCAAAACCACCGCCAGCAGTACACCCAGCAAAGAAGCCGGATATACCAAGGCAGAACGCAGATACCGGTCCATCCGGGATCGACCTTCATAGTAGCGTACCACAGCGGCCAGAGTCTGCTCCGTTTTCCCCGTCCGTTCTCCAACTTCAATCATGGTACTGACATAGCCGGGAAACTTTCCGGATTCCCGAATTACAGCAGACAATGCCGCACCCTCGTCTGCACGCAGTGCCATCTGCGCCAGCATCTGTCTGTTTGCAGCTTCCTGCTCTCCCTCTTTCATCAGAACCAGCGCATCCCCCAAGCCGATACCGGCCTGGATCAAATGCTCCAGCGCTGTGCAGAATGCGCAGATCTGTTCATTTGTAAGTTCTTTTGGTTTCATAAGCGTTCCTCAATAGAAATACTTCGGCATATAGTTAGCGCCGTTGCCAATGTAGTCCATAATATCCGAGCTGCTGCCACCGGAGGAAGCAAAGGTAGGATCCATTCTCTGCCAGCTGGCACCATCGAACCAGATCACACCGTCTACCCAGCCGTCGGCCTCCGACCAAACGCTGATCCAGGCATGATACACGGTACCGGCATAACCCACAACAAGCTTGGTGGGGACACCCTGACTACGAAGCATACCGGTCATCAGGGCTGCGTAATCAAAGCAGATACCTTTTCGCTTTTCCAGCACTTTATCCAATTCAGGCAGATAGCCGCTTTTTACCGTGGCAGCCAATTCTGTATCATATGTCAGATGTCCCACCACAAAATCATAGACCTTTTCCACTTTTTTCAGCGGATCCGAGATTCCCGCAGTAAGTGCAGCCGCTTTTGCTACAGCCTTGGGGGCAGCGTCAAAATCCACATACTGATTGGAGCGCAGGAATGGCGCAAACTCATCCGTCATCTGCACAGACACAGACAGGGATATGACTGCAGCATATTTGGTGCCGGTGGTATTTTGAAACACCGTAATTTTATAAGTACCGTTTTCATCGGAAAGCGGAAATGCCGCCCATTTTTCAGGTGTAAGATTATAGGTGTAGGTTGTGGTAGGGCCTTGCACCTGTGCTTTCAGCTTTTTATCGGTAGGCACTGTGAAACGAACCATCACATAGCCGTCCTTGGTGTTGGAATAGTCAATAACCGCTTTCTCACTGCTCTTCGCCAAAACCCCGGGGGCTTCTACTGTCACCTGTGTAGGAATTCCTCCCGAATGCTCCGGTTCTGTAGCCGGCGGTGTTGTGGTTGGCTGCGTGTTGGGAGGTTCTGTAGTCGGGGGCTCTGTGGGCGCTTCCGTAGCAGGGGGCTGGGTAACCGGCTCGGTGGTCGGCGGCTCCGTAGGTTCTGTTGCAGGATCGGTAGTAGGCGGAACCGTGGTCGGCTGTGTTGCCGGTTCTGTCGCAGGCGGCACTGTCCCTTGGGACTCCGTAGGATGGGTTTCCGGATTTGTGACTGCTAACAAACCGGAAGGAACCGTGGGTTGAGACTGCTCCTGCACCGTACAGCCGGCTATTGTCAGCACCATTGTCAAAACCAAAAGATATGCTGTAAATCGTCTGCGCTGCAACACTTCCGGTCCCCTCCTTTCTGAAACATAAATCCGTTATTTTCAGTATAACAGACAGCTAATAACAAGTAAAGTTTTTAATTTTCTATTGCAATTTGTCTATGCTTTTTGCTATAATATTGGTTAGCAAGAAACAAAGGGGGTAACATGCCGTGTCTGAGCCTATCCATGTATCCATGTTGGGCGGTTTCTCCATCACCCGCGGTGAAAACCGGATCGATGACAGCAATAACCGTATGCGAAAAGTATGGCTTCTTTTGGCATATTTGATATATTCCCGCCGCACAAGAACCACCCAGGAGCAGTACCTTACCCTGACCCAGGGTTCTACCGCGGAGATCGACGATCCTGCCGGCCGCTTGAAAGCACTTTTTTACCGCGCCCGTGCTATGCTGGACCCCCTTGGCTCCCGGGCCGGTCACGAGTTGATCCTTCACACCAAAGGCAATTACGGCTGGAACACAGACATTCCTTTGGTGCTGGATGTGGAAGAATTCGACCGGCTGTATACAGCTTCCGCAAAAGAAACGGAAGACACCCGTCTGGATCTGCTTTTACAGGCATTGGAACTATATCAGGGAGATTTCCTTCCTAAGCTTTCCATGGAAAGTTGGGCGATGCCCATTTCCGCTTACTATCACCAGCGGTATTTGGAAGGTGCCTTACAAGCCCTTTCCATGCTCTGTGAGAAAAACCAATGGCAGCAAGCTTTGGAGCTTGCCGGCAAAGCACTGAAAATTGAGCCTTACAGCGAAGAGCTTTACCAGTATCAGATGCGCTCTCAAATCGCTCTGAACGATCGCGCCGGTGCTGTGACGGCCTATGAAACTATGAGCGAGCTGCTTTTTAACGCCTTTGGCGTTATGCCTTCTGATGAAAGCCGTAAGCTATATCGGGACGCCTGCCGGGAAACAAACAATTTTGCCGTTTCCGCAGAAGTCGTTCGAGATCACTTGCAGGAACCCAGCAGTGCCAAAGGTGCTGTGTTCTGTGAATACGATTTCTTCAAGCTTCTCTATCAGGTGCAGGCCCGTTCCATCATCCGCAGCGGTGATGTCATTCATATTGCCTTGCTTTCCATCCACGGCACCGGGGATCGCAGTCTTTCGCGACGCAGTCTGGATACCGCTATGGAAAATCTACAGGAGCTTGTGTTGGGCAGTCTTCGTCAGGGCGATGTAGTGACCCGTTACAGTGCTTCCCAACTCATCATCATGTTGCCGCAAGCGAACTACGAAAACAGCCGGATGGTATGCCAGCGAATTATCAAAGCCTTTGCCCGGCAATATCCCCATTCCCCGGTAGACATCCAGTTTAGTGTACATCCGTTAGAGCCTACGATTCCTGGAACCCATCGGTAAAAACAAGGATCTGACAACAGCTTCTTCATTATATGCCATCAATATAGCATAGACCGGTGACAAATACGGTTATATTTTTTGAAGAATGTTTCGTATTTCTTGTTTTTCTGCAACAAATTTTACCTATTGTGCAAAGAGCCCCTGGCGTTTAACGCCAGGGGCTCTTCCTTTTACAAATTATTTTCAGTCAAACGATATTCTATACCAGCTACAAAACCGTCCTGAGTCAAAATGGCAAGCACCGTTTTCTCCTTGGTAAACAGCCACTCATCACCGATTTGGGTGTAACTGTTTCCGTAAAGCTTCGTGACATGCTCCAGAGGATCGCCTAAGGCCATACCTTCGGAGGTCTTAAGATTGGGGCTAAGCACCATCACACTCCGAATCACAGCCGTCTTTCCGTCATCATAAACAACAACCTCGATATCGGTGTAATTGTAGAAGGTATCCTTCCCGCCCAAAACGCTGTTGGTTTGCGTGTAGATATACTGAGGTTCGGAAAGCTTATCTGCCGCAAAGGCGTCTCCGGGAATCAATATTACGCCTTGGAAAACAAAGCCATAGCCAGGCACAGAAGTCTGCACATTGTTTGTTTCTGTACTTTGGGCAGCTGGGGAAGCATTGTTTCCGCAGGCAGAAAGTCCCAGCAATACTGCCATCGCCAAAAGAACGCTCAGTAGCTTTGTCATACTCGCTTCCCTTCTAAGGTTTGTTGTCAATTTTATTTTACCACAACACGGCGCACCATTTCTGTCTTGTTTCCCGCACTGTCTATGGCCGAATAGATTGCAAAATATGTTCCTGCATTCTGCAGCTGCACAGCGGAGCAATCGATTTGGAAGGTCAGTTCTCCGTCACGGTCATCCAAAGCTGTCACGCCTGCCCGATAATCCGGAGTTTTACCCACATTGGTCACAATGTCATCCAAACCGCTGAATACCGGCGCCTCGTCTTCCACGATCCGCAAAACGGTTTCTGCCACAGTTTTGTTTCCACTGGCATCAATCGCTTCAATTTGTACGATTTGCACCGATCCGACTTCTCCAAATTTCAGCTCCGTGAGCAAGCGCACCTCCGCCGTTCTGGAAGCATCGTTCAGAGATTCCACAAAATCTTCTGCCGTTGCTTCTTCATCGGCATAAATGGACAACTCCTTAAGCTGCAAATCCGGTGCTGTGGTATCCACAACAGTAACGTTGCAGACACGGGTCTCACCATTCCAATCAGCACCCACACCGTAGGAACCAACGCCAAACCAGGTAATGTGACTCAAAGCCGCCTGATCCAATACAGCTTCATCTACCGCAGGATCCAGCAGCAGATCTGACTTCGTTAACACATGTCCCATTTCCATTTGATATTCTGCTTTCAGCCATGTGTATTCCAATTTTGATTCGATCACTGTCTCGTTGCCGTGGGCATCCTGCACAAAGATGGTAACCGGCACACTTCCGTAGGTATCCAGAACTGCAGGCTTATCCAGAAAAAACACCGTAGTTTCGGAGTAATCCTCTATTTTGGCAATAAAATCTTCTGCTGTCACCACAGTTCCCGGTGCTACTGTCATTTTTTTCAGCGTCACTGCCGGTTTTGTGGTATCCCGAACAGTCAAGGTTACGGTTTCTACTTTTTTTCCATAGCGAAACTTGACGGAATAAACACCAACCTTGTCAATCTGAATCTCCGACTCCGGTGTAAGCATTTCCACCTCGTCCGGGTCTGCATATTTCGTGGTAAATTTCGAAATTTTCGGCATAGGCTGACCCAACTCGATCATGACATCTACAAACCGGGGCTGCGCACCACGCCATAAAAGCCAAATTCCTATCACAACTGCTGCTATAACAAGCAGGACACCACCAAACATCAATGTTGGCTGTAGTGTTCTGATACGCCGCCGTCTTCTTCTCCTACGCTTTGGTTGCACCATACTGTCGCCACCTTTTCTCTATTTTCGAAATACAAATAACTTGCTGCCTATATAGTTCAGGATCACCACCAAAATACTGGTAATCACTTTCATCCAGTTTCCGTTCCATGCCAGCCAGTCCACCGTCACGAACAAAAAAACTGTTTCCAAAACACCGGTTCCTACCCGGCAGCCAAGAAACTTTCCCAATTCCGGGAACAACACCTTTGCCGACCAATCGTGGCTTTTGAATACAAAAGGCTTGTTGGTCACAAAGGCAAAAATCACAGCCACCAGCCACGCAATGACATTGCTGACCGTGGCGGAAATCCCCCACCAGTTAAAACAGGGTATATATACCAGGTAATTAACAACCGTTGTCAGCCCACCAAAAAACAGATATGCCAACAGGTCGTAATGCCGAAGAATCAGCGCCTTCCATTTTTTCCAGTTCAAAGGCCCAGATCCTCCCCTACGATAATAAACTGAATCCGGCCCACCGGGCGGCAATGCCGGGTAATCAGAATCTGATTGCAGATACATGTCTCGCTCTTGCAATCTCCACAGACACCGGTAACGGTGCAGGGATTGTTTAGGCAAAATCGCTGCTGATTCATAGGAGCCGCAACTGTCCTGGCTCTTTGCACAGCCGCCTCCAAAGTATCCATCACCTTGTTCATACCGGCAACCACCAAAACCTTCTTAGGACCGTAAATAATGGCAGCCACACGGTTTCCGGAACCGTCGATGTTTACCATCTGACCATCCAGGCTGAGACCGTTGGCACCGGTGAGAAAAACATCGGCAGTTAAGCCGTTTTGAACAGCTTTCTCTTTCTCTTCCAGAGTCTCACAGCGCTCCCGGTCAAAGACCCGGTACTCGCCCTGACGAAGGGCATCCAGGAGGCCGATCTGACTGCAGCTCATAGCACCGCCCCAGCCAACAGAGGCACCTTTGGGGATCAGCTCCAAAGCCTTTTCCAAAGCGGATGCTTTATTCGGGCAATAATAAGCTTCAAAATGCCGGCTTTGCAGATTCTTCACAAGGATTTCGCCCCGTTTATCGTAACATAATTGCTTCGGTTTCATCGTGTCACGCCTCCTTTTTTATATATTACAGGATAATTAAGCAAATGTAAACAAAAAAATAAGGGCGAAAATTCGCCCTTATTTTTAATCTTGAAGCATCTTCTCCCAGGCTGCCAGCTGCAGGCAGGTGCAGAACACTTGCATTGCCTTTTCCAGCTCCGCAATGGGGGGTAAGCTGGGGGCGATCCGGATCATAGAATCCTGAGGATCGATACCATAGGGATGGGTAGCACCGGCCTCTGTCATGGTCACACCAGCCTCCTTGCAAAGCTCCAAAGTGCGCTTTGCCGTACCGGGCATGGCAGCCACGCAAACAAAGTATCCACCCTTGGGGGTATGCCACTGGGCAATATTTTGACCGGACAATTCTTCCTTCAGCATCCGCACCACCATTTCAAACTTGGGAGCCATAATGGCGGCATGCTTTTTCATCAGTTCCAGGGTGTGTGCCTTATCCTTTAAGTAACGCACATGACGCAGCTGATTTACCTTATCATAGGAAATGGTCTGCACGCCCAAAAGTTTGGTCTGATAGGCAATATTGGCTTCGGAGGTTGCCATCACCGAGATGCCGGCACCCGGGAAGGTTACCTTGGAGGTAGAGGCAAACTCATAGACCATATTAGGCCTGCCAGCTGCTTCACACAAGGAGATGATATCCGGGAAGGGTTCAAATTCCCCTACAAATTCATGGATGCAGTAGGCATTATCCCACATGATGGTAAAGTCGGGGGCAGCGGGCTTCAGATTGGCAAATCGATTTACGGTATCCTCAGAGTATGTATAGCCCTGAGGATTGGAGTACTTGGGAACACACCAAATACCCTTGACGGCAGGATCCTGCACCAAGCGCTCTACGGTATCCATGTCCGGTCCGTCTGGCGTCATTTCCACAGCGATCAGCTCAAAGCCAAAGGACTGGGTGATCCGGAAATGCCGGTCATAACCGGGGGCGGGACACAGGAATTTCACCTTCTCCTCCCGGCACCAGGGACGGGGGCTGTCGGTCAAACCATGGGTATAGGCCTTGGAGATCACATCGTACATCAGATTCAAGCTGGCATTGCCGCCTACAAAAGTCTGCGAAGGCTTACAGCCCAGCAGTTCTGCCCAGTACTCCCGGGCGCACTTCAAGCCGGCCAGTTCTCCGTAGTTACGGCTGTCGCAGCCATCCACAATGCACTGCGCATGGTCGACCAAAACCCCAAGCATATCGCTGACCAAATCCAACTGCAGCTTGCTGGGCTTACCCCGTGACATATCCAACTTCAACCCTTCGCTCTTTAAGGCCTCGTATCGCTGAATCATTTTTTCATAATTTTTCTGAAGCTCTTCCTTATTTTTGCAAGAAGTGGCAATCATTTCCTTCATCCTCTCTTCCCAAAATCGGATAAATTTGGTTTATTATACGCGAACTGTTCCAAAAATGCAACATCCAGATAAACAAAAATTCATTTTCTTTTGGTTTTTCTGCATTTTCGTCTGTTTGCACGATTCCGGGCAAAATGACGGAGGAAAATCCATGAAAATTCACCCTTGCTTTTTGGTAATCCTTCGCATAAAATTATAATGTATGGTCATTTTGGAGGCAAATTCCTGCCGCGACCGTTGGATTTCATTTGGAAAGGATACTTTCTTCCATGAATACAATCATCAACATTCCCGAATTGTTTGGTACAGATGTTTTCAGCGAAGCTGTTATGAAGCAGCGCCTGGAACCGGAAACCTTCCACGCCTGGAAGCAGTGTATCACCACCGGCTCCTCCCTGCCCCTTCAGGTAGCCAATTCCATTGCGGAAGCCATGAAGATCTGGGCCATCGAAAAGGGCGCTACCCACTATACCCACTGGTTCCAGCCTATGACGGGAATCACTGCGGAAAAGCATGATTCCTTCATTTCCCCGGTAGGCGACGGCCGTGTCATTATGGAATTTTCCGGCAAGGAATTGGTTCGCGGTGAACCTGACGCCAGTTCCTTCCCCTCCGGCGGTCTTCGGGCTACCTTTGAAGCTCGCGGTTATACTGCCTGGGATCCCACCGCCCATGCCTTTGTAAAAGACAACAGCCTGTACATCCCTACCTGTTTCTTCTCTTATACCGGCGCAGCTTTGGACGAAAAAACACCCCTTCTGCGTTCCTTAGACGAAGTTTCCCGGGAAGCTACCCGGATTCTCCGTCTTTTCGGCGACAACGAGACAAACCGCATTCATGTTTCTGTTGGCGCGGAACAGGAGTATTTCCTCATTCCCAAAAGCCTGTATGCCCAGCGGGAAGACCTGCGGCTCACCGGCAGAACTCTCTTTGGTGCAGCGCCTCCCAAGGGTCAGGAATTGGAAGACCATTATTTTGGTACCATTCGTACCCGCGTTTCTTCCTTCATGAAGGACCTGGATGAACAGCTGTGGCGGGTAGGCGTGCTTTCCAAAACCAAGCACAACGAAGCGGCTCCCTGTCAGCATGAGCTGGCTCCCATTTTCTCCGATGCCGGTAATGCCTGCGATTCCAACCAGGTGGTTATGGCCATTATGAAAAAATGCGCTGCTAAGCATGACCTTGTCTGCCTGCTTCACGAGAAGCCTTTTGCCGGTGTCAACGGCTCCGGTAAGCACAACAACTGGTCGCTGTGTACCGACTCCGGCAGAAACCTGTTCAGCCCCGGAAAGACCCCCCGACAGAACGCGCAGTTCCTGGTTTTCCTGGCAGCGTTTATCAAGGGCGTAGATGAATATCAAGATTTTCTCCGCTGCACCGTTGCTACCGCAGGTAACGACCATCGTTTGGGCGCTCATGAAGCCCCCCCTGCTATCATTTCCATTTTCCTGGGCGATGAGTTGACAGCCGTTGTGGAATCCATCATCAACGGCACCAACTACACAGATCCCGAAAAGAGCCTTATGCGGATCGGCGTCGATGTTCTGCCCTCGATCCCCAAGGACACCACCGACCGTAACCGCACCTCCCCCGTTGCCTTCACCGGTAACAAATTTGAGTTCCGTATGCTGGGTTCTTCCCAGTCGGTAGCCGGTCCAAACGTAGCGCTGAACACCATAATGGCAGAGGAGCTGGGTCAGTTTGCAGACATCTTGGAGAAAGCAGACGACTTTGATGCTGCTCTGCAAAAGCTGGTTTGCGACACCCTGAAGGCACATCACAGGATTATCTTCAACGGAAACGGCTATTCCGACGACTGGCGTGATGAGGCTGTGCGGCGGGGCCTGAGCAACCTTTCCTCCACCGCTGAAGCCCTGCCCGCCTATGTTGCCGAGAAAAACATCGCCCTGGTTACCAAGCATGGGATTTTCTCGGAAGCAGAGTTCCGGGCCCGGCACGAAATTTATATGGAAGCCTACTGTAAGGTGATAAACATCGAAGCCAGAACCGCATTGGATATGGCTATCCAGCAGATCCTGCCAGCGGCCGTACACTACAGCTCTGACCTTGCCTTGGTTATTCAGCGAAAAAAGGATCTTGGTGTCCAGGCAAAGGCGGAAGCTTCTCTCCTTTCCCGTCTATCGGAACACACAGACTGTCTGTATGATGCCTGTGAGCAATTAAGGGTGAACCTGGAATCTGTCCCCAAAGAAGATACCCAGGCCGCCATGGTCTACTTCCGTAACACCATTGTGAAAGGCATGACTACCATTCGGTTCCATGCCGATGTGCTGGAACAGTTGACAGACAAAACCTATTGGCCCTACCCCACTTACTCCGATCTTCTGTTCTACTAATCCTAAAACAATGAAAGCGAAGCTGCAAAATGCAGCTTCGCTTTTTTCATCATTTGTTATCTTAATGTTTTATACCAAAAACCTATGGTTTCTTCGGTAATAAATCCAGCGGCATTATAGAACTTTTTTCTCCAGCCAAACGAATTTACATAGCATTTGTCAACGCCTCTCTCTTTGCACCGAAGCATAACTCCATGCATCAACGCTGTGCCGATTCCCTTGCGCCTGTATTTTTCTCTGGTGCTGACAGGTTCTATCAAAGCTGTTTGGGACTGCTTATCGACATAGACAAAACAGTAAGCGCAGACATCGTTTCTATCTTCGCTATTTTCATCAATCACAAGGCATTCAAAACTGTCTTGGTACATTGTCGAGCTTTTTCTCGACATATACGGTTGCATATCCGTTATATAACCGGGCACTTCGTGATCGGGATGAAAGCCCAAATGGAGGGCGGTCCATTTATTGGTCTCGTTGGTATAATCTTCACCGTAAAGGAGACGAAAACCTTTGGGTAAGTCTACCGAAACACTTGTTTCCAAAGGTCTTACATAGTTATCGTAATCCTCTTCCGGATACCTGGCATAACCTGAATCTTGCAGAATTTTCTGCATATAGGATAGGCTATCGCTGACGGCAACCCAAAACTTTACAGATCCGTCATCCACCTTGTGGAACAGAGGAAGACAGTTTTCCTCGCTGTACGCCAGAACAGAAGGGAACATCTGTTCAAATCCATTTTTGATACTTATGTAAATATTTTCACCGTCGGGAAGTATGCAGGCAACAATTTCTCCCCTTTCTTCCCACAGAAATATATAATCTACAGATTTCTCTCTGCCGCCATCAGCCTCTTGTACGCTCACTCTATAGATCAAATCATGGAGTCTTTCCGGCAACCATGAGGTCATATTTTTATTCACCAAATATTGATTTCGCAAATAATCTTCGAGGTTTTGCAAATCCATATCCAAATTGAATCTTCTCACTTGCATATACGATTCCCCTTTTGTCGATAGATTCCTGCTGATGGATCTTCTTTTATTATCTCACTTTACAAACAGGCACAGCGGATCCATCCGCTGTGCCTGTCAACCGTCTTATCAGTTTTCTGGTTATTATATAACAGCCTTAAGCCGTGTGATGTACTGCTCTCTGCGACGCTCTTTTTCCTCGTTGTACCGGGCATCGTTACCCGCATGGATCTCCCTGAGGTATTCGTGGTGATTCTGCAGAATTGCCTCATTGTTCCGGGACAGCATCATCATCGCGATGGAGGAACACTGGTCAGAAGCACGCTCCAAATAAGTCAGCACTTCCATAAACACCAAACCGGAACTAATTGAACAGGCACCAGTCTTGAGCCGCTTGGTATGCCGATCCTTCAGGATCATAACCAGATCGTCGATAACCTCTTCCAAAGGCTCGATGGACTTGGCTTTCTCGTTGTCATCGGTGCTGAATGCATCCACGGTAAGCTCCAGAATCTCAATAACCGCTTCGCTAATTACCTCCAGTTCCTTATAAGCCGTCTCAGAGAAGCAAGACTTATCCTGCTCCAAGCGCTCTGCAAGCTCCACAAAGTTGGTTGCATAGTCGCCAACACGCTCGAAATTGGGAACCGTCTGCATCAGCATATCCAACTGCCGATCATCCCGTTCCGTTTCAATGGACTTACTCAGACCGATGAGGAACTGGTCTGCCCGGTCTGCAAACTGATCCAGGCAATCCTCGTCATCATTGATAACCTGGGCAAGTTCTTTATCGTATTTTTTCAGTTGCTGACAGCCTCTGGTGAAATTCTCTTTTGCCAAAGTGCCCATGGCCGCAACAGCCTTGGTTGCCTCGTTCAAAGCCACGGCAGGAGAAATATACAGCTGCTCCGTAAGGGTAAGAAGCTCCGGATGGGCAGGTGCCTTCTCCGGCTCATCCTTAACGGCCAAAAGGGACAGTTTTACCAACTGATTGATAAAGGGCAGCAGCAGGATACAGGTAAATACATTGAACAAAGTCTGGAAAATCGCGATAACTGTAGAGTTTGCTTCCATGTGCCAAAACGCTGCGCCAAAAACCTGAAAACGCTGCAGGATGCTAAGAATAATCATAAACACCACAGTGCCGATGGTATTAAACACTACATGAACTACACCGGTACGACGGGAGTCTTTGTGGGAATTTCCGACAAAGCAATAAAATGCAGTAACGATGCAAGTACCAATGTTGATACCCATAATAATAGGATACACACCAGAAAAATCCATGGCGCCGGTGGCAGACAGGGACTGAAGCATGGCAACCGTGGCAGAAGAGCTCTGCACGATCACGGTCAGCACCAATCCGGCAAAGATGCCCAAAACGGGAACATCGGACAAACCGGCCAACATCTCCATAAAAACAGGAGAGTTTGCAAATCCCTTCACCGCACCAGTCATACTCATAAGGCCGACAAACAGAATACCAAAACCTATGGAAATATCGCCAATCAGCTTGGACTTCTTGCTCTTAATGAACATAAGCAGCACAATACCCAGGAACAGCGCAATGGGTGCGAGGGTATCTGTATCAAACAGCCACAGAATCCAGTTGCCGCCGCCGTCCATAAAAGCCAGATTGGTGATCCAAGCCGTAACGGTAGTACCAATATTGGCACCCATGACGATGGACACCGCTTGCTTCAGCGTCAGAACACCTGCGCCGATCAACGCCACCGCCAAAACAATGGTAGCAGTGGAACTTTGAATAACAGCAGTAACCAAAGTACCTGTTAAGATACCCGTGATCACATTGCCGGTCAGTTTTTCCAGAACCCGTTTCAATGCGGCACCGGAGCTGTTCTTCAGGCCGTCACCCATAATCTCAATACCATAGAGGAACATGGCCAAGCCGCCCAGCATCGTGATAATTGCACTTGCAATTTCCATAAGCAAAACCTCAAAGTTTAGAATATAGGGCTATATACCCTCAATTTAAATTATAAATTCAATCTATTAAATTGTAAATAGGCAAAAAGGAAAAAGCAGACAATTTCCAAAAAATTGTCTGCTTTTATCGATTTATTTCCCGGTGGAACCAAATCCTCCGGTACCCCGCTGGGTATCAGACAATTCCTCAACCTCCTCATAGGCAGGTGTCAGAACCGGGGTAATGACAAATTGGGCAATCCGCTCGCCATGTTCGATCGTTTGGCTCATCTTTCCATGGTTCAGTAAAACAACACGAATCTCGCCCCGGTAGTCGCTGTCCACAACACCGACTTTATTGGCAGGGGCAAGGCCTCTCTTGGTGCCTAAACTGCTGCGGGCATAGATCAGTCCCGCACAGCCAGCCGGTACCTCCAAGGCAATTCCTGTACCGACCCAGGCTGTTTCGCCGGGTTCGATGGTAATGGGAGCTTCCAGGCAAGCATACAGGTCTGCGCCTGCGGCCGCCGCACTGCCATAGGTAGGCAGGATAGCTTTTTCGTTCAACTTCTTTACGCGAATGCTGCTCATGATACTTTCTCCTTCTTTGCTCCAAACTTTGAAAACCAGCGGAAGGTCAAGGGCCACAGGATGCCAGCCGCCACCACGATCAGAAAATACCGGACTGCCCGCGCGATCATGATATTGCCAATAATTGCTTCCAACGGACTGCGAAGCCCCTCTTTCACCAGCAGCACAACGGCAAGACCCAATACTGCTTTGAGGATCTGCGCCCACCAAACCGCTTTTGTGGTAAAATGCAGTCTGGTTTCATCCACCGCATACACCACCAAAACACCGGCAAAGCAGCCCAGGAAGGTATAGGCATTCTTTATGGCGGATGCATAGTTATCCCCATCCAAATCTGCCGGGAAAGGAAACAGTTCCAGGTAGGCAAGGAAGCCGGCGCTTAAAAGAAGCATGATACCAAAGACAATCGGGATAAACCGCTTTCTCTTTTCCTGCATCAGCGGCTTCAAACCGAACACCATAGCCAGCGCCATGGCAGCGCCTACCAAAACATCTGCCGGGGTATGGACACCCAAATACAGTCTGGAAAATGCAGTCAGCACCGCCAAAGCCACACAAACCGCACCGATCCACTTACGCTTTTGGGCAGCCGCAACTGCGCACAAAGTACCCACAGCTGTTTGGGTATGTCCACTGGGGAAGCTGTAGCCACCAGCCTCCGCCTTGGCAGCTTCTACCACCGTAAAGTCCGGGTCCCGAACCCAGGGTCTGGGAATTCGGCAGGTGATCTTCATAAACTGATTGGCAAGGTTACCGAAAAGTCCTACACCCAACAGGTAATAGCCGTGGTATTTATTCACGCACCAAAAGACAATCAGGGCAATCACTAAAAACGCCGTTTCTTCCCCCAGGTGTGTCACCAGCAGCATCAGCTTATCCAAAGCCGGAAAGCGGATGCTTTCCAATAAGTACAAAAACTTCATATGGATTTCCTCAGGGGATCATCTTTAAAATGGCTTCCTTAGGACGGGCACCCAAAGCCTGATTGACCACTTCACCGTCCTGCATAACCACCAGCAGAGGAATGCTTGTCACCTGAAAACGCATAGCAAGATCCATCTGCTCATCTACATTGATCTTACCCACTTTGATTTGGTCATTTTCTTCGGCAATCTCATGGACTACAGGCGCCACCATCCGACAAGGGCCGCACCAATCGGCATAAAAGTCCAGCAGAACCGGCTTTTCGCTGCGCAGGACTTCTTCTTCAAAATTTTCTTTGGTAATGTTGATAACAGACATGGTTTGTTCCTCCTTATTTTCTTTTTTATTACTATACACCATTTTTCCCGTTTTGACCACACATAATTTTATGCCTAAAAAAATGGGAAACAGCACCATTCCGGTACTGCCTCCCATTTACTGAATCAAATTTCACCAAACTTTTTGCAGGTTGAAATCCTTTGCTAAAATATACAGCCAGCCGTCAATCAGCACAGCCCGGACATCCTGGGGCCGTTCAACACAGATGGGCACCTCTGCCAGCTGCCGAAGCCCATAACCGTCGAACATCAGCAAAACATACCGATAATCTTTCTCGCTGTAATCCCGCACAGCCAAACCAATCAGGCCGTTTTCCCGGTCAATGAGATAGGATTTATATTCTTCGCTGAATATGGCGCCGCGCTCGTAGGCACATACCGATTCCACACCGTCAGTCACCTGATCGTAAATCTCGATCTTCAAATCCCGGTTTCCGTTGTAGCCGATTCCCAACAGGTAGCCATCCCGGAAATTCACAAGAGAACTGGAATAGCCATCGATAGTTCCGGTATCCTTCCAGGTAATATTCCCAAGATCGCTCAGATCGAAGAAATACACCGGGTCTTTCAATGTGATGACCTCTGCGGTGCAGACATAGGCCTTATCCCCGTCAAAACGGACGGATTCCGCCGTTTCTCCTTCCGGTGCAAAGGCTTCCACCTGAGCAAGAACTTCCATAGTCTGCAAATCAATACAGGTCAGATTCACATTGCGCTTTGTCTTACCCCAGGCATTGTCTCCATCAGAACCGGTAATCGTCTCCGTAGTAGAAGTTACCACTCGCAGTACACCCTCAAATTCATCTAGGCTATACTGATTCTTCACAGTACCGGCAATAGCAATGCTACCCTTATGCTCTAGTCCCTCTGCGGCATATCCCAGTGCTGTGATGTGGGTCATGGTACGGCTGCCGGTATCGGTTTGCTCGGTATAAGTTCTGGTTGCATAGATGGTTTCCGCAGATACATACAGCTCCTGGGAATAGGAAAGAAATGCCGCGCTGTCCTTTACCGCCAGGTTCTCTCCATCCAGCTTGCACACCACGGTATAGCGTGTAGTGGTTAATTCCTCGGGGGCATAAATATCCTCTGCAGCCACAGGCTGCATTTGATCCCGGGTTCCTACCATGGGAAGAAATGTGGATTCATCCGAAAAGTCTACACCCTGGCGAATTTGATACTGTCCCATCAGCAGAAGATCGTTCCCCACCATACGGGAAGACAGGTAATTGCCGGTCATAAATACCTGCTCTTTTGTTTTTACGGCTGTAACATCTGAAACATCCAAAGCCAACACCGAAACAAACGCATTGACTCGCTCTGCCGTTTTCCAGCTGCCGCTGCGAATCACATATACCGTCCGGCAGTCCTGGGATAGATACATCTCAGGGGCATCATACCAAACCGTTTCCTCAGAATCCTCCAGCGCAAAGTTTGTCACCAGTTTCGAGTTTTCTCCGGCAATGCTGTAGATTCGCAGTTCCTTGCCGTAAAGATGGAAGATATACCGGTCAGAGCGCTTCACGATATCCGCTTCGATGACACCTGCCACCTGATTATCTGTTACCTCTACATAAGTTCCCCCTGCAGAACCATTCAGCGCGTCTTCTGCCGGCGCATTCATCACAGGTGGCCCCATAGCACCACCGGAAAAATCATATCTTACGAACTGCTCGGTCAGCTTTTCAAAATTATTTTTGTATCTCGGTTTTACATAAGTCGCCTCATTGATGCGCTGTATCAGGCTGTAGTAAGAGCTGTCTGCGTACCGGGAAACATTGGGTGCTCCGGTATCCAAAGGCCAAAACAGCACCAGTACCAGTGCTGCTACCAGGCATAAGCAGCCGGAAAATATGGCAATTTGCCGGTTTCTCTTTCGTTTTTTTAATTTTGTAATCTTCGCTGTTACATCAGCGCAGCGCTCCTCATAAGTCTTCATCCGTAATGCCCTCCTTTTCCAAAAGCAGCTTCAAGGCCATCTTGGCGCGTGTATGCAGGTTGTACATTTGCTTTACATTCTTTCCCAGGATCTTACCGCTTTCCTGCAAAGAAAATCCGGAAAAATAAGTCAGTTGTAAGATTTCCCTATATTGATCCGGCAGTCTTTGCATACAGACATACAGCTTCTCATCCCGACTGCGGCGCAGATAATCGGTCTCTGCGCTTTCCGAAAGGAGAATATTTTCCACATCCTCCAAAGGCACTTCTTTTTTGTGCTTTCGCAGATAATCCACACAGAGGCTGCGGGTAACCTTATACAAATAAGACTTCAGCTGATACTCCGAAACAAAGTGCTTGCCTTTCATAAACAGCAGCGCTATGGTATCCCCTGCCAAATCCTCAGCAGCAGCGGAATTTTTCACATAGCTGTAAGCAAACCGAACCAAGGCATCGGAATATGTACGTATCAATTCTTCCAATGCCTGGCTGTCACCCTGCAAAAAACGGCGGTAGCTACTTTCACCGATTTCACGCATTTGGATCACCTCTCTACTCCTATAACGAAGAAGGATCTGTTTTTACTCACTAGTTTTCAATTTTTTCGTTGCACCATTTTCTTTATTTAGTATAATATAAGAAAATCAAATGCGCAACAGGAGGTGCTATTGTGTACCGGACGCTTTCTCAGCATTATCGCAGCCAGTTTGGTTGTAAAGTATATAAGCTGGCTATCGATGCCGGTTTCACCTGTCCCAACCGGGATGGCACAATCGGCACCGGTGGCTGCGCCTTCTGCTCCGCTGCCGGCGGTGGAGATTTTGCCGCATCAGGCGTATCCATCCGGGAGCAGTTGGAGCAAGCGAAAAAAAGAGTTGCCTTCAAAAATAAACATGGAAAATATATCGCCTATTTTCAATCCTTCACCAACACCTACGGCCCTGTTTCCAAATTGGAACCGCTTTACCGGGAGGCTATGGAACCGGATGATATTGTAGGACTTGCCATCGGAACCCGGCCGGACTGTTTGGGTGACGATGTGTTGGCATTACTGGAAAAACTCAACAAAATCAAACCCATCACCGTAGAGCTTGGCCTGCAAACCGTTCACGATGCAACCGCAGAAGCCTTTCATCGTGGCTACCGGACGGAGGTTTACCACGATGCCGTGAAGCGGTTAAAAGCAGCCGGGTTGGAAGTCGTTACCCACATTATTCTGGGACTGCCGGGAGAAACACAGGAAATGATGTTAAAGACCACCCGGGAGGTCATTAAGGCCGGTACTGACGGAGTAAAATTCCATCTTTTGCATGTATTGAAAGGCACACAGTTGGAAAAAGATTATCATAAAGGCACTTTTCGCTGTTTGACGATGGAAGAATACGCTTCTATTCTCAAGGACTGTCTCAATGTCGTTCCAAACCATGTTACCGTACACCGCATCACCGGTGACGGCGCGAAAAAGGAGCTGGTGGCACCGCTGTGGTCAGCGGATAAGAAACAAGTATTGGCATACCTCAGACAATACTTGGCAGATTAGGATTTACAAAACTGCCCTGTGCGGCTATAATATACCTACCGTTAAGTTATCCCCTTTGGGGAAACCGAATATGAACAAGGAGATTATCCATGCCTTTTTATTACTACGGATTTGATTTCACCTATCTGATCCTGGTGCTGCCCTGTATTATCTTGTCGATCTGGGCCAGTACCAATGTGAATTCCACATTCAAAAAATACTCCAAGCAATTTTCCAGCCGTAGAATTACCGGTGCGGAAGCAGCCCGTCGGGTGCTTGCCGCCAACGGTGTCAGCGGTGTGCGGATCGAACGGGTCAGTGGAAACCTGACAGATCATTTCGACCCCAAAACCAATGTGATCCGGCTTTCTGACAGTGTTTACGACGCTTCCTCTGTGGCTGCCATCGGTGTGGCCGCCCACGAAGCAGGTCACGCTGTTCAGTACGCCCAAAGCTATGGCCCTATTAAACTCCGGGCCGCCATTATCCCCGTCACCAATTTCGGCAGTAAGCTGGCCATGCCCCTGATCCTGCTGGGTGTTTTGCTGGGTGTTGCCGGAGAATACAACTACACCCTTGTCTATATCGGTATTGCCTGTTTCGCACTTTCTTTGGTTTTCCAGCTGGTGACGCTGCCTGTGGAGTTCAATGCCAGCCGCAGAGCCATGCAAGCGATTGAAAGTGCCGAAATCTTGTCTCAGGAAGAGCGTCGGGGCGCAAGAAAAACCCTGTCCGCCGCTGCCATGACCTATGTCGCCGCTACTGCAGTATCCCTTGCACAGATCTTGCGGCTTTTGATTATTTTCGGTGGCAACGGTCGCAGAAGAAACGACTGATTATTACCGCTTCGGTCTTGACAACCGAGGCGGTTTTTACTATAATTTCCTGTGTGAAAAGTATGAAAAGTGTGAAAGGAGTGCCATCATGGCCGGCGGAAAACACATTTTAGGCAAAAGAAGCGCCCAGCAGGTCTTCGGCACAGCCAAGGTTGGCGATCGGGGGCAGATCGTGATTCCCAAGGAAGCCCGGGAGTTTTTCGGCATCCAACCGGGAGACACTCTGTTGATCCTGGGAAAAAACGAAACAGGCTTGATCGTAACAAAACCCGAAACGCTCCACACTCTGGCTGATAAAATTTTTCAATCCGTAGAAACCGAGGAAGAAATATGAACAAAATTACCCAAATGTATACCGATATGGGCATCTCCCCTGCTGTCTATGCCTACGGCGAGGAGGCTATTGCCCGATTGAGAGATCGCTTTGACGTCATCGATCAGATCGCAGAATACAACCAGGCTAAGGTCTTGGCCGCATTCCGGAAAAACCGGGTGTCTGCAACCTGTTTTGCCGCCTCCACCGGCTACGGCTACAATGATGAAGGCCGTGACAAGCTGGAGCAGGTCTATGCAGACGTGTTCCACACAGAAGCAGCCCTTGTCCGCCCCCATATTACCTGCGGCACCCACGCGCTCACCATCGCCCTCAGTGCCAATCTTCTGCCGGGTGACGAGCTGCTTTCCCCGGTGGGTCTGCCCTATGACACCTTGCAGGAGGTCATCGGCATCCGCCCCTCCCCCTGCTCTTTGGCTGAATACGGTGTTACCTACCGTCAGGTGGATCTTTTGGAGGGCGGGGCTTTTGACTGGGAAGGCATCCGCAAGGCTATTAACGAAAAAACCAAGCTGATTACCATTCAGCGATCCAAAGGCTACGCCACCCGCCCCACCTTCTCCGTAACGCAGATTGGGGAGCTGATCGCTTTCTGTAAATCCATCAAGCCGGATGTGCTGGTAATGGTGGATAACTGCTACGGTGAATTTGTGGAAACCATCGAGCCTTCCGATGTGGGCGCGGATATGATCGTAGGTTCTCTGATTAAAAATCCCGGCGGTGGTCTTGCCTCCTCCGGCGGCTATATTGCCGGCACAAGAACCTGCATCGACCGCTGCGCTTACCGGCTTTCCGCTCCCGGACTGGGACAGGAGGTTGGCGCCAACTTCGGTCTGATGGGTCAGCTGTATCAAGGATTCTTCCTTTCCCCCACGGTAACCGCCAACGCAGAAAAAGGCGCGATTTTCGCCGCTAATCTCTATGAACCTTTGGGCTTTAAGTGCGTTCCTAACGCTACCGAAAGCCGACACGACATCATCCAGGCTGTGGAACTGGGCAGTGAAGAAGGCATGATCGCCTTCTGCAAAGGCATCCAGGCCGCCGCGCCGGTAGACAGTTTTGCAACACCCATCCCCGGTGATATGCCCGGTTATGACAGCCAGGTCATTATGGCCGCAGGCGCATTTGTACAGGGCAGCACCATGGAGCTTTCTGCGGACGGCCCCATCCGTCCACCCTATGCTGTATACTTCCAGGGCGGCTTGACCTGGTATCATGCCAAGCTGGGTATTCTCATGAGCCTGCAAAAAATGGTAGATGCAGGACTTGTGAATCTGAAATAAAAAGAGAGGTAAAAATTTATGATGTGGTTCTGGTTTGCAATTATTACGCTTCTGTGCTGGTCCGGCTCTGACTTTTTCTCCAAGATCGGCTGCCGCGACAACAAAGACAAATACAGCCAATTTAAAATGGTCATGGCTGTAGGTCTTGTGATGGGTGTTCATGCCCTGATCGAGATCATCGGCGGTGTAGAGATCTCCTGGCAAGTGATTTGGACATATCTGCCCGTCTCCCTGCTCTATATCGGCTCTATGGCCTTGGGTTATGTGGGTCTTCGCTACATTGAGCTGTCTATCTCCTCCCCCATCTGCAATGCCAGCGGTGCGTTGGTCGCCATCATCGCCATCGTTACCGGCACTGCCGATCCCATGGATTGGCCTCAGTATTTGGCGATTACCTTGGCCGCTGCCGGTGTAATCGCCTTGGGCTTTGTTGAGGCTCGGGAAGACAATGACCTCCGGGCCGCACGGCAGGAAGCTTCCAACTACAAATACGCAAAATCCTGGCTGGCTTTGGCACTGCCTATCGCTTACTGCCTGTTGGATGCTGCCGGCACCTTTGCCGACGATCTGGTACTGGAAACTCTGAACGAAGACTCTGCCAATGTGGCCTATGAGCTGACCTTCTTTGCCGCTGGTGTGGTCTGCTTCATCTACACCGTGCTGATCAAAAAGCAGCCCCTGGTTGCCAATGTGGAGCGTCCCAAGTACATCGGCGCGATCTTCGAAACTGCCGGTCAGCTGTTCTACATCTATGCTCTTGCTAGCGGTGAAGCCGCCCTGGCCGCCCCCATTATTTCCAGCTACTGCGTAGCATCCGTTTTGTGGAGCCGCCTGTTCCTGAAGGAAAAGCTCAGCTGGAAGCACTACGCCTGCATCGCAACTACCATCGTCGGTATCATCATCATGGGCATATACGATATGTAAAGATGTTCCCTCCGAAAAAACCGGAGGGAACTTTTTACATATTTCGGTTGCATTTTCCCGCAGGGTGGTGTATAATCAGTTTTGTTATTTTTCCGGGTGTGGCCCAGTTGGTAGGGCGCCTGGTTTGGGACCAGGATGCCGGGAGTTCGAGTCTCCCCACTCGGACCATAAAAACCGAAAGAGCATTTGCTCTTTCGGTTTTTATCTTTTGAAGGTGAGACTCGAAAATCTAAATGCAACGCGGATGAGCGTTGCCGCCGCCAGCTCGATGGCGGCGAACCTCTATCTGCGCTCTGCGCAGATGCAAACGAGTCTCCCCACTCAGCAAAAACATTGTTGCTTTTTCCTGTCTGTTGTGTTACAATATTTTCGAACAAATCCGCGATAAAGGTGGTATTCTCATGACAGAACTGGAAACTATGCAGCGCGCTAAGATGTATATGGATAAGCTTGCCCAGGGCATTGATCCGATTTCCGGCATGACATTACCGGAGGATTCCACCTTGAACAATGTTCGCCTCGCCCGTTGCTTTTTCTATATATCCGGCATTTTGGAGCAGGTGATCCAAAACGGCGGACAAGTGGGTGCCGTGGAAAAAGCAGACTTTGCAATCACGCCGGAACAGTTGGCAAATGTTAAAATTTCCAACTATCCCATCCGCATCACAGAATTTACGGATGCCTTGCTGCAAGCAATTGGTAACCCTGTCATGAAAAAGCCCAGTGGTGTAAAAATCAACAACTGGCTGGAGCAGCGGGGCCTTCTGACAAAAGAGTCTACACCGGATGGCAAAAGCCGACGCGTACCAACGGAAGCAGGCCGAAATCTGGGCATGACGACACAACTGCGCCAATCCCGGGACGGAGAATATCTCGCGATTTATTACGATGCCAACGCACAGCGTTATTTGCTGGCAAATTTATACGCGATTCTTCAGGAGTAACCATTGATTTTGCAGTTACGCAAGGAAGGATGCTGTTATGAGCAAAGAATTCAAAAAATACATGTCCGTCTACATTATCGGCTGGAAGATTTTTACCGCCATTACAAGTGCTTTAATCGTAGCTTTTTATATCGCGATGTTTGCCGGGAACGATGTTGACTACATTAGGCTTTTGTATTTATTCATTGCTTTGATAGCAAGTTTAATTCCGTGGTTTATCAGTTTGCATTTTTTCAAGAGTATAGAGAACAATATTCGCTCAGATCAAATTGAAGCCGATTTTCGAAAAGCCATCCCTAAGAGAAATGACAATATCCGTTTCGGTAAACGATGGATCTTCATCAAAAGCAGAAGCAAGCTGTTTTCCTATTCCGATATTACACAGATTTATCAGTATGTCCGTAAATCCCACGGTTTCGAAGAGGAACGGGGTTTGAAATTTATAGATACCGCAGGTCGGCATCACAAATTATGCAAATTGGCGTTGCGAAACAAGTCCGAGCAGGAAATGTACGAGATTATCTCCATAATTCTTTCAGAAAATCCAGGCATTAAAATCGGCTATCCATAACGAAACCTGCTAAACCCTTTTGAACCCACATCTTTATTGCCCCGATAATAAAGATGTGGGCTTTCTTATACCCGAGAAGAAACTCAAATTTAAAATTACAACCACTTTCCATTACTTTTCTTTCCTGATTAAGTCCGTGGATTTGCCTTATACTAAAACCGAGGTGATGATCGTGGCGAAACAAGGCATGAAACACTACTACACCAAGCACGAGAAAAAAGAAACTTTGCCTGTTCCCGAAATCAGCGGGAAAGCCAAAAGCGGTAAAACAAAAGCGCGCAATTTAATTGCCGGTGGAAACGGCAAGGTTTATCACGGGACCCCCCCCACGGGCTAGAGCCGAAAATCCCCGGGGCATTTCCTGCCATTGACAATGATTTGGCCGTAGAGAACCTAAATAACGATTTTGATATGACTGCGGCAGACTTGCAGGATCTTCAGTAAAGGAAAAAAACTATGAAAGAATACAATTTGGTTAAAAACACTCTGGATCAAATCCCCAACCCCAATGCCAACGCAAAGCGGATCGTCGGACTTGTGAAAGAGGGCGGCAGAATCACCGGGTATCAGCTTTCCGACAATTCCATTGTAGAAAAACAGCAGGCAGTAGATATGGCAAAGCAAGGTCAAATCGCCGGTGTCGGCATCGCCCACCGCGGGGATACCGAATATCTCAAATCCATTCCCGACGGCAGCGAAAATAACAATTTGGGCAATCTCCCTTCCGTATCCCCTCAAACTTAAAGAGGAAGATGGTTTTTCCATCTTCCTCTTTTTGATAATTTAGCGCAGCGCCTGCCGGATGGCCCACAGCTGCAACCGTTTCGGAAGGCAGTTCAGCAGAAGCAACAGCGGATTGCGGTTCATGCTGCAGGCAAAGGTCGGATTTCGTTTTTTCAGGATCTTCACAGCCTTTTTGGCAAGCTTTTCCGGTGGGATATTCCGAGCCTCCACCCGATTTACTATATTCTGAAACCGCTTGACATTGCAGCGGTACTGCTTTGTATTCTCACAAAAGCGATCCAGGGCAGTCTTGCCGAGAGCTACGCAGGCGGCGGCAGCATGACCGATAACATCGACAAAGCGGGCGGCGCAGGCACCGGCGCATTTGCCAAGGAAGTTATTGACATCTATATTCATTCGTAGGGGACGGGTTCCCCGTCCCCTGGGAGGCGAAACGCCTCCCCTACAAACATAAATGAGGTTTGTATGAAGAATAAGAGATCGGAGGAATTGCCAATGCATCAGTCTTTTTGCCGCGCAAAAAACCTGCCCCCTTTACACAAGGGGGCCTTTTTATGCCGTTTGGAGGGCTCTGAATACCGATTGATAGTTTTTTCAACATTTTTAAGCTCAAGTATGATACAATAACAACACTGGAGGTGGACATATGAAGTTTAGGCTTATCTTTGACAAAGAGAAAGACGAAGAAGTGGTTGCGACAGTCCACGAGCGTACTGCCTTAATTGACGAAATCGAAGCGCTGATTCAGAAACACACAGGCGCAGGCCGCATTCCCGGTTATACTGAGGATGACATTAAGATGCTGACTGTTTCGGAAATCGAGTGCATTACCGTTTTAGACAGCAAAACCTACGCCATTGATTCTAAAAATCAGCGGTACCGGCTGAAGCAAAGATTATACGAACTGGAAGCGGTGCTTCCCCCTTCTTTCATCCGTATCAACAAAAGCACCCTTGCCAACAAAGACTTTTTGGATCGGTTCACCGTTACCGTTGCCGGCAGCGTAGACGCAGTTTTTAAATGCGGTTACAGGGAATATGTTTCCCGGCGGTGCTTTGCCCAAATCAAAAGGAGGCTGGAAAGCAAATGAAGAAGTTTTGGAAAGAGTTTTTCTTAAGAGGTCTGGTGGCTTCCAGTGGTGGGCCTGTGGTCTTAGCCATTATCTATGGCATTTTGGGCGCTACCGGTGCTGCGGAAGCACTCACACCCACGGAGGTTTGTTTGGGCATCCTGACCATTACCCTGTTGGCCTTTATCGCAGCAGGCATGACCGCTGTCTATCAGATGGAGCAGCTGCCCCTGCCCAATATGATTTTACTTCATGGTGGTGGGCTGTATCTTGCCTATATTCTCACCTATCTTATCAACGGTTGGCTGCAAAACTCCCTGATCCCCATTTTAGTATTTACCGGTATTTTCGTTGCCGGATATGCTGTGATTTGGCTAATCATCTACAGCATTACCAAAGCCAAAACCAAGAAGCTTAACAGATTACTGAAACAGCAATCATGACCTCCGGCTACGTGCATCTATCGCTCCGGCCGTTGGTTTCCCTAACCAAGAGAAAAGCCTCCGGTTCGACCGGAGGCTTTTTGTGCGCAACAGGCAAATATTATTTTAGTTTTCTTCGGGGAATGCGTACTGGGCCTTATACTGGGCAAACTGCTCTGCAAACGCAGCAGACTCATGCAGCTCACCAGCCTTCAGGGCGTTGAGGTATTCGTGAGCCTCCAGCTTGCCTTCGGCAACCTGCAGCATCTCAATGGCCACATTGGAACAATGGTCTGCGGTGCGTTCACAAGCGGTCAGCAGATCTTCCAACACAAAACCGTATTCCACGGTGCAAAGGCCATCTCTCAAACGGCGCACATGGCGGCTCTTGATCTCACGAACCAAGGTGTCAACGACCTGCTCCTGAGGTTCAATTCTAGCAGCCTGTTCACGGTCAAAGCTGCCGTAAGCCCCAACGGTACGGTCTACTATATCCAGGACAGCCTGCTCCAGGACAGACAACTCACCCTTGGCCTGTTTGGAAAACTCGATGTTCTTTTCGTTGATTTCCCGGGCAGCCTTGGCAACGGCCGTGGCATGGTCTGCCATACGCTCAATATCGGAAACCGTGTAGAGCAGCGTATTTAGGATACGGTTATCATGGACAGACAGATTCATAGTAGACAGCTTCACCAGGTAGGTATTCAGCGCGTCCTCATAGCGGTCAGTCTTGTCTTCCAATTCTACGACCTGCTTCATGACACCCTCTTCAAATTTCTTTGTCAGCCCCATGGCCAGATGCATCGCTTTCGCTGCATCCGCTGCCATCTCGCCTGCGATCTCATGGGCACGCTGCACCGCAACAGCGGGAGTAGACAGCAGTCGGGCATCCAGCAGTTCGGTTTTCTGAGGTGCCTGCTCCTTGGGAATGAATAGATATGCTAGCTTTACCAGCAAGCCGTTCATGGGCATCAGCACACAGGTCGCTGCCACATTGAAGCATGTATGGATCACGGCGATGTCCCATGCTGCTGCGGTGCTATCCAGGAATCTCCAATCAATGAACAGGCCCAAGCCATAGAATACAATGACGAAGATCGTTACACCAACCACATTGAACAGAAGATGGACCATGGCAGTTCTGCGGGCATTTCTGTTCGCGCCGATTGCACCCATAATAGCAGTAATACAAGTACCTATATTCTGACCAAGGATGATGGGGATCGCTGCGCCATAGGTGACAACACCGGTGCTGCATAGGCCCTGTAGAATACCGACAGATGCGGAAGAGGACTGGATCACAGCAGTCAGCACTGCGCCAAAGATGATACCAACAATGGGGTTGCTGAAGGAGATCATCAGGTCAGCAAACCAAGCTTCCGTCTTGAGGAAGGACATAGAATCGCCCATGATGTCCATGCCGGTCATCAGCGCCATAAAGCCAAGGCAAATGGTACCGATTCCCTTCTTCTTTTCGCTCTTCGTGAACATGAAAAGGACAATGCCAATGATTGCAATCAGCGGGGCAAGTGTGGACGGCTTAAAGATCTGGATCAGGAAACTATCGCCTTCTAAGCCGGACAGGGAGAGAATCCAGGCAGTGACCGTGGTACCGATATTGGAACCCATGATAACACCGACAGCCTGCCTCAAAGTCATAATACCGGAGTTAACGAAGCCGACCACCATGACGGTTGTTGCGGAAGAGGACTGGATCACAGCAGTGACACCAAGGCCAAGAAGAAAACCCTTGAACACATTGGAGCTCATCTTTGCCAGGACGGTCTGCAGTTTACCACCCGCCTGACGCTCCAGCGACTTGCCCATAATGTCCATACCGAACAGGAACAAAGCCAGACCGCCCAACAGGGTGATGATCTTAAAAATGTAAGTTGTCATATATTTCTCCTTTGCGGAATATTTCTCATTTCAACAGTTTGCATTATAAATTGAGGAATATGTAAATACCATAGAGGGATTGCAAAGCCTCTGTAAAATCTATGTAAAACGCAAAGAGCGCACCCTCACGGATGCGCTCTGCCATCAAAACAGTATGGTAATGGATGTACCCTTTCCGGGTGTACTGTTTAGTTCGATGTTGGCTTTATGATACTGCACTGCATGCTTAACAATGGAAAGGCCCAAGCCAGTACCGCCGGATGCTTTGGAGTGGCTTTTGTCCACCCGATAGAATCGTTCGAAGATCCGATCTTTGTGTTCTGCAGGAATGCCAATACCGGTATCACTGACAGTCAACTTCTTGTTTTCAACATGAATTTCTACGCTGCCACCGGGAACGTTGTACTTGATCGCATTGTCACAGAGATTATAGACGATCTCTTGCAGCATTCTGCGAACACCTTGTATGGTAAATCCGTTGCCGGAAATACAAATGCTGACATTTTTCTCTGCGGCACTATTTTCCAAAATAGCCTTTACTTCTTCGCTCAAGGCAAGCAGATCGACTTCTTCTGTTGGCAGTGCCATCCCCTCATCCAGCTGGGACAAACGGATGATATCTTCAATCAAGTTTACCAAGCGAGAGGCTTCTTTCCGGATATGACCCACAAAACGAGGAGCATCTTCCGGCTTTGCCAGGCCATTTTCCAGCAATTCCGCACTGCCGATGATGCCTTGCAAGGGAGTCTTCAATTCGTGAGAAACATTGGCGGAGAACTCCCGTCGCATCTGTTCGGAATTTAAGCGTTCTGTAATATCAAAGGCCAGAACAACCACACCGATCACCGCCCCATCGGATTGGATTCGGCTTAAGTCGAACTGATAATCCCGTCCGTTTCTGCGCAGCCTTGCGTAGCCCCGTCCTTTATCCAACGCATCATTGACAGCACCGCGCATGGCGCTGTCCCGGTCGATCAGCAAAAAACTTTTACCAATGCAATCCGATTCCGTTTCAAACAAACGCTTTGCTGTGGGATTAATACTAAGAATGTTCCCCTCACCGTCAAGAAGCACAAGACCTTCCTGCATGTGGGAGGTAATCTGCTGAAATTCATCAGCCTTGTGCCGTAATTTTTCCATATGTTCCGCTATCTGCCGATGTTGACGATGGATACGATGCAGCAAGGGGGAGATTTCTTCATAGATATCATTTTTCAGAGGCTGTTCCAAATCCAGCTGATTCAGCGGCTTCACGATCTTCTTCGCCATTCTTCGCGCAAGGATCGCAGAAAGACCGATTGCCAGTGAGGCAATTAATATAACCGGCCATAGCATACCGATCATCAATGCCCAGGCAGATTCCAAATTTGTGGAGATACGCAATACTGTTCCGTCTTTTAACTGTTGCGCTTCGTAGAAGGTTTGCTTTATCAGTGTTGCAGAAGTACGCACTGCGCTACCGCTGCCGGTTTCAAAGGCTTCCCGGATCTCCTCACGGTCTGCGTGATTTTCCATAATCGTCTGATCCCCTTGGGTATCAAAGAGTACTGTACCATCTGCATCGATCCATGTGATGCGGAATCGTTCTGCCTCCACATTTTCCAAAAAAGCATTGCCGTATTGTTCTGTACCGGTAACAGCTAAGCTAAGTTCATTCTTCAGCTGCTGCACCTGAACCTGGGTGAAGTGGCTATACAGCACGCCCATCACAATGCCCAAAGAACAAAGAAGAACGATTACCGCGACCAATACAGTGGAACGAAATATCTTACTTGTCATGTTTCGCCTCCAAACGGTAGCCTACATTGCGAACCGTTTCAATCATATGACCATAGTCACCAAGCTTCTGCCGCAAAGTACGGATGTGCATATCTACCGTCCGGGTCTCTCCCATATATTCTGTGTTCCAAACGCTCACAAGAAGCTGCTCTCTCGTAAAAGCAATTCCCGGCTGAGACAAGAATAGATGCAGCAATTCATATTCTTTATAGGTTAGGCTTATCCGTTCTCCATCGATGGTAACGGTATGCTCATCGGGATTCAGCACTAAGCCGTCCATTTTAAAGGACTTGCACTCCTTGCTGGGTTTACACCGGCGCAGTACAGCTTTTATCCGGCTGACCATTTCCATAATTCCGAAAGGCTTTACCAAATAATCATCAGCGCCCAAATCCAGGCTTTGAATCTTGTCATATTCACTTCCTTTGGCGGTTGCCATGATGACAGGGATCTCACAGAAGTCCTGGGAGGCCTTCATCATCTTCAGCAGTGTTACGCCATCTTTACCCGGGAGCATCACATCCAGTACGACCAAATCCGGTTGCTCGGTTTGTAATGCGTTCCAAAAAGAATCGCCATCTTCAAAACCCTTGGCTTCAAATCCGGTAGAAGTCAATGCATAAACTTCAATATCCCGGATGCTGGAGTCGTCTTCTACGCACCAAATCATAACCGCACCTCCTTACACTTGTTACAATTTTAGCGGTTTTCGTAGGAAAGTTCAAGGGATTTACATACATTTTACAGGTGCAGCTCGGCACTTCGATCCTGTGTTTTATGCTACGCATAATCTTGCGCGTAACTACCGGCAGCAAGAACCTGTCCGCAGGAGCAAACTTCATCGCTGGCAAGGGTTCCGGTCTTGCCGATTGGGCCGCCCATCAACACAAAGACCTCTACGAACTCTCCGCACCGGGGGCATTTCACTTCCGTGATCCGGGGTGTTCCCTTGCCTTCCTGGCATCCGTTAATCAACATTTTCTCACACTCCACACTTTTTCAAATTCCGCTATATCGTTTTGCAACACAGCTCTGTCCATATCATTCTATCCTGATTATCCTTAATGGGTATGCTGGTGTCCTTCCAGCGATTCGTGTGTATGTCCGTGAAAGTCTTCCTCTTTGCCATGGGTGTGGGTATGGCTGTGAATGTGCTCATGGGTATGGGTATGCACCAGCTGCCCGTGGCTATGCTCGTGGCAATGGATATGGCTATGCTCATGGGTGTGCTGCAGCGCAATGGTGTCTTTTACCATCAGCACCGTAGCCACGATCATAATAGCCAAGCCAAGGTAGAATTGCACACCGGGTCGTTCCTGCAACATCAGTACGCCAAAAATCACACCCAGAAACGGTGCTACAGAATAATAGGCGCTGGTCTTGGCGGCACCCAATTCCTTTTGGGCCTTGATGTAAAAATTGATACTTAAACCATAGGCCACAAAGCCCAGCAGAGAAACTGCCAACAGCCAAATAATGTTGGGAAATACTTCCCCAACCACCAGCGCCACAATCAGGCTTCCCAAGCCAGAAAACACACCCTTGATTTTTGTGATTTGCACCGAGGATTTATTGCTGAGCATTCTTGTGCAGTTGTTTTCCAGCCCCCAACAGCAAGCCGCCCCCAGCACAAACAAAGAGCCATTGTTAAACCGAAAACTTCCTGCACCTTCAAAACTCAAAGTAATACTGGCTGCCGTAACCAACAGGATCGCCAGTACGAGTTTCCTGGAGAGCTTTTCCCGGAACACAAAAAAGGCAATGAGAGAAGTTGCCACAATTTCAAAATTATTAAGCAGTGATGCATTTGCAGAATTCGTAGCTTGCAACCCAAGCATCAGTAAAATCGGTGCTGCAATATCCAGCACCACCATGCCAACCGTATAGGGCAGTTCTGCTTTTGTAAGCTTCTGTCCTTGTTCTTTGGTCAACTTTCCGTAGAAAAACATACCGATTCCTGCGCCCAGATACAGGAATGCTGCCATCATCGTCGGCTGCACAAAAACCAGCAGCACCTTACTGAGTGGGATATTGATTGCATATAACGCAGCCGCTAAAATCGCAAAGATAGTTGCAACATTTTTTGTTTTCATAGAGAAATATCCTTTACTTCGTATTCTCCATCAATCAGGATGTAGGGCAAATTGTGGGCAAGGCATTGGGAGAGATTGTATTCGTTTTCGGCAATCAGAAGAATCATGGCACTCACCACTTTCTGCGGAAAAATACACCATGCAGCAGCCGAACTCTGCGGTGCATAATGAAGAAAAATGCTTACAGGTGGCAACCCTCCGAAAAGCGCAGAATTCTAATTTGCATTTTCCGTTTCAAGCAAATACGCGCGGCAAGGCGCGCCATCCGCACCTTCCAGACACAGCGGCGCAGCGCTGAGAAAATAGTGACCTTGGGGCACATCCGTCAACCGGACGCCCTCCAAAAGCGCCACACCTTTTCCAAGCAAGATCTTGTGCACCTGCATAGGCGCGTTTTCCGGCCCCACGGTTTGACTTTCGTTGCCCAGCAGACAAATACCGGAAGACGCAAACACCTCTGCCGCTTCTACGGTAACGGTAGCCGGTCCTGCGATCAAGATCCGGGGTACGCCATCTGCTTTTTGCAAAATAGCAGCCGCATCTGCCGCGGTTACCTCGCCATGATGCTGGGCCACATAGCAATCCCCTACGAAAGTGTTCAGCCCCATCTGCTCCACGGTCTTTCCCTCACCAAGGAAATGGTACGGCGCATCGATATGGGTACCGTTATGGGCGCACATAGAAAAGGCAGTCAGATTATACAGATCCCCTTTTTCTGTTGCGCAAAGGATCTGTTTCTCCGGTTTCGGGTCTCCGGGATAGACATTGCATGAAAAAATTTCCTGGGAAATGTCATAGATCTTCACGGTGTGTCACCTCATTTTCATATCAGGACACCGTTACAATGGTCAATCTCGTGCTGGATGATTTGAGCCGACCAGCCGGTGAAGGTTTTGATGCGGGTTTGAAATTGCGCATTTTGCCACTGCACCTTGATGGTTTGATAGCGCTGACATTTTCTTGGGCCGCCCAGCAAAGAAAGGCAGCTTTCCTCTGCATCATAAAGACCTGTTTTTTTGATAATTTGGGGATTGAACATAGTCATATATGTTCCCTCATTATCAAAGACAATGATGCGTTTGCGCACACCGATCATATTGGCCGCCATACCGACACAAGCTTCTTTATTGGCAGCCAATGTATCCAACAAATCCTGAGCCACCTGCAGATCTTCCAGAGTTGCAGGCTCCGACTTTAAGGAAAGAAAAATCGGATCATGTACGACTTCTTTAACCATCTCATTCCACCTCATAGGGCCAGTCGATAATACCGCCGAATTCTTTAATATTGGTGTAGCCCAGCTTTTGGAGGTCTTGCGCTGCCAGTTTGCTCCGCCGTCCGCTGCGGCAATAGACCAAAATCAGCTGATTCTTGTCGGTCAGCACACCTTCTGCTTTCTCCAAAATTTCATCGTAGGGAATCAGAATCGCGCCGGGGATATGACTTTCCGCATATTCCTCCTGGGTGCGTGTATCGAGAATAATATAGCCTTCCTGGCTGTCCATAATTTCCTTAGCCTGCTGGGCTGTAATGTTCACATATACCGCCTCCTGAACATTTTCTGTATCTTGCCCGCAGGCAGTCAAACCAAGCATGGCAAGGATTATTAGAATCAGTTTCTTCATGGGGTGTCACCTCTTTCGGTATTATAACACAGTCATTCTCCACTTGCAACGAGTATGCATTATGCAGTATAATGGAAACAACGCTTCTACAGGAGGGTAAATTATGCGTAAAAACTTTGGTGCAAAAGAAATGTGTTATCCCATGCCGGTATTTATTATCGGCACTTACAACGAAGACGGTACGCCCAATGCCATGAATGCAGCCTGGGGCGGTGTTACCGAGGAAGCACAACTGACAATCTGCGTGGATGCAGAGCATAAGACTGCTGAAAATGTGCTGGCTCGCAAAGCCTTCACCGTGTCCATGGGTACTGCGAAGACCGTAAATGCCTGTGATTATGTGGGCATCGTCAGTGGCAACAAAGAGCCGAATAAGTTCCAAAAAGCCGGTTTCCATGCCACCAAGTCCCAGTTTGTGGACGCGCCTCTGATCGACGAACTGCCCATGGCCCTGGAGTGCGAAATGATCTCCTACGATCCTGAAAGCTGCCGTTTGATTGGCAAAGTCATCAATGTCTGCGTGGACGAAGCCTACCTGGATGGAAACGGCAAGGTAGATGTTGCCAAGCTCCAGCCCATCACCTTTGATCCGGTGCATCACAGCTATCTGGTCCTGGGTGAAAAAGTCGGTCAGGCATTTCACGATGGTTTGACCCTGAAATAACAAAAACCGCTTTCCCAATACCGGGAAAGCGGTTTTCTGCATATTGATGTCTTATTCCTCGGAGAACATATCTTTGCCTACGCTGCAAAGGGGGCATTCAAAATCCACGGGGACATTCTCCCAAGCCGTGCCGGGGGCAATACCGCCTTCGGGATAACCCTCTGCCTCGTCGTAGACCCAACCGCATACATCACATACATGTTTCATAGTGTTTACCTCCAAATTTGTTTTGTGTCATAAGCATAATCTTTTTCATTACGGATTTCTGTGACTATGTCACATTACCATATCACAAAACACAAAATTTTATTCCGCCAAAAGCTCCTGCGCCAGCGCGTCGATCTGTGCCCGGCTCTCATCGCTCAGGGCGCACTGGATCTTGACGGTGTTTTGGGCAAAGGTAAGATTCTTGCTGCCCTCCAGCATCTTGGTCATAACCTTTGCTGCCATAGGCGCCCAGGAACCGTTTTCCATTAGGGCAACGGTGCGGTTCTGGAAATTGCGCTCCGTCAAATGGTGGATAAACTCCTTCATGAAGGGGAACACATCGGCATTATAGGTAGTCGTCGCCAGCACCAGCTTGTCATATCGGAAAGCATCTTCCACCGCTTCCGCCATATCGCAACGCGCCAAATCTGCCACGGTCACCTTAGCACCACCCTCTGTCAGCTTCTCAGCCAACAGCTCTACCGCTGCCTTGGTGTTGCCGTAAACAGAAGTATAGGCGATGACAACGCCCTTCTCCTCCGGGCGATAAGAAGACCAGATATCATAAAGATTGATGTAGTAACCCAGGTTCTCCGTCAGCACAGGGCCATGGAGAGGACATATGATAGAAATATCCAAGCCGGCTGCTTTTTTCAGCAGAGCCTGCACCTGAGGGCCATACTTGCCCACAATGCCGATGTAGTAACGACGCGCTTCGCAAGCCCAGTCTTCTTCCACATCCAGCGCGCCGAACTTACCAAAGCCATCCGCCGCAAACAGCACCTTATCGTAAGAATCATATGTAACAATAACTTCCGGCCAATGAACCATGGGCGCGGTAACAAAGGTCAGGGTATGCTTGCCAAGAGAAAGGGTATCCCCTTCACCTACCACGATCCGACGATCTTGATAGTCATCGCCAAAGTAATTTTTCATCATGGCAAAGGCCTTCGCGGAAGATACCACCACAGCCTGGGGATAAACTTTCAGGAAATTGGCAATGTTGGCAGAGTGGTCAGGTTCCATGTGCTGCACCACCAGGTAATCCGGCAGTCGGCCGTCCAAAACGGTACGGATATTTTCCAGCCAAGGCTCTGTAAAGTTGATGTCCACCGTATCCATAACAGCAACCTTTTCGTCCAAGATCACATAAGAATTATAGGCCATACCATTGGGTACAACATACTGTCCCTCAAAGAGGTCTACCTCATGGTCGTTGACGCCCACATAACGAATATCATTTGTAACGGTCATAATTTCTCTCCTTATCATTCTAGCTTAGGGTATTATAGCATAAGAAAATCTGTTTGAAAAGGCATTTATATTTCGTCTGCAAGTACTTTCTGTTTTTTCCACACACCGGAAAGGAAGAATATCATACCGGGAATGGCGCAGCCATAGGCCGCCAGGCCGTATCCTAAGACAAAGCCGAAGAAACCCCAACCCAGTACAATGCCCAAAAGCCAGCTCAAGCCAATCCGCAGCACCACACCGTCCAAGAGAGCCAGCACCAGGCTGAGCTTTGCATTGCCGATGCCCTGGATAAAGGCGCTGCTGCCCCGCATGACCGCCAAAGCCGGGAACATATAGAGAATGGCCCTGATAAACTCCCAGGACATTTCATGTACCAACGGATCATCCGAAAATGCCATAAACAACAGCTTTCCCCGCAAAAGATAGGCCGCCATCGCCACAACTGTCAGGATACCGGAGTACAGCCAGGCATAATGAACCACCTGCTTTGCCCGCTTTGGCTCCTTGGCAGCAATATTTTGACTTATCATAGGCATAGCCGCGTAATGGATACCTTGGGAGATCTTATTGATAATGTCATCAATACGGATTCCTACGCCAAAGGTAGCCGAGGCAACCACACCAACATTATTGACCATGGAATTAACGAACAGCATGGAAAGATTGATACAACCGGACTGGATGGCCATCGGCGTTCCCAGCTGAGCGATCATCTTGGTATATTTGCGGTTGATCCTAAAACTTTCCTTCTTGAAATCAAAGCCGAAGGATTCTTTATGCCGGTATAGGTACACCAAAGAGAAGATAAAAGACACCGCCTGACCAATGATGGTGGCCCAGGCCGCACCGGCCACTTCCCATCGAAACACGCGTATGAACAGAATATCCAGCACCAAATTCACAACCGTTGCCACACCGATAAACAGGAATGGCCGTTTGGAGTCTCCCATGCCCCGCAAAACTGCGCTGACCATATTATAGCCGGCAGTAAAGATCATGCCGCTGCTACAGATCACCAGATACTCCAGGGCAAACTTTCGGGATTCCTCGGGCATGTGCATCACATCCATGATCCACTTCTGTCCGCCCAAAAATACCGCAGTCAGAATCACCGCTAAAATCATAATTAAAGAAAATAAAGTACCGATGATCTGATTCTGCTCTTTTCGCTTGCCTGCGCCCAAGGCCTGAGCAATCAGCACCTGACCGGCATTGGAAAAACCAAGGCAGACCATGGTAGCAAAATTCAGAATCTGACTGCTTTGAGATACTGCAGACAGTCCCGGTGTGCCCACATATTTGCCAACAACGATCATATCGATGGTGCTGTAGAGCACCTGCAAGGCATTGGATGCCATAAACGGCAGCATAAACCATAGCAGCCGTTTGGGAATATTGCCCTTTGTAAAATCTTTTGCTAATCTTCCTCCGGCCAAAGTGTAGCCTCCTTAACCGCCATATTCTGAACGGATTCTCTCTAAAATCTCCACATCCGCCGGGCAAAAATCATAGTTTTCGATTTCTGTCGGAAGAATCCAGCGAATATCCACATGCTCTAAAAGCTTCAGCTGACCTTGCCGGACGGATCCATGGAACAAAGTCAGCTCCACCGTCATATCGGGGTATTCATGGCAAACCTCCATAAACACATTCCCCATATCAATCAAAATATCCAGCTCTTCCTGACATTCCCGGATCAAAGCCTGCTGCTTTGTTTCTCCCGGTTCTACCTTACCGCCCACAAACTCCCACAGAAGCCCTCGGGTCTTATGCTTCGGTCGCTGACAGATCAGAAATCTGTCTTTATTCCAAATTAACGCCGCAACTACCTCTGTTGCCACATAATCACCGCCTTTTCCGGAAGATATTATATTCCTCTTTTCTTCTAATTTCAACACTGAAAACAAAATTGCGTCACTATGAAGCGCAACAAATTTCCATTTCTCGGGTAGTTGCGGCAGGGCCAAAGCCCTCCCCTTTGGGGAGGGGGGACCGCTTGCGGTGGGAGAGGTTCTAACCTCTTCCGTCAAAAACCGGCTAAAAGCGCCGGTTTTTGCCACCTTCCCCAAAGGGGAAGG
>JAGBTV010000038.1 GCA_017631155.1 Oscillospiraceae bacterium | reverse complement strand
GAGATGGAATATTAACAGCTCCAAAAAGCGAGCGCAATACTATGTCAATATACTACAAGAATTAATTCCGGATCCGCAAAACGCTGCTTTGGAGGAGCGAAGAGATAATACGATGTCTGTATTGTCTGTTGATGGGACGGATTTTGTTGGGATCGTTGAACTTCCGCGTTATGAGTCTGTGCTTCCGGTCTGCGCCGATTGGGGTAAAACATCTAAATATCCTTGCCGCTTTAGCGGAAGTATTTACAACGGAACAATGCAGATCGGTGCGACAACACAAAAGGGGCAATACGATTTTTACCGCGAACTCTCCGTGGGAGATACTGTTATCTACACAGATGTGGAAGGAAATCGATATACTTTTACGATCACAAGTTTACGTTATGAAAAGCACGCAGATCAAGCTGCACTTCAGCACGAAGAAGCACCGCTGACATTGTTTATTAAAAACATATATTCTTTTGAGTATCTGATTGTTTTTTGCGATGTCTTGTATTGAGTTGTAAGAAATAGAAAAATAAAAGTGCGTCACGAAAGCCGTTCCAACATAACCTTTACCGACGGAGTAAAGACCCTTCCTCACCGCAGCCCGATGACAATTTCCATATTGCTGTGTAGGTTCTCTTAGCAGTCCGCAGCCTTTCCTGCCTTGTCGCTTTGGGACTCTATCGCAGGAAGGTCAATAAATACAAGCAATGGACACCTGCCTCGCTGCCCAGGATCGCTTTAAGGCTTATTTGGATTGCTTAAGAATTGCATATTGAGTAACAAGACACCCCGCCTTCGTACAAAAATGTACAAAGGCGGGGTATCTTGTTGCAACTTAGTTAATTGATATTTAACGGCGGATTTCTTTCTTTACCAAATCACCATAGACCGGAGTTGCCAGACCGAAGCCACCGGACACGGTGAGGATCTGGCCGGTAGTATAAGCAGACGCATCGCTGGCAAAGTAGCAGACGGCTTCCGCAATTTCTTCTGGTTGCCCCATACGGCCCAAGGGAATATGCTGTAGAAATAGATTCCGGAAATCATCTGACAGGTGCTTTTCCACCGCTTCCGTGGCGGTCATACCGGGAAGGACTGCGTTGCACCGGATATGGTGTTTCGCTTCCTGCACTGCAATCAGCTTTGTCAGATAGTTGATAGCAGCTTTGCTTGTACCATAAGCGACCTGCGAAATATCCGGCACCTGACCACCCACAGAGGAAATATTGATGATACTGCCGCCATTCTTTGACATGTGCTTTGCCGCAGCTTGGCTTGCTATGAAAACACTTCGCAGATTCAAATTCACTGTGTCTAAGAAGATTTGCGGGTCGGTATTGGAAAAATCCAAGTCCTTACCGGGGTTGGATGTGCCGAAATTGTTGACCAGAACATCGATGCGACCGGCATCCCTGACTACATCTTCCACCATAGTGGTGAAGGTTTCCGGTTTGGTGGCATCGTTGTACACGCATTTTACGCCATTCAAGGTGTTTGCAATTTCCTGCGCCCGTTCCATATCCCGGGCAGCCATATAAACCTCAGCACCTTCTTCGGCACACTTCTTTACAATAGCCAGGCCAATTCCCCGGGTGGAGGCGGTCACCAGAATGACTTTATCTTTTAATCTCATATTAGGACTCCTTTATAACTTTTCGTTTTGGCAGAAACAGAACCGCCACAATTCCCAACGCCACACACAGGATCTCTGCGATTGCCAGAAAATGAATGGACGCAACTGCGGCAGTAGGCTCAGCTGTGCCTGCTGCAATTCTTACTGTGATTTGATTGGTGAATAACGGGACAAACACGGCTACGCCAAAAGGTGCTGCCAAATCTCGGAATAGGCCGTAAGTTCCAGTGCCTGCGCCTGCTTCCTGTGGTGTTAAGCCGGATAGGACGACTTTCATAAAGATGGTGCCGTTTCCACCCAGTCCGAAGCCAAGAACACCAAGGGATGCCATCAGCAATAGTACGGAGGTGACTTCTGTGAACAGCAACAGGATTCCACATCCGATACCGGTGAGCAAAAAAGAGCCTATCAATATCCGCTTAGGGTCAAATCTATCTGCCAACGGCCCCAAAACAACCGCGCCCAAAGACATGCCCACATACATGACAGAGATAGCATAGCCGGAGATGGCGGTGTTGTTTGGTTGCGTGTAATTGACAAAGACGATGGTGTTTGTCATGTTTGCCTGCATCAATCCCTGTGTGAGAAACAATGCAATGACACTGAGAACAAAAGCATCGCGCTTGATAAAGCTTCCCGACAGGATGGGATGGGGACTTTTTCTTTCTGCAAGGGCAAGGCCCACCAGACTGACAATTGCAAGGATCAGCACAATGAGAAACGGTGTAGATGTCCAACCGAAGTTTTGCCCAAAGGATGGGACACATAGCAGCAAACTGAAGAAGACCAGAATTAAAACTGCGCCGGATACATCAAAGTTTTGCAGTGGTTTCTTCGTGGAGACTTGATTGCGGGAAGTGAGGAAACAGGCGGCAAAAATACCTGTACAAATAGCAACACACACCCACAGCATAGTGCGCCATCCGCAGGAAGAAACGATCAGTCCGCCAATGGTCGGCCCTATGATAACTGACGCACTGGAAAGTAGCATATACATCGAAAAGCCCTTTGCGATTTTATCCCGGGGAAACTCCGTTGCGATATAAGCAAGGATCACAGGACCCATTGCCGCTGTTCCAATACCCACTACAAAACGGGCAACTAACATAAACACAAGGGAATTTGCAAGGGCGGACAATACGTTTCCTAAGGTGAATACCGCAACACCCAAAAGCAGCGTCTTTCTCCGTCCAATCACATCACCAACCTTACCAAGGATTGGCGCGCAAGCTGCTGTAGACATTGCTTGAGCAAGTGCAGTCCAAGTCGTGTTATTGTAGGCAATGCCAATATCCTGAACAAAGGCAGGCCCCAAAACTGTTGAAAATCCGCCCACCAGACCGATTAAAAGCGCGGCCAATGCATATGGAATAAAACCCTTTTTGTAGGAAACGCTGTGGTTCATCTTCTCACTTCCTTTTGCAGCTAGTATGTCCAGACTTTTATGCATTATTGCGTTTTGTTTGGACACACTTTCTTGTAGGAGGGATCGAACATGAAGCAGAAATTTTTGATTTGCAAGCATTGCGGCAACATCGTTGCTGTGATTCGGGATAAGGGTGTTCCCATCTACTGCTGTGGTGAAGAAATGCAGGAGCTGTTTCCCGGCAAAACCGAGGCATCCGGTGAGAAACATATCCCGGTATACCAGGTGGAGGGAAATACCGTTCATGTAACCGTTGGCTCTGTAGAGCACCCTATGACTCAGGAACACTATATCGAATGGGTGTGTCTGGAAACAGAACACGGTATACAGTATGCCCATCTTGACCCGGACGATAAGCCCAAGGCGAAATTCTCTATCTGCGACGGAGATGATCCGGGCAGTGTACGCATTTTGTAATCAACACGATTTATGGAGGAAGTAAGTATGTCTATGATCAACAAGGAAATTTCCGATTTTCGCACCTATGCCTATCACGAAAATGACTTTAAGTTTGTAAGCAAGGAAGATATTCTTGGCAAGTGGAGTGTCTTTTTCTTCTATCCTGCGGACTTTACCTTTGTATGTCCCACAGAATTGGAGGATTTGGCGGACAAGTACGAGCAGTTCCGGGCAATCGGCTGTGAAGTCTATTCTGTGTCAACCGACACCCATTTCGTCCACAAGGCTTGGCACGATGCATCCGAGCGCATCAAGAAGATCAACTACCCCATGCTGGCAGACCCCACTCACAGCATCTCCAAGGACTTTGAGGTGCTGATTCCTGCGGACGGTCTTGCGGAACGCGGCACTTTCATTATTAACCCCGAGGGCAAGATCGTAGGCTACGAGGTGACTGCCGGTAATGTAGGCAGAAACGCAGAGGAGCTGCTGCGCAAGGTACAGGCCTGCCAGTTTGTCCACGCCCACGGCGATCAAGTTTGTCCCGCCAATTGGAAGCCCGGCGCAGAGACACTGAAGCCCAGCCTGGATCTGGTGGGACAGCTTTAATGGAGAATTTGTATGATGTAGTTGTTGTCGGCGGCGGCCCTGCGGGGCTGACCGCCGCGCTGTACCTTGCCCGGGCGAAGTACCGGGTACTGGTGCTGGAAAAGGAACAGTTTGGCGGTCAGATCTCCATCACCCATGAGGTAGTCAATTACCCCGGCATCGCCAAAACCAGTGGCAAGGCATTAACGGACACCATCCGGCAGCAGGCAGAAAGCTTTGGCGCGGAATTTCAGATAGGGGAAGCCACCGGATTTGTCCTTGCCGGAGACATCAAGACCGTGCATACCGGCAAGGGGGACTACCGCTGCTTCGGTATCCTGCTTGCCACTGGTGCCCATCCCAGAACGGTTGGTTTTAAGGGTGAGGAGGAACACAAGGGCCGGGGCGTTGCCTACTGCGCCACCTGTGACGGTGAATTCTTTACCGGCAAGGAAATCTTTGTGGTTG
>JAGBTV010000037.1 GCA_017631155.1 Oscillospiraceae bacterium | reverse complement strand
GCAGTTTCAAGATTTTAACAAAGCTGTCATCCCGAGCGTAGCCGAGGGATCTTTTCGCTGAAATTACTGGAAATAGTATCGAAAGTGTGTAGATTTCTCGACTCACTTCGTTCGCTCGAAATGACAAACTTGGGAGAACATCTGCCCGACAAACAGGAATTGGCAATTATCTTATCTCTCTTTATTCCTTGTCAAAAGCAATGCCACCGCCACCGCACTGA
This sequence comes from Oscillospiraceae bacterium, assembly GCA_017631155.1. GTDB lineage: Bacteria > Bacillota > Clostridia > Oscillospirales > Oscillospiraceae > Faecousia. The sequence goes on along the minus strand of JAGBTV010000037.1, from coordinate 2,523 downwards.
CACCGCCCACCAGCTTGCCCGCAATGACTGCCGGCAGCATTTCCGGGGCAAACCCGGCTGTAAAGCCCAAATGGTCTCCAAAGACAAAGGCCGCGCTGACGGCAAAGGCCACATTCACCACCTTGCCCCGGTGGTCCATGTCCTTAACCATCCCAAAGGTGGCGATGGAATTGGCCAAACTGGCAATGAGCCCCGCCGCCGCCGTGTCATTGATCTTAAGCAGCCGCCCGAATTTCACCAATGGTTTTTTCAGCAGCTTGGTGATGAGAAACACCAAAGGAAATGCGCCCGCCAATACGATGGCGATAGCACCCACCGTCAAAAAACCGTCCTCAATGGGCGCCATACCGGGAATGATTTCAAACCCCGTCAGCCCCTCCACAATGGCCGCCGCCAAACCCACGGTAATCACCGCCACAATAAACTTTCCAAAGATAGCAAAGCCTTTAATCATGGCCTTTTCCGCTTTCCAGAGTCCCAAAGCGATGAGCGCCCCGATAATGACAATGGGAACGAGATTGCGCAGTACCATCATCACAGGAAACCCCGCCACCAAACCGCCTGTCAAAACACCAACGGGGATCGTCACGATACCGCAGAGAATCCCCTTTGCCGCCGCAGGCTTATCTCCATCAGACAGAATTCCCATGGCCACCGGGATGGTAAACACCAAAGTCGCGCCCAGCATAGACCCGGTGATGACACCGCCCAAAGCCGCCGCTTGCGCATCTGTGGTAAGTTCCTGAGCAAGAGAGCCGCCGCCCATATCGCTGGCCAAAAGGGTTCCGGCAAACATGGCAGGATCTGCCCCTAAAAATTCATATACCGGCACCACCACCGGCCGCAAAAGCCCTGCCAGCACCGGGGCCAGGGTGATGATTCCCACCATGGCCATGGCCAGAGCGCCCATGGCCTGAATACCTTCTTCAAATTCCGGGCCCAACCCAAACCGGTTTCCCAAGATCCGATCCAAAGCGCCCAATACCGCAAATACTGCCATCACCGCGATGACAATTTCATGGGCAGACATAAAACCACTCCCCTTTTCCTTAAAATTAGGAATTATGAATTAGGAATGAGGAATTAAATTCCTAACTCCTAATTTCTAATTCTTCCCTTATTTTGCATCCAAAATCGCCACTACGGCGGCATCCACCGGGGCATCCATGCAATACCGGGAAGCCACCGTTCCCATGGCAAGCAAAACCCGGTCGCCGACCCCGGCACCTACATGATCGGCCGCCACAATGGATTCGTCATTCACATCTACCACCAAAAATGTCTGACCGGAAAGGCAGGCTGCCTTCCGGGTGGCCCATACCGAGCCGGTCACTTTTCCGATCTTCATGGATTCCCCTCCAAAATCTCCCGGGCCAGGGGTGTCATCACCGCGCCCGGCCTGGGTTTTTGTCCGCTGCTGCGAAGAACCCGGGCTTCCTCAGCGGTAATCAGCCGTTTGCGACCGCCGTCGGTAAAGATCACGCCCCAGTTCTTCAGTTCCCGCTGGCTTGCCGCCAGGGAGGCGCTTAATGCCCGGTTTTTGCCCCCCTCCGGCAGTCCCGGGGTATACAAATATACCGGCTTCCCCTCTGCCAGGGCGGCAAGAACCGCCGGCTCCCGAAACCGCAGCAGCTGACTTAAGTCCAAAGAGCCGATCACCACCGCATCGTAAGGCTCAGCCGTTACATAGCTGTACCCCAGCTCCGCAGGCGGTTCTTTGCCCATAAGCAGTGCCCGGATCATGATAAGATCCTCCCCAAATCGCCCTTTTGAAAGCCGCAGGCGTTGGCCTCATCATAGTCCAAGTGGACAAAGGTGGCGTAATCCTTGTGTACCCGCACCAGCACATCTTCAAATACCAAAGGCCGGGCGGTGTATACCTGGAGCTTCACCACCTGCTTGTCCTTTACGCCCATCCGGGCCGCATCCTCCGGGGTCATGTGAATGTGCCGCTGGGCAGCAATCACCCCTTGCTGAAGCTGAATTGTCCCCAAAGGCCCTGCCACCTGCACCCCCGGAGACCCGGCAATAGACCCGGAGGCCCGTACCGGGGGATTTAACCCTAACTGCCGGGCATCGGTGAGGGATACCTCTACCTGCGCCTCTTTTCGCTCCGGGCCCAACACCGCCACATTGTCAAACCGCCCCTTCGGCCCGATCACAGAAACCCGTTCCTTAGCCAAAAACTGCCCCGGCTGAGATAAGGGCCTGTCCGGAGTCAGATTATGCCCAAAGAGATCCTGTGCCTGTTCCTCGGTGACATGGACATGGCGGCCGGAAGCCTCCAGCTGAATAAAGATCCGCTTGAGTACCTTTTCTGCCACCGCCTGTAATTCCTGATCGCTCACACTTTCACATCCTGTACTTCATATTTACCAATTCCCGTTTGTCGGGCAGTTGCCCACCCCAGTTTGTCATTTCGAGCGAACGCAGTGAGTCGAGAAATCTACACACTTTCGATACTATTTTCCATAATTTCAGCGAAAAGATCCCTCGACTACGCTCGGGATGACAGCTTGGGTG
>JAGBTV010000036.1 GCA_017631155.1 Oscillospiraceae bacterium | reverse complement strand
CGATACAGTTTCCGGTAATTTCAGCGAAAAGATCCCTCGATTCCGCTTCGCGAAATTATGGTATGCTTGCCACCGGCAAGCATCCTATCCAAAATCGCTTCGCTATACTCGGGATGACAAGGTTTTTAAAATTTGCAACTCACCGAAAAATGGTAATTTGTTGTTAGTTTTCTAATGTTCCGATGGTTGTAAAAACACAGGCCTTGGCATAAATTCAGGGGCTGTTTTGCAACAGCCCCTAAAATATAAGTTACAGGATCAGACAGATGAGTCCCGAAGCACCTTCGTTGACCACCCGGGTCAGGGTGCCGCGGAATTTTCCCCGAACATCGTCGGGCAGGCGGATCAGCTTAGCAACAAGCCCTTCCTGCAATAGATCATACACGGATTTTCCGAAAATATTGCTTTGCCACAGCTTTTCCGGAGACTCCTCGGTGAGGAAGGTAATGAGATCCTGAGATTGCTGTTCATTCCCCACCATGGGACTGATCTCGGTGTCGATATCCACCCGAATCATATGGATGGATGGGGCATTGGCCCGGAGCTTCACACCGAAAGCACCGCCTTTTTTCAGCATTTCCGGGGTCTGCAGCTGCATTTGGTCTGCGGTGGGCATTACCACGCCGTAGCCGGTGGCGTTAACGGATGCCAGGGCATCGGAGATTTTGTCATATTCCTTCCGGATGGCACCCAATTCTGTCAAAACACTCATCAGCTGGGCATCATTTTGGATGGGGATCCCGGTTTTTGCGGTGAGGATCTCATAGAACAGAGTTTCCGGGAAAGTGAGGACACAGGCCATCGTGCCGGTGCCCAGATCAATGCTGCGAATGGAGAAATCCAAAACATGCTCCAGTTCCCGAAGAGATCCTAAAGTGGTTTCCGCCTGGGAAAGGGCAGTGATCTGGCTGACCTTTTGCAGCAGTGCTTCATAGAGGGCGGACTTTACCGGATGTTCCGGCTCCAGGGCGTCCATCCACCGGGGTAAGTACACCTGCAGCTCTCCCAGGGGGAAGGCGTACAGAAGATCGGAAAGCAGGGCGGCGATGCCGGCATTATCCAAAGCCTGACAGTCGGCTACTGTGACTTCCACGCCAAACTGCTGGCGCAATTGCTCTTGCAGCTGCCGGGCATAGTCAGAATGGGGGTTACGGCTGTTGATGACCACCAAAAAGGGTTTGCCGGTAGCCTGCATATCCCGAATGGCCCGTGCTTCCGCTTCCACATAGTCCTCCCGGGGAATGTCGGTGACAGTTCCGTCAGTGGTGACCACCAAGCCAATGGAGCAATGCTCCTCCATGACCTTTTTGGTGCCCAGCTCTGCGGCTTCCGTCATGGGGATCTCGTGGTCATACCAAGGGGTAGTGACCATCCTGGGCACCCCATCTTCCAAAGCGCCTACGGCCCCTGGGATCATGTAACCTACGCTGTCGATGAGCCGCACCCGGAGGGTGGCTTTGCCGTCGGGAGAGATCTCCACGGCCTCCTCCGGCACGAACTTCGGCTCTGCGGTCATGATGGTCTTCCCGGAACCGCTTTGGGGCAGTTCATCCCGGGCCCGTTCCGCCCGGTAAGGATCCTGAATGTTGGGAATGACCATCTGCTCCATGATCCGCTTAATCAGAGTGGATTTTCCCGTACGTACTGGGCCTACCACACCCACATAAATGTTGCCACCGGTTCTGGCAGCCAGTCTTTCATAAATGTTATCCATAGCCAGCCTCCTTTTAAGCAGGAGGCTAAGCTCCTGCTGTATGTCACTAAAGGGTATGTCCCGGATGGGTGCGGTATTACTAAAATAGAATTGACAAAAATTCCTTTTTATGGTAATATACAAATGTAACAAAAACAGGGGGTGAATACGGTGAGAATTATGTATATTTGCTTCAAAAAACGACCGTATTACGCAACCTTTCAAAGGAGTTGTTTTAAATTCCCTTTACCATGCGCACAGTGACCGCGGTCAAAACCGGTGTTGCTGTGCGTTATTTGTTGGAAGAAAAGAACCAACAGTCGGAAAGGAGATTTTAGCATGAAATCCATGAAAAAAGTATGTGTCTTATTAGTTGTGCTGGCTCTGTTGCTGCCGCTTACTATGTCTGTGGTGGCGGAAGAAACAACGGATCCCAATGCAGATATTTTAGCGCAGGAAGATCGAGTTGATGCGTTACTCAGCGAGCGAAAAAGAATTTTAGCAGAAGAACCCGTAAATGTTATGGAACTGAATGCGGTAGAATCAGAATTGATGGATCTGGGCGTTACATTTCTTACGGATACTGAGGTGGCTGAACAATTCCCGGATGCTTATGCATCAGTACAGGGAACAGACACAAATGAGACAGGCGGGAATGGGATAGCACCACGCATAGATGCGCCTGTAAACCGCAGCAATCAATGGACTTTACGTACGTTTAGCGGCTGTGAGTACATGGGTGAATATTACGTTGTTCAAAAACTAATGGCAGAACCCCTGGCAGAAGAAACTTCGTCGCTTTGGGACGAGGGAATGGCAACCGTGAATTATAACTATAACTGGGAAGCTGGTGCGACGACATTTCTGCAGTACGCTGCAGAGGGCACGGCAAGTGTATTTGCTCCTATTTCGTATAAGGTATATGATGCTTTTTCTTCAATATGGAGTGCAATAAAACCTGTGTCGACAATAGATGCGAGTGATGTGATCTACAGGTGGGAGAATAAAACCACTGTGATATTTTGGTATGTGTACCCGTATGATGGCGACGAGGATGATGAGAAGTTGGTTATGGTAACCACAAAATGTCAAACTCATGTTTCGTATATAGTTGATGTGGACAGTTGGAGCGAGAATGGAGATGGGACATTATCGCCGATACCTGCCCAAGATGCCGGAAGTAGGGAATTTTCTGTTTCTCCTATAAATGCGGCGACAAGTTTTGCCTTGCCACAAGCTTGTTACCTATATGCAAATAACTTGGCAGCGGTTGAACCGTATTACGATTTTGTTGAAAGAATAGTTATTTCTGGTCCCGAATCTAATCGAGTAGTCGATATTTACCCTGTTTGGCCACGACACCCCGGGGGGTTGGCATGGGATTAAAAGTAAATTTGTCTAAGGAAGTGGTGTGTTATGACAGAAAAGAAATGGCTGAAGCCTGTGATTATTTTGCTGGCAGTTGTGCTGATCGTACTGGTTTTGCTGTGGCATAACAGCTTTTCTCTGATGCTGCGAGTGAATGGGCTGAACCCGGGGAAGAGGGATTTGACTTATCTTGCGGAACTGGATGAGTCACGCAGCATTGGCGGGGAAGCAAAGATCTTCCAAACCACTACCAAAGATGGAGAGCTGGCCCTTGGGGTGGCCCGAAAGAATAAGCTGGGTATTTGGCGAATGGAAACAATGGAAGTTACCACAGATGAAAACCGATTTATCCATATCTCCTGGATAGAGCCTACCGTCATGCGGCAGTATGAGGGGAAGGATGCCGGGAGAGAACAGGGCTGGCACTTTATCTATTGTGGGGATGATGCCGTTGACCTGGTGGAGCTGCATGAGGAACAATTGCCGGAAAATGCCGCGGTGAAGATCGAGCAGATGGAAGGATTCTATCTGATCTACATTGTGGTGTACGGTGATGAAGGTTTTCATCTGGCCGTGCATGAGGCCCTGGAGGAAAACGGCTGCGTAAAGCCTCTGTCCTGAATGAAAAACGTTTTTTCGGTAGAAAAAATACTTTGATACAGCAAGAAATTGTCAAAAATAATGTTTGACAAATGGGACAAAAGCCATTATAATATCTAAGCATGACTGCGAGGAGGGGAAAAGTATGCTTTTAGGGCTGTCAAAAATCATAGACTGTCCCGGCGCATCCGTTTCCTTTACCACCAGCGTGGACCTGAGTGATCTTCAATATGGCAATACCTATCCGGTAACGGAGTCGGTTCAGGCCGAGGGCACGGTGCGAAATACCGCCGGTGTTCTGGTGATGACCGGTGCTGTCCGCACCACCATCCATGGCGTTTGCGACCGCTGCGCCAGTGACTTCCACCGGGATGTGGAAATTTCCATCGATGTGGTACTGGTCACAGAGCTTGCCAACGAAGAGAATGAAGACGAATGGGTATTCCCTCTGGAGGGAGACAGCGCCGATTTGGATGATATCGTCCGCACGGTCTTCGTGCTGAACATGGATTCCAAACTGCTGTGCAAGCCGGACTGTAAAGGACTTTGCTGCCGCTGCGGCAAGAACCTGAACCAGGAAAGCTGCACTTGCCAGAAGGAGCTGGACCCCAGATTTGCTGCTTTGAAGCAGCTTCTTGAGAAGTAAATCCAAAATGAATGCTGTAAAAAGCAGATATTGACCAAGGAGGTGTCACCATGGCTGTCCCTAAGTGTAAAGTATCCAAGGCCCGTCGCGATAAGCGCCGTGGCGGTAACTGGAAGCTGTCCGCTCCCAGCGTGTCCGTTTGCTCCAAGTGCGGCGAGCCCGTCATGCCCCACAGAGCGTGCAAGGCTTGCGGTAACTACAATGGCCGTCAGGTCCTGGCCGCCAAGGCTGACTAAGGCAGGAAACGTTAGAGGAAGGCTGACCGCCTTCCTCTTTTTCCTTGTTTGGGCATTTGTAAAAAATTTGGAAACACCGTTGATTTAACAGCGGGTTTGTGACATAATATAAATAACGATTAGAAAGGGATGTGGTACTATGGCAAAGCCTTTGGTAGCGATTGTCGGCCGGCCCAATGTGGGTAAATCCATGCTGTTCAATAAGCTTACCGGCCATCGCACCTCCATTGTGGAAGATACTCCCGGTGTGACCCGGGACCGGATCTATGGCGACTGTGAATGGTGCGGCCGTTCGTTTTCTCTGGTGGATACCGGCGGTATCGAACCGGGTACGGAAAATGATATGCTGAAGTTTATGCGCCGTCAGGCGGAAATCGGCATTGAACTGGCAGACGCCATCATTATGGTGGTGGATGTCCGCAGCGGTGTTACGGCAGCAGACCAGGATGTGGCCACCATGCTGCGGAAAAGCCGTAAGCCGGTATGCCTGGCAGTCAATAAGTGTGACTCCATCGGTCTGGTGAACCCGGATGTATTCGAGTTCTACAGCCTGGGTATTGGGGATCTGTTCGAGACATCTGCCCTCCATGGCCACGGAACCGGCGATATGCTGGATTGGGTACTGGACAATATTCCCGAAGAGGACGAGGAAGAGGAAGAAGACGATGTGATTAAGGTCGCCATCGTGGGTAAGCCCAATGTGGGTAAGTCCAGTCTTCTGAACCGGATTTTGGGAGAAGAACGAGTCATTGTGTCCAACATTGCAGGCACCACCCGGGATGCTATCGACTCTTATTTTGAAAATGAAACCGGAAAGTACTGCTTTATCGATACCGCCGGTATGCGCCGCAAGAGCAAGGTGGATGATATCATTGAGAAGTACTCGAATCTCCGTACCATCAATGCCATTGAGCGCAGCGATGTGTGCCTGATCTTGGTGGATGCCAATGACGGTGTCACCGAGCAGGATACCAAGATCGCAGGTTTGGTTCACGAAGCCGGCAAGGCTGCCATCATCGTGGTCAACAAGTGGGACGCGGTGGAGGACAAGGAAACCAACACCATGCGGGACAAGGAAGCGGATGTGCGAAACGGTCTGAGCTATATGCTCTATGCGCCGGTGGTCTTCCTGTCTGCGCTGACCGGTCAGCGTGTGGATAAGCTGTTCCAGGTGATTCAGGATGTGCATACCCAAAACACCAGCCGCATCACCACCGGTGCGCTGAACAGCGTCCTGGCGGACGCCACCGCCCGGGTGCAGCCACCTACGGACAAGGGCCGCCGGCTGAAGATCTACTACATGACCCAGGCTGGCACAAAGCCGCCTCATTTCGTGATCTTCTGCAACGATGCCCGGCTGTTCCACTTCTCGTATCAGCGGTATTTGGAAAATCAGATTCGGGAGGTCTTCGGCCTTCAGGGCACCCCGGTTCGAATCACCATTCGTCAAAAGGGCGATAAGGAGGAATAATCCATGTGGCTTGCGATTGTTGTTGGTTTGTTGGTAAGTTATTTACTGGGTAACCTCAACGGAGCAGTATGTATTTCCGCGCTTCATCATGATGATGTCCGCAGTCACGGAAGCGGCAATGCAGGTCTGACCAATTTCATCCGCAATTACGGCCGGAGACAGGCGCTTTATGTGATTTTGATCGACGCAGGAAAAACCGTACTGGCCTGCCTGGTGATGGGCTTGTTGCTGGAACCCTACGGCTATTATCTGGAGGGACGAACTCTGGGCGGTCTGATGGTAATGGTGGGGCATGCGTTCCCTGCGCTGTTAGGTTTCCGGGGCGGCAAGGGCATCTTAAGCGGTCTGTTTATTGGTATCAGTGTGGACTGGCGGATCGCCGTGATCGCGCTGGCTGTTTTCCTGGGTATCTATTTTGCCACCCGGTATGTGTCTTTGGGCAGTGTTTTGGGCGCAACCACCCTTTCCTTGGGTTTTGTTTTGTTCTATTATGATAATCTGCTTGTTATGCTTTGCGGAATTGTCATGGGTGCGCTGGCGGTGTTTATGCACAGAGCCAATATTATTCGTCTGCTTCAGGGTAAGGAGCGGAAAACACATCTGTTCCGAAATATCAAAGAATAATGAAACCGGCGTGCTGCTAAGCACGCCGGTTCTTTTGTTGGGGATTAAATTGCCATTTATCTGGCTGTTTTACTGTATGGGAGGGTCAAGACCCTCCCCTACAAGGCCTATCGTAACAGAGCGATAAACGGAAATTTGATGCTTACTTGTGATATTTTGCTTTGAGATACAAAATCGCCTGGCGGTAGCCCTCCAGACCAAGACCTTTGATGGTCTTCTCGCAGTACATTCCCGGATAGGAAAGCTGCCGGAAGGGTTCCCGGGCATCCACATTGGAGATATGAACCTCCACCGCAGGAATGGCCACAGATTTCAGAGCATCCAGGATGGCCACGCTGGTGTGAGTGTAGGCGGCAGGGTTGATAACGATGCCGTCAAACTTGCCGTAGGCCGCCTGGATGGTGTCTACGATGGCGCCTTCGTGGTTGGACTGAAACTGCTCTAACTCCAAACCCTCTTCCCGGGCGGTAGCTTCCAGCAGCGCCAGCAGGTCAGCAAAGGTTTGCTTGCCGTAAATACCCGGCTCCCGAATACCCAGCATGTTGATGTTCGGCCCGTTGATGACCAGCAGCTTCATAGCGTTTCCTCCCAAAGTTTCAGAATATCCTCAGCGGCAGTCTCCGGACTGCCGTTGTTGTCTATCAAATGATCGGCAAAGCGGTTATAAAGGGATTTACGAACTTGATACATTTCGGCAAGTTTCGTAGCTTGAGAAAGGGGTCTGCCGTCGGTGGGGAGCTTGTCTAAATCCCGCAGAAGGCAGAAAAGTCTGCCGTTTTGGCGGAGCAGGGGGTAGTTTACTTCCTGGGTGATGCAGCCACCGCCGGTGGCCAGGATTAGCCCGGACTCCATGCCAAGCTCCGCCAGCACCTGGGTCTCCAATGCTCGGAAGGCGGCTTCGCCCCCCTCGGCAAAGATCTCGGGGATGGTTTTACCGGCCTTTTCAACCAAATAGCTGTCCGCATCCACCAACCGTTTGCCGGTTTTTTGGGCAAGGCTGGCGCCAACGGTGGACTTGCCGCTGCCGGGCATACCGATGAGGATGATGTTTTCCATCTGCCCGCGCAGCAAGCTGTGAATCTGGGAAATCTTATCCCCGGAAATCTCCTGACCCAAAAACCACTCCGCGGCTTCCTTAGCCTGGGCAACCAGCATCAGCAACCCGTTGACCGCCACAAGACCCCGGTTTTCCGCATCCAAAAGCAGTTTGGTACGGGCAGGGTTGTAGATCAAGTCCAAAACGCCTTCCAAATGGGGGAAGGGGCTTAAATCGATGGGGGAGATACCCGGATTCGGATACATACCCACCGGGGTGCAGTTGACGATTACGGCAGCATCCTGATGCAGGTGCAGATTTTTGTAGTTGTTTTCTCCGGAACGGGAAATGATTACCACCTGGGCATCGAGGTCTTTCAATACTGCCACCGCCGTATTGGAAGCGCCGCCGCTGCCAAGAACGAGAACCTTTTTGCCGGCAACCTGCAATCCGCTGGCATGAACCATGGTGAGAAAGCCAAAGGAGTCGGTGTTGTGACCGATGAGCTTTCCGTTACGCCGGACGATGGTGTTGACTGCGCCCATTTTTTGGGCAACCTCCGTCAGCTGATCCAAATAGGGGATTACCGTCTTTTTATAAGGAACGGTGACATTGATACCGGTGAAGTCTTCGGTTTTCAGGAAGGTTTCAATTTCTTCCGGCTCTTTTTCAAACAGGGTGTAGGGATAATCCCCCAAATGGGCGTGAATCTGCGGAGAGTAGCTGTGTCCCAGCTTGCGCCCCAATAATCCGCACTTCATCAGATAACCTCGCTATAGCTGCCCAAATACTTGAAATCCTCGCAAAGATCGTCCAGCTCACACATCAGCTGCACAAACTCTTCGGAGTAAATGGAGGTATCCAGGTCGAAATAGAACATAAACTCAAAGTCCCGGTCGGGGAGGGGACGGGATTCCAGCTTGGTTACATTGATGCCCAGCACATAAAGCCGGGCCAGCACCCGGTACAGAGCGCCGGGTCTGTGATTCAGCACCATCATAATGGTGGTCTTATCCGAACCGGGATAGACCTCCAAATTCTTACTGATGCAGATGAAACGGGTGTAGTTGTTGCCCTGATCCTGGACAGAAGCTGCCAGGGTTTTCAGATTGTACAGCTCCGCGCAGCTGCGGCTGGAAATAGCGGCAATATCCGTCCGGCCGGAGGAGGCTACCATTTCTGCAGCAACGGCAGTATTTTCCACGGGGATCACCTTGACACCGCTGAGCTTTTCCAGGAAACCGGCACATTGATTCAATGCCTGCTCGTGGGAGTAGACCTCTTTGATGGAATCCAAGGTGGCACCGGGATTGACCAAAAGATTATGGTCGATTTTCAGCCGGAAGGTGCGGACGATGGAGAAATTGTGCTTAATCATCAGATCGTACACCTTTTTTACAGAACCGGCTGTGGAATTTTCAATGGGCAAAATGCCGTACTGGCAAAGGCCTTTTTCAATGGCGGTAAAGACACCCTCGAAGTTCTTGAAATACAGAATGAAGGGATTCTTGAAGATCTTTTCACAGGCGATCTGAGAATAAGCACCCTCTACGCCCTGACAGGCGACCATGGGTGCCTGGGGGAATAGCTTGGGGGTGGTCTCGATGGCCTGGGTGATCTGATGGTAAAGAGCAGAAAGGGATTCGCTGCGCTTGCTTTGATAGCTGCGGCTCAGCTCAAAAAGCATGGAGTACAGAACCCGGGTATAGTTTGCCATCTCGGGTCCTGCTTTTTCTGCCACATCCTGCAGCTTTTCCCGTTCCCGGGCTGGGACAAAAACAGGGAGATTCCGCTGCTTTTTGTAGTCACCGATTTGGGCGGCAATGTCCATCCGCTCTGCAAAAAGCTTTACCAGCTGATGGTCGATGCGATCGATCTCCAATCGCAATTCTTGCAGATCCATAATTATTTCCTCCTGTCTGTTTGGGTGTTGCCCAAAATCATATCGTAAATGGCAATGGCGGCTGCGGCTTCTACCACCGGAACAGCCCGGGGAACGATGCAGGGGTCATGGCGGCCCTGGACTTCCAAAGTTGTGTTCTCGCCGGTCTTCAAATTGACTGTTTGCTGAGGCTTGGAGATCGAAGGGGTGGGCTTGATGGCGGCGCAGAACAGAACGGGCATACCGGTGGTAATGCCCCCAAGAATACCACCGTTGTGATTGGTGGCGGTGATGACCTTGCCATCTATTACCTGATAATCGTCGTTAAACTGGCTGCCAAACATTTGGGAAGCCTCGATACCGCTGCCAAACCAAAGAGCTTTGACTGCGGGAATGCCGTAAAGGATTTGGGAAATGCGGCTTTCCACACCTCCAAACATCGGCTCACCGATACCGTCAGGAAGACCGGTGATGGCGCACTGGATCAAACCGCCCACACTATCGCCCTTTTTCCGAGCGTCCTGGATATGCAAGCGCATTTCTTCGCCGCGCTTTTGATTCAGAACGGGGAAATCAGTGGCAATGGCATCCAGTTGCGGATTTAGGAAATCAAAATTGTCATCCGCTACATTGTGGATTTCCAAAATATGAGCGCCAATGCGGATGCCCAGCTCTTCCAGCCACTGCTTGCAGAGTCCTCCGGCGATGCACAGGGGAGCCGTCAGTCTGCCGGAGAAATGTCCGCCGCCGGCAGCATCCTGAAAACCGCCGTACTTGATTTGGGCGGTGTAGTCCGCATGACCGGGACGGGGGCAATTTTTTAAGTTGTCATAGTCACCGCTGCGGGTGTTTTTGTTGTAGATCACTGCGGCAATGGGGGCGCCGCAGGTAAAGCCGTCCAAAACACCGCCCAAAAATTCAGGACAGTCTTCTTCCTTCCGGGGGGTGGACCAGTCGTTTTGACCGGGGGCCCGGCGGTTTAAAAACTGTTGAAGCTTTTCAAAATCTACCGGAAGTCCTGCGGGGATGCCGTCCAGCGTCATACCGATGGCTGGCCCGTGGGACTGACCGAAAATGGATAATTTCAAATTTTCACCGTAGGTACTGCTCATAATTACCTCCTAAGCGGCGGAATTCTTCCCAAAAGCAGGGATAAGATTTTTTGACGCACTGCGCACCCAAAATGGTTACGGGGGCAGTGCAGACGGAGGATGCGATGGCGGCGGCCATGGCGATGCGATGATCGTTGCAGGCATCCACAACGCCCCCCTGAAAACCGGTGCCGAAAACCGTCATGGTGCTTTCCGTGGCTTCGGCATTGCCTCCCAAAGCCCGGATCATGGCCATGGTGGAGGCCACTCGGTCGGATTCTTTGATCCGTAGCCGCTGGATGTCCGTAAACACCGCGCCGTTTTTTGCGGCAGCGGTGACTGCCAAAATCGGTACCAGGTCGGGGATGTCTGCTGCGCTGATGACAGGAGCACCATCCCGGATTTGGGGAAGGATGTCTGCTACTGCCCGGTCGCCCTGGGCAGAGGTAAGATCCAGGCCGGTAACGGTCAGATCGCTGTCAAGAGCTTGGGCGGCCAGCCAAAATGCGCCGTTGCTCCAGTCGCCCTCTACTGTGATTTCTCCGGGGCTGTGGTAACGGGGCGCCCCAAACAGGGAAAGCACCTGCTCTGTCATGGTGATATAAGGCCGGGATTCCACTTTCCCGGTGATCTCTAAATGGGACTTGCCGGGGATGAGAGAAAGGGCAAAAAGAAGCCCGGTAATAAACTGGCTGGACACACCCCCGTCGATGGAATAGCTTCCTGATAACAGTTTTCCTGTACAGCGAATGGTATCCGGGGTGGGCCGGGTCAAAGTGCAGCCCATGCGCTCCATTTCCTCCCACAGAGGCGTTAGGGGGCGTTGGGGCAGCCGACCGGCCATTTGGAAGGTGGTGTCCACCCCCAAAGCGCCCACGATGGGCAATAAAAACCGCAAGGTAGAGCCGCTTTCCCGGGCGTTTAGCACCGCTTTTTCCGGGACAGTCCGGATGGGGGAAACGATATAGCCCCTTTCATCCCGGGAAATTTTCGCCCCCAAAGCCTGAAGACAAGCTGCGGTGGCTTCAATATCCTGGTTGGTTTCCGGGCAGATCAGGGCGGTAGCGTTGTCAGCGAAGGCAGCCGAGATCAGCAGCCGGTGAGCCTGGGACTTGGAAGGAATGGCGGCAACGATGCCAAAAAGTTTTTTCGGGGTTATGGTGATGTCCATATCAAAGACCTGCTTCCAAAAAGGACTGGAGCGTTTCCACAGGGGTGGGTTGGATCCGGCAGAAGCCGATACGCTCCGGGATAATGAGATTGACAGTGCCACCGGAACGCTTTTTGTCCGAGAGTGCGCTGCGGTAGATGTCCGGGGCGGGGCAATGCGTCTTCACAGGCAGACCGAAAAGGTGGATCAAAGCCAAAATCCGGTCTTTGACCTGGGGGTCGCACACCCCCAGGGTGGCAGCTGCCCGGCTGACGATGGCCATGCCCATGGCAACGGCCTTTCCGTGGGAAACAGTAAAATGGCTTTGGGCTTCGATGCCGTGACCAAAGGTATGTCCTAAATTCAGTCGCATCCGCTCACCTGTGTCAAATTCGTCCTCCATGACCACATCCCGCTTCAGTTCCACGCACCGGGAAATTACATATTCGCGGTCAAAGGAAAGGCCCCGTTCTTCCAAGTGGGCAAAAAGCTGGGGGTCATAAAGCACACCATATTTGATAACCTCTGCACAGCCATCCCGGAAAATATCCTCCGGCAAGGTGGTCAGGGTGTCGGTATCGCAAAGAACAAGCTTGGGCTGATAGAAAGCACCGACAAGATTCTTGCCTGCCGGGAGGTCGATGGCGGTCTTGCCGCCAACGGAAGAGTCCACCGCTGCCAGCAGGGTGGTGGGGACTTGAATGTAGGGAACGCCCCGGAGGAAAGTGGCGGAAACAAAGCCTGCCATATCGCCAACCACGCCGCCGCCCAAAGCGATGACGCAGTCACTGCGGGTAATGTGGTTTTCTGCCAAAAAGTTCAGAACATTCAGGTAAACTGCGCTGGTTTTGCTGGCTTCTCCGGCAGGAAATACAAAGTTTACCGTTTCAAAACCGGCTTTTTCCAAGCTTTCGGACGCGATTTTGCCGTAAAGCGGCCAAACATTGCTGTCGCTGAGGATGGCGGCTTTTCCCGGCTTGCAGAGGGCGGCAGTTTCTTTGCCCAAGCTACTGAGCAGGCCTGCACCGATGTGGACGCAGTAGCTTCGGGAGGCACTAACGGTAATGGTCTTCATCCATCTACCTCCTCTTTGCGCTTCTTACCTTCTTCCAGCAGAGCCGTGAGCCCGGTCAGGTCATCCTGAGCGATGGCATCCCGGTAGGCCTGGAGATTTTTCAGATAGGTATCCAGTTCCTCCAAAACGCAGTCCTTGTTTTCCATAAACAGCTCCGCCCACATCTGGGCGTTGAGCCAGGCCACCCGGGTCAGATCCCGATAGCTGCCGGCAGAGAAGCCTTTGTGGGTCAGGGCTGTGGGGGATTTGATAAAGGCATTGCTCAAAATATGGGGCATTTGGGAGGTAAAGGCAATCATTTTATCGTGCTTTTCCGCAGTGGTTACGGAAAAAGAACCGAATTCACAGGGGGAAAGGGCGTTTTTGCACCGATCCAGCAGGTTGATGTCGTCAAACCGGGGAGGCACCAGCACCATAGGCGCGCCCCGGAACAGGTCAGCCCGGCTGTACTTGAAGCCGGAAAACTGAGAACCGGCCATGGGGTGGCCGCCTACAAAGGTAAAGCCATACTGTTCTGCCAAAGGGAAGCAGCGGTGGCAGATCTCCCGTTTGATGCCGCAGCAGTCCATGACAAGGGCATCCTTGGAGATTAAATGGGCATTCTTTTCCAGCCAGGTGGCAGAGCCGTCGGGGTAGATGGCTAGCAGAATCAGATCGCAAGATCCAATGTTTTCTTCTGTCAAAGCCTCATGCACGGCACCAGAAAGCTGGGCAAAGGCCAGCATGGACTTGTTCCGGACGCTGACATACACGGTGTGACCGGCAATGGCGTAGGCTCTTGCCAGGGAACCGCCGATGAGACCAAGTCCCAAAATACCGACTTTCATGCTATGACCTCCCGGATTTTTTGCAGCTTGGCATTCAGGCTATCAAACTGGGCAGGGGTCAAAGACTGGGCACCGTCGCAGAGGGCGCAGGCAGGGTTGTTGTGGACTTCTACCATGATGCCATCGGCACCGGCGGCTACCGCGGCAGCGGCCATAGTGGGTACCAGGGAGGCTTTGCCTGTGGCGTGACTGGGGTCGACGATTACCGGCAGGTGGCTCAGCTCGTGAAGCACCGGAATGGCACTTAAATCCAAGGTGTTCCGGGTGTAGGTTTCGAAGGAACGGATGCCCCGTTCGCAAAGGATCACATTTTCGTTGCCCTCGCTCATGATGTACTCCGCACTCATCAGAAGCTCCTGCAAAGTGTTGGCAAGACCACGCTTCAGCAAAATTGGCTTTTTGGTTTTGCCCAATTCCTGCAGCAGATCAAAGTTCTGCATATTCCGGGCACCTACCTGAATGATATCCACATTTTCAAACAGCTCCAAGGCGCGGATGTTCATGATCTCGGTGATGATGGGAAGACCGGAGGCTTCCTTGGCTTTCAGCAGAAGCTGAATACCGGCATCCTTCAGACCCTGGAAGGCATAGGGTGAGGTACGGGGCTTAAACGCGCCGCCCCGGAGAATATTAGCGCCGGAGGCCTTTACCGCCATAGCAACGGAAACGATCTGCTCCTCAGTTTCGATGGAGCAAGGACCTGCGATCACGGCGAAGTTTCCACCACCGATCTTGATATCGCCTACCTGGATTACGGTGTCCTGGGGATGGAACTTCCGGTTGGCCTGCTTGAAAGGCTCGGAAACCCGCTTTACCGTCTCCACGATCTCCAGGGAGTTTAAAAGTTCCATATCAACCCGGCTGGTATCGCCCACAAGACCCAAAATGGTCACTTCATGTCCGTGGGAAACATGGACATCCAAATTCATATTTTTCAGCCACTGGATCAGATGTTCCGTCTGGGACGGGGTGGTTCCGTTTTTCAGAATCGCGATCATGGTAAACATCTCCTAACAAAAATAACGCCGCACAGTAGCGATGCTGTGCGGCGTGTGTGAATACAAATTCAGCTTCCTAAGATTCCTTGCAGCACAAATCGCTATTACTTTTTAAAGCTAAAAAAGTAATAGTAGCCATAATAAAACTGTGCTTGTGCGGACAGAATCATGGAAATGCCTCCTGTCTAATAATTATAGGTATTGTAGCACTCTGGGGGGAAGAATGCAAGATAATTTTCGAAAAAACCTTGTTTTTTGCAAATTTTTTGCCAATTGGTCTGGACAAAGGAGGACGGCATCCCATTATTGGCCTGGGTGTTTATCTTAAGTTGGTGTTTTTTGGTAAACAATGCTTGAAGAAGCTGTTGTTGCATGATAAAATAAGAAAAAAGGAGATCTCCACGATGAAGAAAGTAACGGTTTTTATCATACTGATATTGGTTGCTGTTGGGGCGATCCTGGCAGGGTATCTACTGTATCCGGCATTGCCTTTTGGGGATCCAAAAAGCCCTTCTGATTCCCAGGAATTCACCACCACAGCACCGGGGGCCGAGGAAAGCGTGGATACCGTGCAGGAGCCGGTGCTTACCGTTACGGCAAAAGGGGAAAGCGTACAGCCGTATGCCTGTTGGTCATATGGTATGTCATGGATAGAAAGTGGTTTTTTGTGTGCCGATGCACCGCCTTTGGAACATGAGCTGCCGCAACTTGTGAAAGATGGGCTGATCCCGGAGCTTGTTTATGCGGATGACATCATGGTTACATCGGAAGCCGGGGACGAAAACATAAAAACATATCTGCATTTGTATGATGAAAATTACCGGCAGTTGGATTTATTAGAAAAGCTTTCCGACATAGCAAAATTGGATGCGGGGAAATATTATGCTGCGATTCCTGTTCATGTGGAAGGCGATTACATTGCGGAAGCGGAGGAACACGAATATACCGGATACCTGTATGTGCTTTGTTTGATTATAACAGAGTATTAAGGGACTGTTCTTTGCTCTATGGGTTGTGAAACACAGAATATAAGGGGAGGTATTGCTGTGAAAAAATGGATGATTTCAATTGTAATCTTCTCATTGGTTTTTATTATCTCGATTCCGTTGGTCAACAATTATTCTGCAAGAAAGGTTGAAAAGCAACTTGTGGAAATCGCTTTGCCGGATGATACCGAGATGGTGGAATCTTTATCAAAGGCGGGGAAGCTTGTGGGCAATGGCAACGGTATGCAGTATTTTGGTGGGGTACTGATTCGGAGTGAGAAATCCCTTGAAGAACTGTCTGCCTACTATGCGGACAAGGTTACCGGTGCAGTTGTGAAAGAGCAGAAAACGCAGATGATTACATGGATAGAACACGAAGATCTGTCCTTTGAAACACCAGTTGCCGATACGGAAGGTTACTACATCGTATATCTGTTTGGCAACGGAATCTCTCCGTTCTCGTACTTGGATATTCGAGGACACTGAGAATGTTGGAGTAAGGCGGCTGCTTTTACTGCGTATTCTCTGAGGAACTGATAAATATAAAAGAACCGGCTTGGGAAGCTTCCCAAGCCGGTTTTAGACTGTCAGCAAATTCAAATTTCCGTTTATTAGGCAGATATGCTCCTGAGTTTGTCATTTACTGAGTTGTCCAAAAACATTATACCACATTCCTACGCTCGGGATGACAGCTTGGTTAGTACATTGAAACTGCCCGATAAACTCAGGAACGAAGTGCTTTTCTTTTATGTCGCCAGACGCTGAGCAGCCGGACGGTGGTGGAGGCGATCAAAATGCCCACAGCCAAAGTGCCGGCAATGGCGGCGGTGTGCATGCCGGTGCTGGCAAACAGCGCCATATCGCCCTCCACTGCATGGCGCATGGTGTAGTACACACCGGCACCGGGGATCATGGGGAACATCGATACCACCAAATAGGAAATTGCCGGGTATTTCCGGATCCGGGCCATGACTTCGGCATAGCCTGCGGCAAACAGGGTGCTTAAAAAGTAGCCGGTAAAATCGTTGCCGGTATGCCGACACACCAAAAGATAGATGGACCAGGAGATCACACCGCCCAGGACGCAAAGCAGCAGGCCGGGACCGTGGATATTAAACAGAATTGCAAAGCCGATGCAGCCGATGATACAGGGCAGCCAGTGTTCCCAAATGGCGTAGTCTATGGCAGCAGTGCTGGAGGGGGTGCCCCACAAAGCAGCAGCGCAGTTCCAGGCGGCTGCCGTGCCCAGCACAATGGCTGCCGCAATAAGCAGCACCTGCACCAATCGGTTGATGCCGGAGTTGGTGTCACCGTAGATGATGTCCCGCATGGCGTTGGTGATTAGCAGACCCGGCACCAGCAGCATCAAGGCACCGATGGTCACAGCGTCGGGGTTTTGGGCAAGTCCCAGGGCCTGCAGAGCATAAGCCAGCAGCGCCATGGGGAAGGATGCTGCCAAAGTGCGGAAAAACAGGTTGGCACCCAGGTTTTGCATCAACCGGTTTACAATGCCCACCGCCACACCGCACAGACCCGAGCAAAGACCGTCTACAAAATTCGCTCCGAACAGGAAACTGAAACCAAAGCCGGCCAGAAAGTGGGCAATCAGATAAATAGGCAGATTGTAGTGGCGTTGTTTGCGGCGGGTTTCCTCCAGCCACCGGGTGGCTTCTTCCGGACTGGGTTTTTCCGCGCAGATCCGACGGCTCAGACCGCTGAACAGCTCCACGGAGTCTAAGTCGTTTCCATGGTCACCGATCCGCTTCATGCGAACCGTGGTCTGACCGGGAGAGGGGTGGATGCAAACATGCAGGCAGTTGGGAATGGCAAAGACCTCGGATTCGATGCCGTAGGCCAGCAGAATCCGGGTAACGCTTTCCTCTACCCGAAAAGTTTCTGCGCCATGCATAGCCAGGGCATAACCTACATCCACAGCCAAATCTAAATATACGGAGTGTTCCATAAAAACCTCCCGAATCACGAATTACGCCAATCAGTATAGCATAATTTGGAGAAAATACAACCCCCGGCTTTCTAAAAAGAAAGCCGGGAGCATGTGTTATTTCCGGATAAACAGGACACCCAGGGTGGCGGGACCACAGTGGCAGGAGACGGTGCAGCCGGCTTCTGTCTCGTAGACGGTTTCAAAGTTGCCATGTTCAGCAATGGCTTCCTTCACAGCGGCAAGGCACTCATCGGTAACGGTGGTGTAGGTCAGGAACAGCTCGTTGCGGACGATGTCCTCCCGGTCAGCCAACCGATCCTTGACATAGTTTGCCAGGCACTTGGCATAGCTGCCGCGGTATTTCTTCACAGCAGACATCTTGCCGTCCCGGACTTCGATGCAGGGCTTCAGGTTCAAAAGGTTAGCGCCCAAAGCGGCAACAGAGGAGCAGCGACCGCCTTTGACCATGTATTTCAGCTGATCCAGCAGGAAGCTGGCTTCCACCTTAGGTGTGAAAGTGTTGAGCTTGTCAGCGATTTCGTCCAGGCTTTCACAGGTTTTTGCCAAACGGCAGGCTTCCAGCACCACATGGCCCTGGCCAGTGGAAAGGTTCTGAGAGTCAATGACTCGGACATTGGGGAAGTCCTCTGCAGCGATGCAGGCATTCTGATAGCAGGAAGAGAAGCCGGAGCCGATGGTGATATGGATCACACCGTCGTACTGATCGGCGAACTTAGCAAAGAGATTCTGGTATTCTTCCACATTGTAAGCGGTGGTGGAGCAAAGGTCGCCGCCAGCGGCCACATGAGCAAAAATGTCAGCAGGGGTGATGGTAAGACCGTCCACAAAGGCTTCTCCGTTCTTTACGATGGTAAGACGGGCTAAGTCGATGTTGTGCTGTGCCAGCTGTTCGGGGGAAAGGTCACAGGTACTATCGGACAAAATCTTGATATTCATAATGAAAACTCCTTTTTCTTTATTCGATTGCTGTGAGACAGAGACTCTCTGATTGTCACAAAGCAGTAGGATTCAAAAGGATACACATAGTGTATGCTTGCAATTTCAAAATTGCATGATAAAATGGTATCATAAAGGTGTTTCGTTGTCAACAAAAACCGGGAAAGGGGGATTTTGATGCAACTGAAGTTTACAGTCACCGGTATGACCTGTGCAGCCTGCTCTGCCCGGGTGGAAAAGGTGACAAAGGAGATAGAAGGCGTTCAAAAAGCCGAGGTAAACCTACTGGGCGGTACCATGACGGTGGAAGCGGCTGAGGAAAGTGTGACGGAGAGAATCATCGAAGCCGTCACCCGGGCCGGTTACGGGGCAGCCCCGGCCGGAAAGAAAACGGAGAAACAGCAACCGTTTTCCGATAACAGCCAGAGAGAAATGAAAAAACGGATCATTGGTTCAGCGATTTTTTTGGTAGTGCTGATGTATTTTACCATGGGGCATATGGTGGGACTTCCCGTGCCACATTGGTATCACGGGCGGGAAAACGCTTTGATCGCGGCTCTGCTGCAGTTTTTTCTGACCTTGCCCCCGGTATACCTAAACCGGGTGTATTACAGCCGGGGTATCAAAGCCCTGTGGCACCGCAGTCCCAATATGGATTCGTTGATCGCGGTGGGTTCCGGTGCGGCTCTAGTCTACGGCGTGGCAGCTCTGTTCCGGATGGCCGGAGCTATGGGTCAAGGTGACTGGGCAGTGGTGGAACACTACCGGGAACAGCTGTATTTTGAGTCGGCGGCTATGATCCTGACCCTGATTACTTTAGGTAAGTTCCTGGAGGCCAAGGCCAAGGGCAAGACCGGGGATGCCATTCGGGCATTGATGGATCTGCGGCCGGAAACGGCGGTGGTTCTCCGGGATGGCACAGAGGTCACAGTTTCTGCCCAGGAAGTACGGGTGGGAGATCTGGTGGTGGTTCGCTCCGGTGGACGGATCCCGGTGGACGGTACTGTGGTGGAGGGCAGAGCCTCGGTGGATATGAGCGCTCTGACAGGTGAAAGTGTGCCGGTGGAGGCAGAGCCGGGAAGCCAGGTGGCTGCGGCGGCTATCAATTTGGAAGGCTATTTGGTACTCCGGGCGGACAAGGTGGGAGAAGACACTACCTTGCATCAGGTGATCCGCATGGTGGAGGAAGCCGGCGGCTCCAAAGCCCCCATTGCCCGTTTGGCAGATAAAATTGCCGGTGTTTTTGTTCCTGTGGTTATGGGAATTGCCGGTGTGACCTTTGTAGTTTGGCTGGTGGCAGGACAAAACCTGGAATTTGCGTTGACCAGCGCCATTGCGGTGCTGGTGATCTCCTGCCCCTGTGCTTTGGGACTGGCTACCCCGGTGGCTATCATGGTGGGTACCGGCAAGGGCGCGTCTTTGGGCGTGCTGTTTAAAAACGGTGCGGCATTGGAGCATTTACACAGTGTGGATACGGTGGTTTTGGACAAGACCGGTACACTGACCACCGGAAAACCGGAGGTGACGGACGTTCTGCCTGTCGCGGTGTCCAAACAGGAACTGCTGCGGCTGGCGGCGGCTTTGGAGCAGAAATCCGAGCATCCCTTTGCCAAAGCCATTTTGCAAAAAGCAGAAGGAAAGACACTGCCGACAGCAGAAGCTTTTGAGACCCTCCCCGGTCGGGGCGTTGCCGGCACCATCGAAGGTGTTCGGTATTTGGGCGGCAACCGTCGGCTGATGGCGGAATCCGGCATATCTGTGCCGGAGTATCCGGAACTGACCACCCAGGGGAAAACACCGCTGTATTTTGGGTCGGCTGACGGAAAATATCTCGGCGCTATTGCGGCGGCGGATGTATTGAAACCGGATTCCGTTTCTGCGGTGAAGGCTATGGCGCGTCAACATCTGCAGGTGGTGATGCTTACGGGAGACAATGCCAACACCGCCCGGGCGGTGGCAGAAAAAGCGGAAATTTCCCAAGTCATTTCCGATGTGCTGCCGGGGGCCAAGGCGGAAGCCATAAAGCAGCTGCAGGCGGAAGGTCGTCGGGTGCTGATGGTGGGCGACGGCATCAACGATGCCCCGGCGCTGGCCACAGCGGATGTGGGTATGGCCATTGGTGCCGGTACAGACATCGCCATGGAATCTGCCGATGTGGTGCTGATGTCCGGGTCTTTAAGTGGTGTCAGCAATGCCATCCGTCTTAGCAAGGCCACCATCCGCAATATCAAACAGAATCTTTTTTGGGCATTTTTCTATAACTGCCTGGGAATCCCTATCGCGGCGGGCGTGCTGTACCTGCCCTTTGGCTTCCAGCTCAGCCCCATGCTGGGTGCGGCGGCCATGAGCTTAAGCTCGGTATTTGTGGTAACCAATGCGCTGCGTCTGCGGCAATTCCGTCCGGATATGGTGGCGCAAGAAAGTAAACCGGAAGAAATTCCGGAAAAACAGGAGGAAACCAAGATGGAAACTGTGATTCAAGTAGAAGGCATGATGTGTCCCCATTGCAAGGCTATGGTGGAAAAGGTCTGCAAGGCTGTTCCCGGAACCCAGGATGCTGTGGTGGATCTGCAGGCCAAAAATGTCACCGTTACCGGCAGCGCCGATGTGGCGGCGCTGAAAAAAGCCATTGTGGATGCCGGCTATGAAGTGATGGAATAAGTCTGTTTTATTGGACTTTATTGAGGATACAATGCAGTTACAACAAAGAAGAGGTGGCTGCTATGTATTCTATGCGAAATGTAAACGGACACATTCAGGTGTATGATTATCGGGGAAACTTCCTGTTTTCGGCAGATACCGAACGGGAAGCCAGAGAGGAATTGGAGAGCTATGCGGAATTTGCGGCTTGATATCGGCTATGACGGCACCCGGTACAAGGGTTGGCAGCGGCTTCCGGGGACGGAGAATACCATCCAGGGCAAGCTGGAGCAATGTCTTAGTAAAATCCTGGGGGAGAGCGTGGAGGTCACGGGAAGCGGCCGCACCGATGCCGGTGTCCATGCTTTGGATCAGGTGGCGAATTTTCACTGCAAAAGCACCATGGTGCCGGAGGAAATCCTTAAGCAGCTTCGCAGGTATCTTCCGGAGGATATCGGCATATATTCCTGCAAAGAGGTATCGCCCCGGTTTCATGCCCGGCTGAATGCCAAGGAAAAGACCTATCTGTACCGGATTTGGAATAGCGACAAGCCCTGCATATTTCAGCGCAAATATGTGGCCATCCTGCCGGAAAAGCTAGACTTGCCGGCAATGGGGAAAGCTGCGGGATATTTCTGCGGAGAGCATGATTTTTCCGCTTTCTGCGGCAATCCCAAATTCAAAAAGAGTACCGTCCGGTTTGTTCGGTCTGTGGAAATTTCGGGGGATGAGGAAATACAGATCCGGTTCACCGGAAACGGCTTTATCCACAATCAGGTGCGGATCATGGTTGGCACTTTGATCGAGGTGGGAAGAGGGGAGCGAGACCCCGAAAGCATCCCGGCACTGTTTGGCGGCAAACGGGCGGAGGCAGGCTTTTTGGCACCGGCCCAGGGTCTGTGTCTACAGGAGGTAACCTATTGAATATTCAGATTTTTGGAAAAAGCAAGTGCTTCGACACGAAAAAGGCGGAGCGATATTTCAAAGAACGGCGAATCAAGTATCAGTTTGTGGATTTGCCGCGGTTTGGGCTGTCCGGCAAAGAGTTTGACAGCGTCCTCCGGGCGGTAGAGGGTATCGACAACCTCATTGATTGGGACAGCAAGTCTCAGGAGGTGACTTTGATGCGGTATATGGACGACGCCAGGGCTAAGGAGGACAAGGTCTTTGATGACCCCAGTCTGATGAAAACGCCCATCGTCCGCAATGGCAAGGCAGCCACGGTGGGCTTCCGCCCGGATATTTGGGCCACATGGGAATAGTACGAATGAGGGGTGCTGCTAAGAAAGCAGCACCCCTTTCCTTTATTCGTCCGACAAATTTCCGTTTGTCGTGCAGTTTCGTTAGACCACCCAAAAGGCTCCCTCTGACGAGGGTCAAGATCCTCCCCTACGATAGAACAGCCCGAGAAATGGCAATTTGTTGGTCTTTTTGAAGCGTGGGAGCTGGACAGCGGAAGGTCTGCTGCAAAAGACGATGCGAAACGCGCGTATTGTGGATGAAGTTTTCCTTGCAATATGGGGGAAATGGTGGTATTCTAGGAGGGTATAATGGCTGAAATATTGGAGAGGGTCAATGGCATCGTTTGGGGTATCCCGGCATTGGTGTTGATTTTGGGTGTGGGACTTTATTTAACGGTGAGAACCGGTTTTGCCCAGTTCACCCTGTTTCCCCGGGCGGTTCGGCAGTTTTTTGGGATGTTTTGCTCCAAAAAGCGGACCGATGGCACGGTGTCGCCCTTTCAGGCTCTGTGTACGGCCTTGGGTGCAACCGTCGGCACCGGAAATTTGGCCGGTGTTGCTGGGGCTATTGCCATTGGCGGCCCCGGGGCGATCTTTTGGATGTGGGTCTGCGGCTGTATCGGGATGGTTACCAAATTTGCGGAGGCCACCCTGGCAGTGCGCTACCGGCAGAAAAATGCTGCCGGGGAGTATGTAGGCGGCCCTATGTACATGATCCGCCAGGGAATGTCCAAGAAGTGGCACTGGCTTGCCGGGCTCTATTGCTTTTTCGGTGTGATTGCTGCCTTTGGGGTGGGCAATGCTACCCAGGTCAACGCAGTGATCGCAGGGGTCAATCAGGTCATCACAGCCTTTGGCGGCGTGGCGACCACCCGAAAGAATTTGGGTATGGGTCTTCTGCTGGCGGTGTTGCTGACGGTGCTGCTTTCCGGCGGTATGCGTCGGATTGGAAAAGTGGCGGAAAAGCTTGTGCCCATTGGGGCGGCAGGATATCTGCTGCTGGGGCTTGTGGTGTTGGTCGCCCGGTGGGAAGCCATTCCCGGTGCCTTTGGGGCCATTGTTTCAGGGGCTTTTTCACCCCGGGCTGTCACCGGAGGTGTGGTAGGATCCGTGTTTTCTGTGCTGCGGATCGGCGTTTCCCGAGGGGTATTTACCAACGAAGCCGGCATGGGAACGGCATCCATCGCCCACGCGGCGGCTCAGGTGAAACATCCGGCAGAACAGGGGCTGATGGGGCTTTTGGAAGTGTTTTTGGACACCATCGTGATTTGCACCATGACTGCCCTGGTGATTTTGGTCAGCGGTGTAAAGATCCCCTATGGGGAGGATGTGGGCGTGACTTTGACGGCGCAGGCTTTCTCACAGGTCTGCGGAGACTGGACAGCGGTGTTTTTGGCTTTGGCGCTATGCAGCTTTGCTATCGCTACGGTGTTGGGGTGGGGGCTTTACGGCGCCCGGTGCGCCCAATATCTCTTTGGCGCCCAGGTTTGGAAGCGTTTTGTGGCGCTCCAGGCTGTAACGGTGGTGCTGGGTTCTGTTTTACAAACCGGAACCGTTTGGCTTCTTGCTGAAATCGTAAACGGTCTGATGGCCATTCCCAATTTGCTTGTTTTGGCGGTACTCAGTCCCGAACTGATCCGTCTTACGAAATCCTATCAACGGAAAAAGGCAGCTTCATCTGCCGTAGGAGGTACTTATGAAGATATCCATCAATGCCAACCGCTGTGAGCCTTCTCCCATGCGGAAATTCCATCCCTTGGCGGTGCAGGCCAAGCAGGAAGGAAAGCAGATCTTTCACTTAAATATCGGTCAACCGGACCTGGAGACCCCGGAGGCCTTTTATGATGCTGTTCGGAATTTCAAGGATGCCACATTGGCTTATGAAGCTTCTCCCGGCATGCCGGTGCTGATCGATGCCATCCGGGACTATTATCAGGAACTGGGAGTGGACCTGGAGCCCAACGATGTGCTTATTACCACTGGCGGCAGCGAGGCACTGCTGCTGACCTTCCTGAGCATTCTCGATCCTTATACTGAGGTCATTATCCCCGAGCCTTACTATCCCAACTATACTACTTTTGTCCATGCGGCAGGCGGTCGGATCCGTGCCCTGCCTACCAGCCCGGAGGAGGGCTACCAGTATGCTTACCGGGATCGGATCGAAAGTCTCATTACCAACAATACCCGGGCTATTATGATTACCAACCCCGGTAACCCCACCGGCGTGGTGCTCTCTGAGCAGCAGATGCGGATGATTGCCGATATTGCCAAAAAGCATGATCTGTTCTTGATCTGTGACGAGGTGTACCGGGAATTCTGTTACGATGATAAGTTTGGTGTGCCTTGCATGGCCCGGTATCGGGATCTGGATGAGAATTTGATTATCATTGACTCTGTTTCTAAGCGGTTCTCCGCCTGTGGCGCCCGTGTGGGCTGCGTGGTGACCCGGAACAAAGAGCTGCAGCAGGCACTTCTGAAGTTCTGTCAGTCCCGTCTGGCGGTGGCTACCATCGATCAGTTGGGCGCAGCTGCCCTGTACAGCGTTCCTAAGTCCTACTATGACGAGAGCAAGGAAAAGTACCGGCAGCGCAGAGACCTGGTGGTTTCCCGTCTGCGGCAGATCCCCGGTGTGGGTGTGGAAGAGCCTATGGGCGCTTTTTACCTGATGGTAAGCCTGCCGGTGGATGATGCGGATAAGTTCCAGCAATGGCTGCTGACGGTCTTTGAGGATAATCAGCAAACGGTGATGTTTGCCCCCGGCGCACCCTTCTACGAGACTCCCGGCAAGGGTATCAACGAGGTGCGGATCGCCTATGTCCGGGATCTGCCGGAACTGGAACGGGCCATGGAGCTGCTGGCCTTGGGCATTGCCCGTTACCGCAAAGAGGTTATGGGTATCGAAGAATAAAATTTTGGGCGAGCTGCTTTTGGCAGCTCGCCCATATAAATTGCAGTTTATCGTGTCGTTTCAAGGTTCAAAGCAAGCTGTCATCCCGACTATAGTGAAGCGATTTGGATATGATGCTTGCCGGTGGCAAGCATACAATAATTTTGCAAAGGCGCGCGAAGGGGTCTTCTTGCTTTCGATATCTGTTCTGCAATATTATACCGAGAAGATCCCTCGACTCCGCTTCGCTTCACTCGGGATGACAAGCTTTTGAGGGTTTGAAACTGCCCGCTAAACGGAAATTTGAACAAAAGGGACGGCTATGGCAAAAAGAAACCCGGGCTGAGGGATTCCTCAGCCCGGGGATATATTATTCTGCGGAAATGCTCTGCAAGCTGACTTTTCCGTCAGTGTCAAGGGTCAGCAGGAAACTCTGGGGTTTACCACCGGTGGTACAGCGCAGCAGGATCTGCTGAGAATCCGGGGTCCAGCACAGCCGGATAGCCTGGTCAGAGCAAAGACTGTTGGCGGCAAATACGGTGGCCGAGGAGATAAAGCTTCCGTCGATTTCAAAGAAGCCCAACTCCAAACGCACATCATAAAGGATGGTGTTCGTGGTGATGAGATGGTTGTTGCCCTCGGCGGTCAGAATGCACTCGGCAAAATAGGTGTAGCGGTCCAGGGGGGCGGTAGCCAGGTCGGCAACCTGGATGGAGCCGGTTACCGGGGCGTACTGCACCGGGAGAAGGTCGCTGCGGAGAATGCCCACCAGGTCTTCATAGGGAATGGTGGCTACCACAGTACCAGAGGACAGGGGTGCGATCTCATAGGGGGCAAAACAGATGTTCAGCCCCTCGGGAGAGAAGTACCAAATGCTCTCTTGCTGCAGATAAGAGGGGAAATACCGGATCACAGATTCACTGTAGTCTTCGTAAAGATTCCACTGAGTGGCATTATGGGCCAGCACCTGCAAAAGGGCTTGCAGCAGGGCGTCCTGGGCACCGCTTTCCTCAGAAATAACCTGAGCCAGGGTCATGACGTTGCCGGTGGGCATATAATAATTGACACAGATAATGCTGTTGTTGGCCTGACCGCTGCCGCTGTAGATGCTTTCTGCCCCTATCAGACTCAAAACAGAGCTGTCGATCCGGGTGGGGGAGTAAAGGAATTCGTAGTAAAGGGTGCTCCACTGGGTGCCGGGGGTGTAATACTGGGTCATGTTTTCCAACTCCACAATGGTGGATGCATTGATATCCATCCGCTGCAAAAGATCCAAAGTCACAGCTTCGTTGACCCGGGGGTTGGGGGAGATGAGGGAGACATCCTGGAAGGTGTGGCGAAACAGCACCACACCGTCCTCCGAAAGAACGGTATTGGTCATTTCCGGCAGGGAAATGGAGATCATATTCTGCCGGACAAAGCTTCCGCCGGTTGCTTCCGTGGTGACGGAAGATGCGGGATCGGAGGTCCCGACGGTGCTTTGGGAAGACGATGCAGGGGACTGCGTTTGAAAAAACGGCAGTGTTCCGGTCATCAGCAGCACCAGCACCAGACACAGAACCAGGGCGATGGGTGGCAGGATATAAAGAATTTTACGCATGAAGTATCCTCCTTGGGGGCGAGATATGAGGTATCTGCCAATTCCCGTTTGTCGGGGAGTTTCGTTAGAACTCTTGGCCCCCTCGTTTTGAGGGGGCTGTCAAAAATCGGCTGTAAAAAGCCGATTTTTGACTGGGGGAGTAAAATAAATGACGAACTCCCTCAGTCAAATTGCCTAATATCGGCAATTTGACAGCT
>JAGBTV010000035.1 GCA_017631155.1 Oscillospiraceae bacterium | reverse complement strand
GGAATCGAACCCATGTTACCGCCGTGAAAGGGCGGTGTCTTAACCGCTTGACCAACGGGCCTGGTAGCGGCGACCTGACTTGAACAGGTGACAGACCGGGTATGAACCGGGTACTCTACCAACTGAGTTACGCCGCCATATATCGCGCAAATTTCGAGAAGACGAAATCAGCTTTGTCATTATACCCGAGCAAATACTATTTGTCAAGCTAAAAATAAACTTTTTTGGGCATAATGTGCAAGGAGGGATTTGGGTGCGTTTTTGGAAACAGGTATTATTATTTTGTGTGGGTGGCGGAAGCTATGTGTGTCTGGAGCTTTTGTGGCGGGGACGCAGTCATGGGAGTATGTTTTTCTTGGGAGGCCTGTGCTTTTGGCTTCTTGGGATCATGCGCCGTTTGGTAAAGATATCCTTGGCTTTTCGGCTGGTAATCAGCGCAGTCTGCGTCACGGCGTTGGAGCTTTTCACCGGCCTTGCGGTAAATCGGGATTATCAGGTGTGGGACTATCGGGGACTGCCCTTTCATTATCGTGGACAGATTTGCCTGATTTATTCTTTACTGTGGATCCCGGTGTGCTTTTTGGGGATGATGCTCCACAGCGTGGCAGACCGGGTCTTGACCCGGAAAAAGTAGAGTGGGAATTGCGGTTTGGGGCGGGATGTGGTATACTGGCTTCAAAGGAAGTGAAGGCCATGAACTGCGATTGTCATATGCATATGGTTTTAGATGGCGTGGAGTGGCGCAGCGCCATTGCCCGGCACAGCCAAAAGCCGGATACAGAATTCATCCACAAGGCACTGGCGCAGTATCAGCGAAACGGAATTACCTATCTCCGGGATGGGGGCGACCGCTGGGGCGTGGGGGCGAAAGCCAGGGAATTGGCACCCCAATACGGCATCACCTACCGGACACCCCTGGCGCCCCTGTGTCAGGAAGGACACTATGGCGCTTTTATTGGGGAGTGTTATGTTAACCTAAAAGAATATGCCCGGCTGGTTGCCGGAATCCGACAGCGAGGCGGCGACTTTATTAAGATCATGATCTCGGGACTCATGGATTTTGACCGGTTTGGGGTGCTGACGGAAGAGAGTCTTCCGGAAACACAAATCAAGGAATTGATCCACGTTGCCCACGAAGAGGGCTTTTCCGTCATGGCGCATGCCAACGGCGCCCGGACAGCAGAGGCCGCTGCCCGTTGGGGTATTGACAGCATCGAGCATGGCGCGTACTTAGACAAGGATGCCCTGCAGACCATGGTGCAGATGGGAACGGTTTGGGTGCCAACCCTATCTACCATTGGCAATCTGCTGGGGAAAGGGCGGTTCCGGGAAGAGGCGGTGGCTGCCATTTTGGACAGCGCTTTGGAAAATGTGGCGGATTTTGCCGCCATGGGCGGCTTGCTGGCACCGGGTACCGATGCCGGTGCCTGGGCGGTGCCCCACGGAAGCATGACGGAGCTTGGCTGGATGGAAAAGGCTTTGGGTGCAGAGGCGGAAAGCTTCCTTTCCCGCGGCGCACAGGTAATTCAGGAAAGATTTTGATCGAGAAAAGGCTGAGCCCCTGTTGCGGTTTCGCAACAGGGGCATGTTTATGACAGGGAGGGCAGCAGCTTGCCGGTATAGCCCTATCAAAAATGCAAACTTTCCAAGGCTTCTTGCATATCGGCCGGGATTTCGATATAATAGAAATAATGAAAACAGAAAGGTGGGCGCGTATGAAACGGATCTTTATTATCGTGCTGGATTCTTTTGGCATCGGGGCCCTGCCGGATGCGAAAAGCTTTGGAGATTCCGGTGCCAATACCCTGGCGTCCTGCGTCACTTCCGGTGGCTTAATGATTCCCAATATGATCGGTGCCGGGTTGGGACGGATCCACGGTGTGACATGTTTGCCCAAGGGGGAAGCCCCTGTGGGTGCCTGGGGCCGGATGGCAGAAAAGTCTATGGGTAAGGATACCACCATCGGTCATTGGGAACTGGCAGGCCTGATTTCGGATTCTCCGTTGCCGACCTATCCCGACGGCTTCCCGGAGGAGATCTTAACGCCTTTCCGGGAGCAAACGGGGCGGGGTGTTTTGGCCAACGCGCCCTGGTCGGGTACGGAGGTCATTGAAGCCTTTGGAAAGCAGCATATGGAAACCGGGGATCTGATTGTGTATACCTCTGCTGACTCGGTGTTTCAGATTGCTGCCCATGAAGAAATCGTACCCCCGGAGCAGCTGTATGCATACTGTCGGATCGCCCGGAAAATTCTTCGGGGCAAGCATGGCATCGGACGGGTCATCGCCCGGCCTTTTGTGGGGACACCGGGAAACTTTACCCGCACCGCCAACCGCCATGATTTTTCTTTGGAGCCGCCGGAGGCTACCTTGCTGGATGCCTTGAAGGCTGCCGGACTTTCTGTTATCGGCGTGGGTAAGATCCAAGATATTTTTGCCGGCCAGGGTCTGACGGAGTATGTGTACAACAAATCCAATGCCAACGGTATGGAACACGCTTTGGCCTATGCCCAAAAGAACTTCCGGGGACTTTGCTTTGTGAATTTGGTGGACTTTGATTCCCAGTTTGGTCATC
This sequence comes from Oscillospiraceae bacterium, assembly GCA_017631155.1. Taxonomy (GTDB): domain Bacteria; phylum Bacillota; class Clostridia; order Oscillospirales; family Oscillospiraceae; genus Faecousia. Next base: position 6,807 of record JAGBTV010000035.1, on the reverse strand, counting down.
GCCGGGACAGCATCGGTTATGCCAAAGCTCTGAATGAATTTGATGCCTGGCTGCCTCAGTTTTTGGAAGAATTGGGAGAGGAAGATTTGGTGTTTATTACAGCGGACCACGGCTGTGACCCCGGATTCATGGAAAGCACCGACCACACCCGGGAATATGTACCCCTGCTGGCTTTGGGCAAAGGGGTACAGCCGCAAGATTTGGGAACAAGAGAAAGCTTTGCTGACCTGGCCGCAACCGTGGCAGAGCTTTTAGGGGTGGCGTTTGATACACCGGGCAAAAGCTTTGCAGATAGGCTATTAAAACGATAAAGTGCCATTTCTCGCGCTGACGCGCGAATGGATAATTGATAATGGATAATTGAGAATTTCGGTATTTCCTTTGGAAATATTTTGAAAATATCGCCTTTGGCGACTCCTTAATTGTCCATTGTCAATTTTCAATTGTCAATTTGCAGCCATCGGCTGCCCGATAAACGGGAATTGGCCTTACAAAAGGAGGAACATTATGACCCCGCAAGCGTTGATCGAGCTGGCCAAGGAGGCTATGCATCATGCCTATGCGCCCTATTCCGGATTTCAGGTGGGCGCGGCGCTTCTGTGCGCCGACGGAAGTGTCTATCAAGGCTGCAACATAGAAAATGCTGCCTACAGTCCCACCAACTGTGCCGAGCGCACAGCCTTTTTCCGGGCGGTGTATGACGGACATCGGGAATTTACCGCCCTGGCGGTCTGCGGCGGAAAAGATGGGATCATTACCGGGTTCTGCCCGCCCTGCGGCGTTTGCCGTCAGGTGATGCGGGAGTTTTGCCGGGAAGATTTTTCTGTTTACATTGCCGGCCCGGAGGGGCAGTATCAGACCCGGACGCTGGCCCAGCTGCTGCCGGATAGCTTTACCTTATAAGCTGGGGCTGCCTTGACAGCAATCCTGCGCTTTGTTATTGTATAGACAAAAAATCCCTAAAGGAGTCTTTTTATGAAAAAGCTCATTTCCCTGCTTCTGGCGGTGCTGATGGTGATGACCCTCTGTGCCTGCGGACAGGAAACACCTACCCAAACCACCCCCCAGCAGCCGACAGAATCCGGCACCCGGCCTACCGAGGCCCCCGAAGAAATCGACCCGGACGCTGACAAAACATACGACAGCAGCGCTTTGTTTCGGTATAACCGGCTGGCGGTACAGAAAGATGGCAAATGGGGATACATCAACCGGACCGGCACTTTTGTGATCCCAGCGGCCTATGATTTTGCCGGCCCCTTTGGGGAAAACGGCCTGGCGCGGGTGCTGAAAGACGGCAAGTATGGTTACATTAACACCCAGGGCGACTATGTCATCCCTTCTCAGTATGAATGGGTGGAAGATTTTGCGGAAACCGACTTGGCCTATGTGAAATTAAACGGAAAATACGGCCTCATCGACAAGACCGGGGCTGTGATTGCCGAGCCCCAGTTTGAGCAGATCCATCCCTTTGGGGAAAACGGCCTGGCCAGAGTTGAGAAAGACGGTAAGCTGGGCTACATCAACCGGCAGGGTGAGGTTGTAGTAGAGCCCCGGTTTGAAGAACTCTCCGGTTTTTCTGGAAACGGCCTGGCGGTGGTGATGCTGGAGGATAAGTACGGCATCATTAACGACAAGGACGCGTTTATTCTTGCACCCCAGTATGATTACATCTGGAACTTCCAGGAAAACGGCTTTGCTGTGATGGAACAAAACGGCAAGTATGGCTGTATCAACCCACAGGGTCAGCTTGCGGTGGCGCCTCAGTTCGATGCCGTTTGGAATTTCTGCGAAAGCGGTTTTGCCATCGTGGAGCAAAACGGCAAGTACGGTTATATCAACACCCGGGGCGACCTTGTGGTGGCACCGCAATTCGACAGTGCTTACGATTTTTCGGAATATGACCTGGCACCCGTCAAGCTAAATGACAAATGGGGCTACATCAATACCCAGGGTGCTTTTGTGATCGCACCGCAGTTTGAAAGCGCAGAAGTTTTCGGGGAAAACGGCCTGGCGCCTGTGAAACAGAATGATAAGTGGGGCTTTATCAATCAGGAAGGACAGTTTGTGATTCCTGCCCAATTTAACAGTATCCATCCCTTTGCCGAAAACGGCCTGGCCGCAGTGGAGCAAATCGGTTTGTGGGGGTTTATCGACACCCAAGGCAAATTTGTTATTGAGGTGCTGTTTGACGATGCCGAAAATTTTACCGAAAGCGGCTTGGCTAAGGTGGCGCTGGGTGATAAGTGGGGGCTGGTCAACGAGAAAGGCGATCTTGTGACGGAGCCTCAGTTTGATGATATCCAGGCTTTTGGAGCTTACGGATTGGCGAAAGCGAGCAAAAACGGCCTATGGGGTCTCGTGAACCGGCAAGGTACCGTTGTGGTGGAGCCCCAGTATGAGGAGATCTCCGAATTTTCCGAAAACGGTATGGCAGCAGTATTGCTCAACGGACAATACGGATTTCTCAATGAAACCGGCACGCTGATTATCAACCACCTGTATGTCAGCGCGAGCCAGTTCTTCTCCGACGGGCTTGCGGTGGTGAAGCGGAATGACAAATTCGGTATTGTTGACCGGTTTGGCAACTATGTCATAGATCTCCGTTACGAAAATGTGCGGTACTGATCCCGGCAGGAAATGGCGCTGAAAAAAGCGAGTATTTGGTGGGGGAAATGGGATTTTCCCTTGCTTTTTATCGAGTTAAGTTGTATACTAGTGGTTAGAAATGTGGCTTTGGGAAACCGGCAAGGCATGGTTTTGAGGCCTCATGGATAAAAATTTATACGGAGGAAACACAATGAATCTGATCTACGGTATCAAAGACAAACCCAAATTCGGTCAAATGCTTCTGTTCGCCTTCCAGCAGGTCCTGGCAATCCTGGCGGCAACCATCCTGGTTCCCGCTATCGTCGGCAATGGCATGAGCCAGTCCGCCGCCCTGTTCGGCGCCGGTGTCGGCACCGTCGTTTATCAGCTGTTTACCAAGTTCCGCAGCCCCGTTTTCCTGGGCTCCTCCTTTGCTTTCATCGGCTCTATGGCTGCAGCCTTTGCCGGCGCGGTGTCCACTTCTGCCGGTTATGCCGGTCTGCTCATCGGCGCGGCTTTTGCCGGTCTGGTGTATGTGATTATCGCCATCGTTGTTAAGTTCGTTGGCGTTAAGTGGATCAACAAGCTGATGCCCCCCGTGGTCATCGGACCCACCGTTGCGCTGATCGGCCTTTCTCTGGCTGTGAACGCTGTCAACGATCTGAAGGTTGGCAAAGTGGCAACCTGCAGCCCCTATGTGGCTATGGTCATTGGCATCATCACTCTGTTGGCTATCTTTGTATTCTCTGTTTACGGCAAGAAGATGATCAAGCTGATTCCCTTTGTTTTGGGTATTCTGGTTGGTTATGTGGTCGCTTCCATCTTCACTGTCATCGGTATCGTTACTGACAATGCTGCTCTGGAAGTTATCAACTTCGCCGCTTTCAAGGAAATGCAGATCTTTGCCGTTCCCGACTTCTCCTTCCTGGAAGCCATCAAGGGCGTGAAGGAAATTAACGGCGCGTTCATTGCTACCGTTGCAGTTGCTTATGTTCCCGTTGCTTTCGTAGTCTTTGCAGAGCACATTGCTGACCACAAGAACCTCAGCTCCATCATCGGTGAGGATCTGCTGGAGAACCCCGGTCTGCACCGCACTCTGCTGGGTGACGGCGTTGGCTCCATCGCCGGCGCTTTCTTCGGCGGCTGCCCCAACACCACCTACGGTGAGTCCGTTGGCTGTGTGGCTATTACCCGCAATGCTTCTGTTGTGACCATCACCACCGCTGCTATCATGTGCCTGGCGATCTCCTTCTTCGGTCCTTTCGTCACCTTCCTGTCCTCTATCCCCAACTGTGTCATGGGCGGTGTTTGCGTGGCTCTGTACGGCTTCATCGCTGTGTCCGGTCTGAAGATGATCCAGAAGGTCAACCTGGGCGCCAGCAAGAACCTGTTCGTGGTTTCTGCCATCCTGATCCCCGGCATCGGCGGCCTCAGCGTGACCTTCGGTAAGGTTACTCTGACCACCATCGCTTGCGCTCTGATCCTGGGCATCATCACCAACGTGATCCTGGCTAAGGGCAAGGAAGACTAATTTTTCAAAAATAAAAAGGCCACCCAAGGGTGGCCTTTTTTGTTCCCAAAAGGGAGAAAAATTCCCATGGCGGCCGTTGGAAAAAAATATAGACAAATTCAAAAGAAAGCTGTATAATAAGGAGCGCAGAGAAACTTTTCTCGCAACTTTCATCAGGAGAGTGAACGTTATGAAGCTTATTATTAAAAATGATTATGACCAGATGTGCGCCTGGGCAGCGCAGCATATAGCCGACGCCATCAACGGCCACAAGGAAAACCGTCCTTTCGTGTTGGGCTTACCCACCGGTTCTTCTCCCTTGGGTGTATATAAGCGGCTCATCGAAATGAACAAGGCCGGCCAGGTGACTTTTAAGAATGTGGTTACCTTCAACATGGACGAGTATGTTGGCCTGCCCCGGGAGCATGACCAGAGCTACTGGTACTTTATGCACAGCAATTTCTTTGACCATATCGACATTCCTGCCGAGAATGTCAACATCCTCAACGGCATGGCTGAGGATCTGGAGGCAGAGTGCCAGCGTTATGAGGACAAGATCGCTTCCTACGGCGGCATTGACCTGTTCCTGGGCGGCAGCGGCGTGGATGGCCACATTGCTTTCAATGAGCCTTTCACCTCCCTGGTTTCCCGTACCGGTGTCCGGGCATTGACCGAGGATACCCTCATCGTCAACTCCCGTTTCTTCGATAACGACCCCAACAAGGTGCCCAAGACTGCCCTGTCCGTGGGTGTCGGCACGGTTTGCGATTCCAAGCAGGTTCTGCTGGTTATCAGCGGCCACAACAAGGCCCGCGCTCTGCGCCACTGTGTGGAGGGCGGCGTGGATCACGCCTGGACCATCAGCGCTCTGCAGATGCACCCCGATGGCATCGTGGCTTGCGACGAGGCCGCCTGCGGTGAGCTGAAGGTGGATACCTACAAGTATTTCAAGGAAATCTACAAGAACGAAAAGTAAGCCTTGTGGCAAAGATAACGCCCCGAAGAAAGCCTTCTTCGGGGCGTGTTGTTTATATTAGGCTTTGCCAATTGACAATTGAAAATTGACAATGGACAATTAAGGTGTCGCCTTTGGCGACATTTTTGAAATCATTTCCGAAGGAAATACCACAATTGTCAATTATCCATTATCAATTATCCATTCGTGCGTCAGCTCGAGAAATGGCAATTTACCCGTGAGAGGCAGTCTGTTCAAAAAAGTGGCGGATGGCGGTTTCGTCAGCCGAAACGGTGCCTTGCTGGAAGTTAGGCTTGCCGCCGCCCCGTCCGTTTAAGGCGGTGGTCATGGCTTTACCCAGCTGACGAAGATCCTCTTCCCGGCTGGCAAGGCAGTAGCTGTAGCCGCCCTCCCGGGGGGAGAAGACCGCTGCCCAGCCGGAACAGCTTTGGGCAATGGCATCCGCCAGCTCCCGAACCTGGCCCGGCTCTAAGCCATCCGCAAAGTGCAGCACATTCTTTTGGTTTACATAATCTTTTGCAATATTGGCGAAAACCTGTTTTTGCAGCCCTGTGCTGCGGAATTTTTCTTCTGCCAGGGTATCCTGCAGTTTTTTCACCGCCCCGGCAGTTTCCAAGGGCTTTGCAGAAAGTGCCTGAGAAATCTGCCGGTTTTGGAAGAATACCTGCTGCAGGTAGTCCCAGGCTCGCTTGCCGCAGACCAGCTCTAAACGCACACCCTGGTGAAACTTTGTCCAGGAAAGAATTTTTATCAGGCCGACCTCACCGGTCCGGGCCACATGGACACCGCAGCAGGCGCAGCTGTCGGTATCCGGAATCTGCACCAGCCGCACCGGCCAGGGCAGGGCCCGCTTGCTGCGGTAGGTGGCCCCAGCCAAAGCTTCCGGGTCGGGGATGTGGCAATGAATGGGTAAATTTTGCCAAACAACACGGTTTGCCTGTTCTTCCAGCAGGGGAATATCCTCCGGGGGGATCATACCGTCAAAATCGATCTCCATGACTTCCTTGCCCACATGGAAACCGGCATTGTGGAAGCCGTATTTTTGGTTTACCAGGCCGGAGAGGATATGCTCGCCGCTGTGCTGCTGCATCAGGTCGAACCGGCGATCCCAGTCCAAAATGCCGGTGACCGTTTCGCCAACAGTTAGGGGAGCGTCGCATAAATGGATCACTTGATCGTCTTGCTCCCGGACATCCAACACCCGGATATTTCCCAAAGTTCCCAGGTCGCAGGCCTGTCCGCCGCCTTCAGGGTAGAAGGCAGTGGCATCCAAAGTGATCTGCCAACCGTTTTCGGTGGGGTTGCAGCCGGTGACGGTGGCGGTAAACTGCCGCAGATGGCAGTCTTCATAATATAACTTTCGGGTCATGGAAGCACCTCGTGATTTTTTTGTTTATTTTACTGCGAAATCCGCCCGGACGCAAGGGGAATTTGGATAGAACCTGCCTGCCGGGTAAAAATAACGGCAAAACAAGGAGGTGCTAACAATGCGGCAGGAGGAGAAAAAACCCATTCCCTGGGAGATGAAAGATCCCAAACCACCGGTGGTTCAGTCCGGGCATATGGAAAACCGGAAAGAGAATTGAGCCAATTTCCGTTTGTCGGTGAGATTCGTTAGAGCTCTTGGCCCCCTCGTTTTGAGGGGGCTGTCAAAAATCGGCTGTAAAAAGCCGATTTTTGACTGGGGGAGTAAAATAAATGACGAACTCCCTCAGTCAAATTGCCTAATATCGGC
>JAGBTV010000004.1 GCA_017631155.1 Oscillospiraceae bacterium | reverse complement strand
TCCGTAAGGATGGTCGGTATTTTTTATTTGGATTCGAAAGGCGGCTCTTGGCAGCATGCCGGTGGCATGCTGCAACCGCCGTGGCTTTTCCGCAGAAAAGCGAATCCACCAATCCCCGCCGCAACATCGCATCCAACCTGAGTTTCCGCGCTATTTAGAAACCTGCGCCGCCACAGAAAGTACACCGCCTGCCTATACCAAAAATGCGCTGCCTTTCACAGACCAATACCTCGGGTATTGGTCTGTTTTTCTTATCCTCATTTTAGGTTGACAAATTTCCCCATGAGAATTATAATTTATTAAGAATTATTTAATACGGAGGTTGATATCTTATGGATGCCGTTTCTAGCTGGGATTTTACCATGTCAAATTATGGCCCGGTTTGGAGCTTTTTGGTACAGTTCGGACTTTTGCTGCTGTTTTTGATGCTGGGCAACATTCTCCGGCGCACCATCCCTCTGTTCCGAAAGTGCCTGATTCCCTCTGCGCTTTTGGGCGGCGGTCTGTTGCTGATCGTAAATATCATCGCCAAACAGTTCAATTTTGTATTGGTTGACATGCGACTCATGCAAGTCATTACTTACCATTGCCTGGCCATTGGATTTGCTGCTATGTCCTTAAAGACAGAAAAAAGCACCCACAAGACCAACGGCACCCAGGTTGTGGAATTTGGAGCTCTCCAAGGCGGCACCTATATGCTGCAAGCCTTTGTAGGTCTTGGCATCACGGTGGTTCTGTTCCTGCTGACCCGCTACAGTGATCAGATCGTTTCTTATGTCAGCGGTGTGATCCTGCCTCTTGGCTTTGGTCAAGGCCCCGGCAACGCTTTGAGCTGGGATATCAATTATACCAACACCCCTGCCGCACAGTTTGCCGGAAACGGCAGCTTCGGTCTGTCCCTGGCCTCCATCGGTTTTGTGGTTGCTTCTGTATTTGGTGTTTTGCACATCAATATTTCCAAAAAGCGGGGCAGCCTTACTGTTCGCAAGCCCGACCCCAAAAAAGCCGCTGCTGAACAGGCAGAATGCGGTGAAAACGAGATTCCTGACAGCGAATCCGTGGATAAGTTCACCCTGCAGGTTGGTTTTGTGGTGCTGGCCTATGCCATTTCCTTCGGCTTTATGTGCCTTTTGGGTGCTATCTCCAATTTCACCAACAGCATTGCCTGGGGCTTCAACTTCCTGTGGGCCTCCTTGTCTGCCATGCTGATTAAGTTTGTGGTGAAGCATTTGCGCAAGGGCAATCTGATGCACCGGGGCTACATCAACAATTATCAGATGGACCGCATTTCCGGTTTCTCCTTCGACCTGATGATCGTTGCCGGTGTGGCTGCCATTGAGATCAACGATATTAAGAACTACATTCTGCCCATCGTGATCCTCAGCATCGTCGGCGCAATGATTACCTATGTCTATATCCGCAAGGTTTCCAAGGAATGCTTCAAGGGCTTTGAGCATGAATTCTTCCTCATGAGCTTCGGCACTCTGACCGGCACTGCCTCCAACGGTGTGATCCTCATGAAAGAGGTTGACCCCGATCTGCGGACCCCCACCTCCAGCCTTTACATCCTTTCCAACTTCCCTGCCATGGTCATGATCGCGCCGTTGCTGTTCTTGCTTGGGTTTGCCGGAAAATCTTTCACCAACGCCGTCATTGCCTGCTGCATTTTCTTCGTGCTTTGGTTGGCTTACACCATCTTCTTGTTCCGCAGACGGATCTTCAAAAAGCGGTATAAAAATACCGCCGTTGCTGTTTGGACCGAGGATGCTGACGAAGCCGCCCCGGAAGCAGAAGCCGTGCAACAATAATTTCATAGTTTAATAAACGGTAGGTTCTGCATTTGCAGAACCTACCGTTTTACTTGCATATCTTTCCCAAATATGGTAAGCTACTACTATACAAATTAAAGGAGACTAGGTTATGAAGCTGCTTGTTTTATCCATTTTGGCGGTGAGTTTTGTATATCGCCTGGTGCTGAATATCGTTCAGTACCACTCCTGCGGCAATCCCATCCCGGAAAATGTTGCGGATATTTATGACGCAGAAACCTATGGCAAGTGGCGCAAATATAGCGGTGAGCATTGCCGATTGAACATTCTTGCCACGGTTGTAACCTTTTTGATCTCCCTTACCCTGCTCTGCGCCCATGCTTATGCGGCCTTTGCTTCTCTGTTTGGCAGTCATCCGCTTGCCCAAGCCTTGGCGGTTATCCTGCTGGAGACCTTGGTGGATGCCGTTGTGGGCGTGATGTTCGGCTATTACGAAACCATGGTGATCGAGGAAAAATACGGCTTTAACCGTTCCTCTTTAAAAACCTTTCTTTTCGATCAGATCCGGAATCTTCTGATCGGCTTTTGCCTGGGTCTGTTGCTGACCTGTTTGCTGTTTATCCTGCACACCAGCCTTGGAGACTGGATGATTCTGCTGTTCGCTATTGCAGTTTTTTGCATCACTTTGATTATTTCCTTTCTCTACCCCATTCTCAGCCGTATCGGCAACAAATTTGCCCCCCTGGAAGACGGCGAGTTAAAAGACAGCTTGATGAACCTACTGACCAAGCACGGCTATCAGGTAAAGGCCATCGAGGTGATGGATGCTTCCCGCCGCACTACCAAGCTCAACGCCTATTTTACCGGCTTTGGGAAGCTGAAGACCATCGTGCTGTATGACAATCTGGTGAGTGCTATGACTCCGGATGAAATTTGTGCGGTATTTGCCCATGAGCTGGGTCACGGTCTGCACAAGGATGTGCTGAAGCAGCAAATCATGAACTTTGGTAATCTGCTTATCATGGCCACCGTGGTTTGGCTGGCAGTACGGCATCCGCAGCTGCACACAGACTTCGGCTTTAGCGGTACCAACTACGGCTTCGGTTATCTGCTGGCTACCATTGGACTGGGTCTTACACAGCCGCTGACCGGCATGGTTATGAGCGCTTACAGCCGCCACGCAGAATACCGGGCTGACCGTCAGGCAGTACAGGAGGGCTACGGAGAGGCGATGGTCACCGCCATGAAGAAACTGGCAAAAGAGAATTTTGCCCACCTTGCACCCTCTAAGATCAATGTGGTACTGGAATACAGCCATCCGCCCCTGAGTCAGCGGATCGAGAGGATCACGCAAAACAACGACAAATAACTATCTTATCCTATACAAGGAGGACTCTGTCCGTGGGGCCTATCAGTGAAAAAATATATCTGCGGCTCTTAGCAATATCAGAAGACACGCCGGTCAGCGACCAGCAGCGCATCCGTCTGGCTCTGCTGGAGCTTGGCTATGAAAATGTAATTTTCCCCTTGTCTGTTTTGGGCAAGCTCTATCCTCTTTGCCGAGAGCATAGTGACATCACGGTCACCCTTGTTTTCCGGGAGACGGACTGGGTGATTACCAATATCGAAGCCGGGGATCAGCGTGCCCACCACTATGCCCTTGCGGTAGACTACGGCTCTACCACCGTCGTCATGCGACTAATCGATATGAACTCCGGTGTTGCCGTTGCTGAGGAAAAAGCCGTAAACCGTCAGGCAGATTTTGGAGCTGATATTCTGACGAGAATCACCTATTCCCTGGAAGGCCCGGAACATACCGAGGACCTGCACCGGGCAACGACCGAAACCTTTCAGGATCTACTGGCGCGGTTATATGAGGATACCGGGATCGACACCGCCTTGTGTCCTGTCATGACCATTTCCGGAAACACCACCATGATCCACTTTCTGCTGAAATTAAATGCCTGGACAGTCTTTGCCGCCCCCTTTGCCCCGGTTTGTCATGACCCCGGCTTCTTTTGGGGACGGGAATTGGGTTTTGATTTTCCGGGTTTGGTATACCTTTTCCCCGCTGCCTCAAACTATGTGGGCGGCGATATCATCAGTGGCCTTTTGGTGTTGGATATCCACAAGAAAGAGGAAACCTGCCTGTTTTTTGATATCGGCACCAACGGAGAGCTGGTTTTGGGTAACCGGGACTGGATGCTGGCCGGTGCAGGCGCTGCAGGCCCTGCTTTGGAAGGTTACATCAGCCGGTTCGGTATGCGGGCACAGCCAGGTGCTATTGACACCGTTTCCATTGCGAGCACTTCCCTGTCCTTTACCACCATTCAAAATCAGAAGCCTATCGGCATCTGCGGCTCCGGTATTATCGACCTGATCGCACAAATGCGGTTAAACGGCTGGATCGATGCTGCCGGACAGCTCAATCCCGCCGCATCAGAACGGATCGTGTATTTGGAAGAAGAACGCGAATATGCCGCGGTTTATGCCTTGGCAACAGAATCCGCCACCGAAACACCGCTGTTTTTCTCTCAGACGGATATCGACCAGTATTTAGACACAAAGGCCGCCGCCTACACCATGGTGGATTGTCTTTTGGAAACAGCCGGTGTACAGACTGAGGAATTGGCGCTTGTGTATTTATCCGGTGCTTTCCCTGCCCATTCCGATTTGGAATCTGCCATTACGGTGGGCATCTTCCCGGATCTTCCCCGGGAGCGTTATCATTGCATTGCCAATACATCTTTGGAGGGCGCACAACTTCTGCTTTTGGACGGAAGCAAGCTCCGCGACGCACGGGAATTGGCAAACAATCTCTACTGCGTACAGTTTGCTTCCATTCCCGATTTCCTGATCCGTATGCAGGCAGCAAAATTCATTTCCCATACCGATATGAACCGATATCCCACCATCCGTAACCGTCTGCAAAACAAGGAGAATTACCGATGAACTGGAACTTGGCAGAAGCCATCACCTACTATCGATCCCAGGGTACGGATCAGACAACCTTGGTCAATCTTCTGAAGGAAATTCAGCAGGAAAGCGGCGGTTCGATTCCTCTTTTCACCCTCCCGCAAATAGCGGAAAGCTTTGGTGTTAAGGAGAATTTCCTTTTGGCTCTGATCCGCCGTATGCCCAGTCTGCGTTTAGGCGATACCCACACACTGCTGATTTGCGCAGGCCCTAACTGTAGCAAGCACCGCGCCATAGCCGAAGCCGCCCTGAAACTGGAAAGCAAAAAGCTTTCTGTTTCCTTTGTACCCTGTATGCGCCTCTGCGGCAAAGGCCCAAATATCAAATGGGACGGCAAGCTTTACCATCAGGCAACACCCCAGCTTCTTGAAAAATTAATGAAAGAATCCGGCATTTAATCAACTTTTCCTTGTATATTTTTCTGTTTTTTAGCAAAAAAGGTTATAATTTCCAGAGTTTGTTTGCAAAATAACTATAGTTTGTTCACATTCTGTTTTCACACATTCCTGAACCATGATATATAATGCAAATGCGATTTGCAGCCGGGCTTTCGGCTGCGCGCAACTGACGCACTATCGAAAGGAAATACCGCACATGAAGAAATTGATTACCCTTATGCTTTGTCTTGTTATGGTCCTGTCCCTGGCGGCCTGCAAGCCCAGCAGCAATGAAACCCCTTCGGAAAGCGATTCCGGCAGCAGCTGGGGCAACAAAACTGCCCTGGAGATCCTGCAAACCATCGCCCAAAAAGCAGACACCCAAATCATGGCAGAGATCACCGACGGAACGGAATATTATCAAAACGCCCTGACCCTCGGTGAGCTGGAATTTAAAGAAATCGCCATTTATATGCCCATGATCTCCTCCCAGCGATTTGAGGTGGCTGTGATCCGGGTGAAGGATGGCACCAATGTGGCGAATTATGTTGCTGACCTGGAAAACCGGGCTGCCAAGGCCCAGTGGGTCTGCGCCGCACCCCCCGATTTTGTAAAGGTGGTTGCCGTAGGTGACTGCGTCCTGTATATGGCCATCAATTCTGAGTTTGCCAATGAGCAGGCTATGATCGAAGCTTTTCAGAACCCCACCACCTGATACGCTTTAACCTCCCAGCAAGCGGGCGGTAACGGAAATGTTACCGCCCGCTTTACCACTTTGGAAAGGAAGCAAACTGCTCATGCTATTTTCCAGCATTCCGTTTCTATACTATTTTCTGCCCCTGGTGTTGGCACTCTATTTTCTGGCACCGAAAAAAGGGAAAAATCTTGTTCTTCTGATTGCCAGTCTGTTTTTCTACTTTTACGGAGAACCGGTATATGTTCTGCTGATGATCGGTGCCTGTCTGTCCTCCTACATCCATGGACTTCTGATCCACCGATTCCGGGGAAGAATTTGGTCAAAGGTCTTTTTATGGTCTTCTGTCATTACCAGTCTTGCCATGCTGGGTTTCTTTAAGTATTCGGATTTCTTTTTAGAGAATCTGAACGCTGTTTCCGGCCTTGGCCTTCCTCTTTTGGGCTTGGCCCTGCCCATTGGCATCAGTTTTTACACTTTTCAAACTCTGAGCTATACGGTGGATGTCTACCGGGGCGATGCGGCAGTCCAGCGTAATTTTATTTCCCTTGCCACTTATGTGGCACTGTTCCCCCAACTGATCGCCGGCCCTATCGTACGGTACACCACGGTGGAAGAAGATCTGACCGGGCGAACCCATTCTGTAGAAAAGTTTTCTGCCGGCATGTCCCGGTTTTTGATGGGTCTTGGCAAAAAGGTGCTGATCGCCAACCAGCTGGGCGAGCTTTGCGACATTTTCCGCAAATCCACCGACCAAAGTGTGTTGTTCTTTTGGCTCTATGCCATTGGGTTTTCCCTGCACATTTACTTTGATTTTTCCGGCTACTCCGATATGGCCATTGGGCTTGGAAAACTGTTCGGTTTTCGCTTCCTGGAAAACTTCAACTACCCCTTTATTTCCAAAAGCATCTCCGAGTTTTGGCGGCGGTGGCACATTTCCCTGGGCTCCTGGTTCCGGGACTATGTGTATATCCCCCTTGGGGGCAACCGGGTTTCCAAAGGAAAATGGCTGCGTAACATTCTGATTGTTTGGCTTCTCACCGGTTTTTGGCACGGCGCTGCCTGGAACTTTATCGTTTGGGGACTGTTTTTTGGGTTTTTCCTGGTTTTGGAAAAGTTTTTCCTGGGCGCTTGGCTCAAAAAGCTTCCCGGCTTCTTTGCCCACCTGTATGTGCTGTTTTTGGTTCTCATCAGTTTTGTGATTTTCAATGCCAGCAGTATGGGGCAAGCATTTTCTGACATTGGCGGTCTGTTTGGGTCTGGAGGGCTTCCTATGGTGAGCCGGGAGGCTCTCTATCAGCTGAGAAGCTTTGGCTGGATTTTGATCCTTGCTCTGATCGGCGCTACACCGATTCCCAAGCTGATAGTTAGCAAAATCAAAGCCAATACCACCGGGCATAAAATCCTCAACATTTTGGAGCCGTTGTTCCTGGCTGGGCTGCTGCTGGTTGTCACCGCCTATTTGGTAGATGGCTCTTTCAACCCCTTCCTGTATTTCCGTTTCTAAGGTGAATGCTTATGACTGACAAAATAAAACACATTGCTGTGATGCTGACCTTTTTGGTGCTGACAGGGGTCATTAGCTTCTTCTGTCTAACCCAGGAAAGCACCGCTGTTTCCGATTCGGAACGACGCCCTTTGGCGCAGATGCCCGAGTATTCTGCAGACAAGCTTCTCAGCGGAAATTTCTTCCCCGCATTCGAAAGCTATACGGTAGATCAGTTTCCCCTGCGTGACACTTTTCGCAATCTGAAAGCCTTGATTCACACAAATCTTTTGGGTCGCAATGACAACAACAGCTACTATGAGTACGACGGATACCTGGGAAAGCTCGACTATCCTTTGAATGAAGACAGTCTTTCCCACGCCATTGACCGGATGGAATTTATTCGTGACACCTATTTCAGCAGTGGAAATCACAATATTTACTACTCTGTGATCCCGGATAAGAACTATTTCCTGGCAGACAAGTCCGGCAGACCTTCTATGGACTATCAAAATCTTACCGAGATTCTGGAAAAGGGCTTAAGCGATTCCATGACCTATATAGATATTTGGGATACCCTTACCATAGAGGATTACTACAAAACCGACACCCACTGGCGGCAGGACCGTCTCCAAAATGTGGCAGCGGTTTTGGGAAACGCCATGGGGATTGGAGATCAACTCTCGGGAGAATATACAGTTCGGGAGCTCTATCCTTTCTATGGCGTTTACAGCGGACAATCCGCTCTTTCCAGTAAACCGGAAAGCCTTTACTATTTGACCAATTCCGTTTTGGAAAACTGCAGGGTATACAACACAGAAACCGGCAAAGTAACCCCCATCTATGACCTGGACCGGTTTGACAGCCAGGATCCCTACGAAATTTTCCTATCCGGTTCCCAGGCCATCCTGACCATCCAAAACCCGGCCAACACCTCCGGAAAGCGTTTGATCCTCTTCCGGGACTCCTTTGGTTCCAGTATTGCACCCCTTTTGGTGGAAGCCTACAGCGAG
>JAGBTV010000034.1 GCA_017631155.1 Oscillospiraceae bacterium | reverse complement strand
CTTGATACTCAAGCTAGGATATTATAATCGGTTTTCCGTCAAATGTCAAGATACTTTTTATGCTTTTTGACAGTTTATCGGCAAAAACCACCCAACCCGAAATGGGTTGGGTGGCTGTATAAAATCAATGGTTGTTATAAATAACAGTTACACCGTTGTAAGTCTTGAGACCTTTTACACCAAGCTGGTCTCCGCCGAAGATCTGGTCGAACGGGATCAAATTCATATGATTATCAACACACTGCGAATGATCGTAATCAGCAGGAAGTCCATCATATGCATAGCCAGGCTCCACACGCATACCGCGTCCACCATTCATATTAGCGGGAGTAGGTTCGCAGTAATGATAGTTAGCCCAATCACCATAGGTAACGGTTACATCCTTACAGGTGATGTTGTACTTGCTGGTATCGGGATAATTCACGCCGTCAATGGTAGTTGTCTCTTCCAAACGACCGATAATCATGCCGCACATACGATAGTTGTAGTAATCGTAGGAAGCGGTGCAGTCGTTGTAAACATCCAGACGGCAGGCAATCTTTACATTTTCGAAATTGTAGGTTGCACCGGGTTCTGCCTGGCCGACAATGCCGCCTACAGAGCTGTCGAAGGAGCCCCACAAGCCACCGATCACAACGTCTTCACCGAGGGTAATATTCTTGAAATTATAAGTGCCTGCGCCGGACCAGCCGATGATACCGCCAATACCATTGTTGTAGGTACCGATACTACCGCTGTTAATCGTAATATTCTCAAAGGTACAATTACCGGTTGCGCTGCCAGCGATAAAAGAAATATCGCCGCCTTCAACACAGCAATCAAATCCTTCAATCACCACATTCTTAACAGTAGCACTCTCAAGCTCGGAGAACAAGCCAATGGAACCATACTGACCCCATTCGTATCCAAAAGCCCAACCGCTCTGATAAAGATTGGAAATGGTATGTCCGTCACCGTCAAAGGTTCCTTTGAACGGTTCTACAACCAGTCTGTTTCGGTCATCTCGTTCACCGGTAGATCCGATAGGCGCAAAGCTTACGAGCTCACCGTTTGCATCTCTAAGCTTAAGGTCAATATCATTAGCCAGAACTAATGTTTTACCCGCAAAATTATCGCTATCCTTAGCAACCAGCACTGCGAAACCGGCAAACTGCTCAGCGGTTGCCAGGGTAAAGGTCGTTTCGGTTTCGTTGTACCAGCTGGTATCGGCAGTGCCGTCCCACTGATCAGCTTCCGGCCATACGCATTCGCCGTTAATATACAGCTCACCGGTACTAGAAGCGCTGTAAGCCTTACCGACCAAGCCTTTGTTATGGAAGTCTTCTGCAGAATCGACATTAGGAGTAAAGATACTGCCGGCAGCAGAAATGTTGGTAAATTCAACCTTGGTACCATTTTCGTTATGCCATACACCGGCAATCAAGCCGGTCTCCAAAACATCGGTAGCAGCATCGTCGCCATCAATATCTGCACTGACCAGGTTGGTTACATCACCGGTACTGGTAATGTTCTCAAACTTGTTGTTGTAGTGTGCCATACCGAAAACACCACCGATGTCACAGACATTACCGATCACATCGATATTGGAGGTGATATTCTTGAAGGTGTGACCACCCTCGCCGTTGAAGCCTACAACACCGCCAACATAAGTGCGGTATGCAGTGCCGTTCTCAACAGAGTTGGCGTTGACATAAGAGGTCGCATCAACGGCAACAGTAACATTAGTCCAGTCAGCATAGGCGTTCTTACCGCCGACACCGCCGACATAGGCCATACCATTAACTTCCACATGACCCTTTACGGTGATGTTGGTATACTTGGAAGTATAGGGTGTACCCGCTACAACACCGACATTCAGCCGACCGGTAACCTTGGCATTCTCAATGGTCAGGTTCTTAATTTCGCCATCGGTAGTCATACCAAACAAGCCAGCATTGCTCTTGCCGGGCATATTGACATTCAGATTGGAGATAGTCTTGCCATTGCCATCAAAGATGCCCTGGAAGCTGTAAGTAGAATTACCAATGGGAGTCCACTCCATATTAGCCAAGTCGATGTCAGCGCCCAGGATAACGGTCTTGCCCTTATAGGTGTTACCTGCGTTGACAGCCTTGGCAAAGTTGATCAACTCTTCCAGAGTGAAGATCATGGTAGCCTTATCGTTAGTGGTAACGTTGATGATAATGTTGTCGTCAGCAACGGAAGCGTCAGCACCAACGCGACCAACGACTGCATTCATGTTATTATTGGGAGTCTTACCGTCGTCGTACTTTCCGGAAATATTCAGGTAAGACAGGGAGACATTCTCAACCGTGTTACCGGAAGCCTCAACTGTGCTACCAGCCTTGCCGTCGAAGTCGTGCATACCTGCGATGCCGCCCAGATCTCTGTAAGCGATAATGGTGGCATTCTTGACAGTACAACCAATGATACTACCGTTGTAGGCCTGACCTACGATGCCACCAGCCTTGGCACCGCCATCGTAGGCATTCTTTGCGGTGTCAAAATAAGGGGTAGCTGTGACAGTGGCGTTTTCAACGACACAGTTCTTGATGCAGTTAGCAGCCAGGTAGCCACCGCCGACGATAACACCGACATAGTCGTTACCGGAAACTTCCGCATTCACGACGGTTACACCCTCAATGTGTGCACCAACATAGGTAGCACCAAACAGGCCAACATTCTTGCTGCCAATGGACTTCAAGTTGGAAATGGTATAGCCTGTGCCGATAAAGGTACCGTTGAAAGTGCTTCCCTTCTTGCCGATGGGAGTCCAGTTGAAATTGTTCAGATCCATGTCAGCACCCAGCTTCACGGTCTTGCCATAGAAGTTGTTGCCGGCATTGACGAGCTCTGCCAGACCGGCCAGTTCTTCAGGAGAGGTCAGAGTGAACACATCCTGATCAGCCTTATACCAATCGGTATTGGCAGCACCGGCCCAACCAACATTCTTGTCATAATCGTTGCCGAAGGAGTCATTTTCGTTCATTTGCTGTGTAGCAAACAGCTTGATACCCATGTTAATCACAGGAGCATTGGTGCCGGTCTTGTAGTTAGCATCGTTGCCAACAGACTCGGGCATGTAAACCACCACTGCCAAATACAGATCATTTGCATCCTTTAGCATAGTGCCGGACTTGGAGTAGCCCTCGCCGATGATACCGTTAGCGCCATTCTTGGCAGCTGCAACAGCTTCCTCACGGGAAGTGTAGCTAGGCTCAGCACCCTCAACAACGCCCATGTAAATGTAATCGGAGAGCTTGAAGGGCTTATTGGCCACATTAATGCCGACAGTCTCCTCAGTTACATTGACTGCCAACTGATACTTGAAAGCCAAAGAACCCTGATTGCTCAGCTTCAGGTAGACAACCTCGGTATGACCGGGTTCCCACAGATTGCTGCTGAACAAAGATTCTGCGCCCTGTACGGATTTCCATTTATCGTCTGCAGGATCGTAATAATCCAGCTCAACGTCCAGGTTGCCGGCCAGGATCGTGTTGACACCGCTCTCCACGGAGTCAGTAAACCACGCGAAGGTGGTGCCAAGGAGCATGCTGAAGCACAGGATCAGGGCGATCACAGAGCTAAGCAATGCTTTCTTGGTCTGCTTACTTTTTGCCATTTATGCTTCCTCCTAAATGAAATTTGGCGCAGTACTGAAGCAATTCACGAAAGAGCAACACTTATTCCATGGATATTCTATCCATGGAAATAGGGGTACCCCTATTTCGCAAAACTTCTGCACTACTAATTTTTACCATATAATTTTACCATCTATTTCCAGTTATTTCAATTGGCGTTTTTTACAATTTTTGTTATGATTTTACCCTGATTTGATACCGTTTTTTCAAATTTCAACAACGATAATTTTTACCATTTGTTATTAAATGTTTGAACGCAATCATAACCATCGGCCGTTTGCCGGTGGTATGCGCAGGCCCCCTTAGGGCCTACAACCTGCCGAGCCTATAGGCTCATCGAATTATCTTTCGCTTGCATGCAGTGCCCTACCACCGCAGCTGCGGTTACGTGCGCGCCCAAGGCCCCCTCTGACGAGGGGGCTGGATTTTGCGAAGCAAAAGACTGGGGGAGAGAATATTCTCTTCTTGTTTCTCTCCCTCCGTCAAAAATCAAATAGATTTTTGCCACCTCCCTCGTCAGAGGGAGGCTTTCCGCTGCGGCGTGACTGGGCATAGCTAAAGCTTTTTGGAACCCCCACCATGCTGGGGGGTTTTCTTGCACAAAAAATCACCCCGGCAGAGCCGGGGTGATGATCGTTATTTTACAATGAGATTGACCAATTTGTTTTTGACCACGATGGTCTTGATGATATTTCCGCCGTTCTTTGCCAGGAAGGCCGCGATCTTCTCGTTAGCCAGCACATTCTGAACCACAGCATCGTTCTCCAGGTCTGCGTCCATTTCCACAGTGCCACGCATCTTGCCGTTAACCTGAACAGCGATGGTAACCTGACTGTCCTTGCACTTATCCTCAGAATAAGTAGGCCAGGATTCGTAAGCGATGGTGTTATCGTGACCCAAGATCTGCCACAGCTCCTCGCCCACATGGGGAATAATGCAGGAGATCATCTTAACAAAGCCTTCTGCATACTCCCGGGGGCAGCTGCCAACCTTATAGACTTCATTTACAAAGACCATCATCTGCGCAATGGCAGTATTGAAGCCCAAAGTTTCAAAGTCAGAAGTTACCTTCTTAACTGTCTGGTGATAGACTTTGGTCAGTTTGCCGTCGTCTGTTTCGGTGATATTTGCATTTTCACTGAAGAAATTCCAAACACGGTTAATGAACTTCTTCGCGCCGGAAACACCGGATGCAGACCAAGGCTTGGATACTTCCAGGGGGCCCATGAACATTTCATAAAGGCGCAGGGTATCCGCACCGTATTCCCGAACGATATCGCTGGGATTGACAACAAACTCAGGGAAACGCTTACCCATCTTGATGCCGTTCTCACCCAGGATCATACCCTGGTGGACCAGCTTCTTAAAGGGTTCCTTCACAGGAGAAACGCCCTCATCATACAGGAAACGGTTCCAAATACGGGAGTAGATCAAGTGACCAACAGCATGCTCAGGGCCGCCAACATACAGATCAACCGGCAGCCAGTGCTTCAGCAGTTCGGGATCGCACAAAGCCTTATCGTTCTTGGGATCGATATAGCGCATGTAGTACCAGGAAGAACCAGCGGAGCCGGGCATGGTAGAGGTTTCCCGCTTGCCCTGGATGCCATCCTTATTATAGAACTTCCACTGCTCGGCATTCTCCAACGGTGCTTGTCCGCCCCGTCCTTTATAATCCTCCAGGACAGGCAGTACCACCGGCAGCTCCTCATCGGGTAGGAAAACGGTCTCTCCGCTTTCTGTGTACACACAGGGAACAGGCTCGCCCCAGTAACGCTGACGGGCGAAGATCCATTCCCGGAAATGGTAATTGTTCTTGCGTCTTGCCACACCGGCCTTTTCCAGCTTGCAGGTGATAGCTTCCTTGGCTTCCTCCACGGTCAGACCGGTGAATTCCTCAGAATTGACAAGCTTACAGCCCTTGCCCAGGTAATCCTGCTTCTCGAAAGCACATTCGCTAACATCCCGACCATCGATAACCTGGATCATGGGGATATTATGGGCAATGGCATATTCAAAGTCACGCTGATCGTGGCTGGGAACCGCCATAACTGCACCGGTACCATAGTTGCCCAGTACGAAGTCACCGATAAATACGGGCACTTCCTTGCCGTTAACAGGGTTGATGGCGTAGATACCCTTCAGAGGGCAGCCGGTCTTGGTCTTGGTAGCATCGGTACGGTCGATCTCGCTCTTGCTTGCTGCAGCTTTGATGTAGGCCTGAACTTCTTCCTTATTTTCAACACGGTCCATCAGGGACTGGACGATCTTGCCATCGGGGGCCAGCACCATGAAGGTGATGCCGTAAATGGTTTCGATACAGGTGGTATAAATAGAGAACTCACCGCCGCCCACCAGCTTAAAGTCCACCTCTACACCGGTAGATTTGCCGATCCAGTTGCGCTGGATCTCCTTGGTGGATTCAGGCCAATCGATCTCATCCATACCTTCCAAAAGCTGCTCGGCAAAGGCAGGCTGGTCAATGACCCACTGCATCATCATTTTCTTGACAACGGGATAGCCGCCGCGCTCAGATTTGCCATCGATAACTTCATCGTTGGCCAAAACTGTACCCAAGGCTTCGCACCAGTTAACGGGCATCTCGATCCGCTTGGCATAGCCCTTCTCCCACAGCTTTTTGAATATCCACTGTGTCCACTTATAGAATTCGGGATCAGATGTTGCAATCACCTTGTCCCAATCGTAGTCAAAACCCAGTTCCTTCAGCTGACCGGAGAATGTTTCGATATTCTTTTGGGTAAAGCCGTTAGGATGGTTGCCGGTATCTACTGCATACTGCTCAGCAGGCAGACCAAAGGAGTCATATCCCATGGGGTGCAGTACATTGTAGCCCTGCATCCGCTTCATACGGGACATAATGTCCGTAGCAGTATAGCCTTCGGGATGGCCTGCATGCAGACCTACACCGGAAGGATACGGGAACATATCCAGCACATAATATTTGGGTTTAGAGAAATCCCACACATCCGTGGCAAAGGTCTTATTCTCCTCCCAATACTTATGCCATTTGGCCTCAATGGCAGAAAAATCATAGTTTGGCATAGCAAAACACCTCTTAAACTTTACATCCCCTCAGGAATGATATCTTTCAGATCAACATTCTCACCGTCTGCCCAAAGGCGCTCCAGAGAATAGAATTCACGAGCTTCTTCGGTAAACACATGGACAACGATAGAGCCAAAGTCCAGCAATTCCCAGGAATTGCCCCGGTGTCCTTCCCGTCCCAGCATAGGCTCACCCAACTGTTCCAGAGTGTACTCTGCGTAATCGCAAAGGGTCTTAACATGGGTGCTGGAAGTGCCGGTACAGATAAGAAAATAGTCAGCCAAGCTGGAAACCTCATCAATTCGCAGCAGGCGAATATCTTTACCCTTCTTTTCATCCAGGGCTTTGGTGACTTGATAAGCAACTTCTTTTGCTGTTAACATAGTATCTTTTCCTTTCCAGGTAATGATCTTAATATTTTACCGCTGTTTCTGCTTCAGATAAGCCAACGCTTCCAACGATGCTGCAGATATCTGTGCATGATTGGCTTGCAGGATGGATATTGTCATTTCCAAACCGAGCCGCATAGCGCCATCTAAATCAGAAAAAGCCAACCGCCGCAGCTCTTCTACGCCAGGAAAATCCCGATTCGGTTCCATATAATCTGCTACATAGATAATCTTTTCCAGCAAACTCATACCTGCACAGCCTGTGGTATGGTGGCGAACAGCATTTACAACTGCCTCATTCTCGCCAAATATCCGCTCAGCGACTACGCTGCCGGTCAGCGCATGAAGCGTTTTGGGATTCTCTGTAAAAAAAGTATCCATAATTATACCATGCTCCCGGCACAAAGTCAATTGCAGAGGCCCCTCAAGGGCCTTGGTAATATCGTGAAGGATACCTGCGCGAGCTGCATCTACAGGGTCTGCTCCCCAGTGCTTCGCCAGTTGCACCGCCGCATCCCGACATCCCAACACATGGGCGATCCGGTTGGGTTTCAGCAAGCTGACAACGGTCTGCTCCAGCTGCTCCATAGGCAGCTGACGCAGATCCCGGCCGAAGTCGTACAATCTATTCTCCCGAATGTATTCTAAAACACCATCCGGCAAGAAGGGCGCTGCACACCCAAATGCTAGCATTCTCCGTAAGTCTGTGGAAGAAATGGCAGTTACTTGATTTTCTACCAGTTCTACCTGGGCTCCCAAGGCGCAAAGGGCATCCCTTTTTTCCCGGATGGCAGATTGTTCTCCCTTCTGTCCACGGTACAATACGGCTATAATCACATTTTGAATGAGCCATTTCCAGTTTTTCCAGCTGTCAAAGCAAAGGAACATATCCGTTCCCAAAATCAGCACCAACTGTGCCTGAGGGTACTGCCGTTTCAGCTCTTCTACCGTCAGATAGGTGTAGCTGGGGCCTTCCCGACGCAGTTCCAACTGGGAAACTTCTGC
Organism: Oscillospiraceae bacterium; assembly: GCA_017631155.1. Lineage (GTDB taxonomy): Bacteria > Bacillota > Clostridia > Oscillospirales > Oscillospiraceae > Faecousia. The sequence goes on along the minus strand of JAGBTV010000034.1, from coordinate 17,617 downwards.
CTGCGGGATATCCGATGCCGCAACAGTCAACATTTGCAGTCGCTGCTGAGGTGTCGGAGAGTTTTTCGGCAGGGTTTTATGGGGCGCAATACGATCCGGAATCAGCAAAAGCTTATTAAGGTGCAGCAACTTGATTGCCTGCTGCGCCGCTTCCATATGCCCGATATGCGGCGGATTAAATGTGCCACCGTAAATGCCGATTCGCTCCATATGCGCCCTCCGTTCTTATGGTTTTCGCGGAAATTCTTGTCAGTCTTCGTTTCGCAGCTGCTTTTCCCGAGCCTTCTCGATAGACTTTTCGATTGCCTGTTGGCGGAAATATTGGTTGCGCTGTTCCCGTACCTTTTTGGCTGCCTGCCGACGAGCACGGATACCCTTGCCAACCGGATCAGACTTGCTGACAGGTGTCGCCTTCCGCTTGGCACGACCGGTCTGATTCCGTGCCTCCTGGCACTTCTCACTAAAACGGTAGATTACAAATTTTGTGCCCACTACTGACACACCCTCTGCCCCAGTGACTTCACAGATCATATCGCTGACCTCTCGGGGCGTCATAAATGCGCCTTCCAGCACCTTGCCCTTAACCAGCTCACGGGCAGTCAACAGATTCTCTGCCTCAGCAATGACTGCCTCAGTTACGCCGCCCTTACCTACCATCAGGGTAGTATCAATACCGTTTGCCTGAGCACGAAGCTCTGCCCTTTCCTTACTTGTCAGCATAACCTGCCTCCTTCAGCTTGTCGTTGAGTACGCGCAGAGCATTTCCCCGATGGGAAACTGCATTTTTCTCCTCGGGTGCTATTTCTGCTGTGGTCTTCCCATAGGGGGGATAATAGAAAATAGGATCATAGCCGAATCCGTTCTCCCCTTTGGGTTCCCGGGTCAGCTCGCCATGGATCTCACCCCGTGCCTGAATGGTCTTTCCATCGGGAGTTACCATGGTGATAACACACACAAACTGCGCCTGACGCTGTCCGTCAGGTACATGTTCCGTGTTTTTCAGCAACAGTTCCAGCCGTCCCCAGTCATCTAAGGACTCGTCAAAGCCATAACGGGCGGAATAGACACCTGGCTCACCATTCAGCGCATCCACAGCAATACCGCTGTCATCTGCCAAAGCCGGAAGCCCGGTTGCTTTCATAACGGCCTCCGCCTTCAGGAAAGAATTTTCCTCAAAGGTCGTGCCTGTCTCTTCTACATCGATATCCACCCCAAGCTGAGATTGGAGAATCAGTTCCATGCCGAATTTTTCGGTAATCTTGCTAATTTCCACCAGTTTATGGGGGTTTTTACTTGCCAATACTACTTTCATTTTTGTTCCTCACAACAGAGCATCTACAAAATCCTTGGCTATAAAAGGCGTCAAATCGTCTGCCTGTTCACCAACACCGATAAATTTCACAGGGATCTGCAAAGCATCGCTGACTGCAATTACGATACCACCCTTGGCAGTTCCGTCCAACTTGGTCAGCGCCACAGCCGTTACACCGGCAATTTCCTTAAACTGCTTTGCCTGGATCAAACCATTCTGGCCGGTTGTTCCGTCCAGCACCAACAGTACTTCCCGGCTGGCATTCGGCAGTTCCCGTTCCACAATCCGACTGATCTTATTCAGCTCGTTCATTAGATTCTGCTTGTTATGAAGACGACCTGCAGTATCCACCAAAATCACATCTACATTTCTGGACTTGGCAGCCTGAATACCATCAAACACCACAGACGCAGGATCTGCACCCTCGTGCTGGCGGATAATGTCCGCACCGCTACGGCCTGCCCAAATTTCCAACTGATCGGCAGCTGCGGCACGGAAGGTATCACCTGCCACCAAAAGGACCTTCTTCCCCTGCTTGTTCAGCTGAGAAGCAATCTTTCCGATGGTTGTTGTCTTACCAACACCATTGACACCAATGACCAGCACCACGGAAGGTTTGGTATCTAGTTTCAGTTGAGGATCGCCTACACTGAGCATCTGCACCAAAATTTCTTTCAAGGCGGCCTTGGCTTCTTCCGGTGTCTTCAAATGCTGTTCCCGGACTGTCTTACGCAGCAGATCCGCAGCTTTCACAGCAGTATCCACACCAAGGTCGGCCAAAATCAGACTTTCTTCCAGCTCATCGTAAAAATCATCGTCCAGCTGGCTGAAACCGGAAAATACACTTCCAATGGTCGATGCCATAGCATTGCGTGTTTTCACCAATCCCGCCTTGATCTTATCAAAAAAGCCCATGTTGCTTCTCCTTACATTATTCCACAATACCTAAATATTCTTCCATTTGATTCAGATCCAGGCGCAGCAGTTTGCTGACACCCTGTTCCTGCATCGTCACACCATAAAGCACATCGGAAGCTTCCATGGTACCTCTTCTGTGGGTGATAACGATAAACTGGGTGTTTTGACTCAAGTTCCGCAGGTAAGAAGAGAATCTTTCTACATTACGGTCGTCCAAAGCAGCATCGATCTCGTCGAGGATACAGAAGGGTGTGGGTCGTACTTTCAAAATTGCAAAATACAATGCTGTTGCCACGAAAGCCTTCTCACCGCCGGAAAGCAAGGTAATCGTCTTCAGCTGCTTTCCGGGAGGTTGTACCCGGATCTCAATGCCACAGCCCAGAGGATCCTGAGGATCTTCCAAAATCAGTTGACCCTTACCGCCGCCAAACATTTCCGTAAAGACTTTACCGAAATGCTCATCGATCTTCCGGAATTCTTCCACGAAGATGACTGTCATCTCCTTAGTGATATCCCGGATGATGCCTTCCAGTTCTGCTTTGGAGGTAAGTACATCATCCCGTTGGGCGGCAAGATAGGTATAGCGCTCATTCACACGGGCATATTCCTCAATAGCGCCCAGATTTGGCGTACCCAGCATAGTGATCTTCCGCTTCAGCTCGGAAATCTTCCGCTGACCGGCAGCCACAGACTCGATCTCACCCCGGTGCTCCTGTGCGGTGCCGGGGGTCAAGCCATAGAAATCCCACAGCTTGTCGATGATCTGCTTTTCTTCCATAGAGGCGGTAAGCTTTTTCTGTTCCAAAAGGGCACAAGCCCGTTCCATGTTCAGAATGTCTTTGCTCTTTTCCTGGCTGTCCCGTTCGGTACGGGTCTTCAGAGCTTCTGCTTCAGCACGTCCGGACAAAACTGACTGCAAATCGCCACGCTGGGCTGCAATATCCCCTTCGTTTTCTTCCAGTTTTGCTGTAACCGCCGCAATCTGCTGCTCCAAACGGCTAATTTCTTCCTGGAAGGAAAGAATCAAAGACTGCTTTTTCTCCCGATCGCCCTCCATGGCGGTGCGAAGACCCTGAAGATCTTGCACATGTGCCAAAGCGGCGCTCTTTTCTGCATCCAAAGCGGCGGCTTCCGTCTTTGCTTCGGTCATCAGTCCGGTGACCCGGTCTGCCGCCTGGGCGGCTTCTGTTTGGTTACCCTCCAAGGTCTGCAAAGCGACCTCAGTCTGCTGCAGCTGCTGTGCATAAACCTGCAGCTTGGCCTGAACTGCGGCAGCGCGCTGACTATCCGTGTTACTTCTCTGCGACAAGGAATCCAGTTCCTTTTCTGCAGAAGCGGCCGCCTCTTCCACTGCCTGCAACAGAATTTCATACTGCTTTTCCTGACCCTGAAGGCGGAGCACCTGATCCTCCGCAGCGCGGAGTTGATCCTTGGCCGCCATCAACTGGAATTCCACCTGGTCAAACTGCCGCTGCGCCTCCTGCAGCTGCGCCTCAGCATCGCTGAGTTTCTCAGAAAGCTGCTTTTCCTGGGCAGTCAGCTTTTCCAATTCATTGGCACGGGACAAAATGCCGGCTTCCTTATTGACAGAGCCGCCTGTCATAGAACCGCCGGGGTTCATAACCTGTCCGTCCAGGGTAACGATCTTAAACCGATTGCGGTATTTATTGGCCATGGCAATGGCAGCATCCAGATCCTGAACAATTACCGTTCTGCCCAGCAGATTTTCCACAATACCCCTGTATTCGGTTTTTGTTTGTATCAAATTGGATGCCACATCCACAAATCCGCGGCACTTGTCCAATCCGTTTTCCTGCAAGGGTCTGCCCTCAATGGTGGTAAGGGGCAGGAATGTGGCCCGTCCGCCACCGGTGCGTTTTAGATAGGAGATAGCTGCTTTACCGTCAGCTTCCGTTCCTACCACAATCTGCTGCATGGCTGCACCCAAAGCAATCTCCACAGCTACAGTATACGCATCCTCGGTGCGAATCAAACGAGAAACCGGTCCATGAACACCCCGCAGACTTCCCCGCTGGGATTCCTGCATCACCATCCGCACAGATTTGTGATAGCTTTCAAAATCCCGTTCCATAGCACGGAACACCTTTGTCTTGGCAATCACGGAATCCAGCTGATTGGTCAGTTCCCGAACGGACTGCTGCAGCTCGTCCCGATGCTTCTGCCTGGAATTCTGCCGCAAGGTATAGCCTGCAATGGTATTGTTGGCAGCCGTAACATCCTCGTTGGCGCGGCGCAGCTGTTCACGGCACTGATGCAGATCCGCATCTGCTAACTGCTGCCGCTCTTTGCCTGCCAAAAGGTCCGCCTTCAGAGCAGCCATTCGCTCTTCCGTCTGGCCGGCGCTTTCTTCCAAACCACGCAGATCCGCTTCCCCACCGGCAATTTCTGCTGTAAGGCTTGCCTGTGTACCCTTCAGCTCCATATACCGACGGTTAAGGCCCTGGGCACTGGCAGTCATCTCCGCCAGTTGATGCATCAGGTTCTGAAGCTGCAGCTGCTTCTGCTCCAATTCTGCATCAATCTGCTGAACACGCAGCTCAGCCTGTTCGATCTGCGCCACGACACCGCCACTGCGGTCCTCAGCACCCTGCATTTCCTCCTGAATTCGGGCAATATTGGCTTCATTGTTTGCAATATTGCCGCGTAAAACCTGAATCTGGCCTTCCAACTGCTGACGGTTGGCTTCCAACATATTGACTTTCAGTCGAACCGTTTCCAACTCGCCATCTTTCATGCGCAGTTGTTGTGTCAGATCTTCTGCCTGGGCATAGAGGCGTTCCAGTTCCTCATGGGCCTGCTCCAGGACAAAAGACGCACTGGCATAGTCCTCTTCCGCCTTTTGGGCAGCAGAGGATAATTTCTCCAGGCCATCGAGCCATACAGCAACCTCGACACCCTTCAGTTCATCTTTCAGTTCCAGATACTTCTTTGCCTTCTCAGACTGGATCCGTAAAGGTTCCAACTGCAATTCCAGCTCGGAAACCTTATCACCAATGCGAAGCAGATTCTCCTCGGTGCGTTCCAGTTTCCGTTCCGTTTCTTCCTTACGGTGACGGTATTTGGAAATACCGGCAGCCTCCTCAAAAATCTCACGGCGGTCCGCACTTTTCAGGGACAGGATCTCATCGATTCTGCCCTGACCGATATTGGAGTAACCTTCCCGACCCAGGCCGGTATCCATAAACATCTCATGGATATCACGCAGACGGGCAGACTGGCGGTTGATATAGAACTCACTGTCACCACTGCGGTAATAGCGGCGGGTAACCACTACTTCATCCGCATCATAAGCCAATGCCCGGTCAGAATTATCCAGGGTCATGGTAGCTTCTGCGAAGCCTACAGCCGGGCGCTTCTGCGTGCCGCCAAAGATCACATCCTCCATTTTGGCGCCACGGAGAGTTTTGGTACTCTGTTCACCCATGACCCAAAGGATCGCATCGGAAATATTCGATTTGCCGGAACCGTTCGGTCCCACGATTGCGGTAATGTCATCACCAAACCGGATCAGAGTTTTGTCGGGAAACGACTTAAATCCCTGAACCTCCAAACTTTTCAGATACACAGCATAACCTCTTATCTTATTTTGTATATAAACCATCACCTTATTGTACATAAAAAACTTAAAAATTGCAAGGATTTCTTTGACTTTCCATTCTGCAGAGTATTTCAAAAAAGAAGCCGTAATTTTCCACTGTTTCGACACAAATCTCATAAGGTAAATACTACAATTGTTTGAAAAAGGAGGCTTGCCCATGAAGCGTATTGTTTACTTAATACAGGTCTTAATTCTACTGTATTCTGTTATCGCCTTAAGCGGTTGTACACTTTCTCCTCCCCCTGTTTCAACACTTCCACAAACCACGAACACATCTGTTTCCGTGCAGACGCAAAGCAGCATTCCCATGCAAACCACCTCACCTACTATTCGGCCTACCACACAACCGCCAACCACCCAAGCACCTGCTACGGAACCATCTGCAATTGATCTAGTTGGCACCCTATATACAAGAACCTATTTGGAATCCTTGGATAACACTTTGCACGGATACGGCTGTGGCAGAAACTACAACAGCATCCGTCCACACATCCCCATCGACTGCCAGGCACAATGGGGCAATCTTAACGCAACATTTCTGGAAGCGGATACTCCCACAGTTTATCTGACTTTTGACTGCGGCTATGAATTTCAAAATCTCACTGCCAGCATCTTGGATACCTTGCAGGAAAAGAACATAAAGGCTGTCTTTTTTGTGACGATGTATTACTGTAAATCCCAGCCCCAGCTGGTACAACGGATGATCGATGAAGGACATATTATAGGAAACCATTCCGGAAACCACCGTTCTATGCCAACTCTTAGTCTGGATGTGATGGTTGCTGAGATCACAAGCCTGCATGAATATGTAAAAGACACCTTTGGTTATGAAATGACTCTGTTCCGCCCTCCGAAGGGTGAATACTCCACACGGTCTTTGGCTGTGGCCCAAAGCCTTGGTTACCGGTCCGTGTTCTGGAGTTTTGCCTACCAGGACTGGATTACCGATGCACAGCCGGATACGAAAACTGCCCTCCAAACTGTTTCCAGCTGCGCTCACAACGGTTGTATCTATCTACTCCACACAGTATCGACCACCAACGCCAAAATTCTTGGGGATGTGATCGACGATCTGCGTAGCCGAGGCTACACACTGGACCTTTTCCAATAATATCAGAAAGGACTGGCGTTAATCTACGCCAGTCCTTTTTTGTGATTATTACACAATGATATTATACTGCCATTTTGTAACAAAAAATCCTTACATAATCCCATGCCCCTTGTGAAATCTGAAAAAAACAAAAAAGTTGTGCAAAGAATTGTTGCATTATGGCTAAAATATATTTATAATATTTGTATCAATTTTTAAGCCTATTTTGATATGGAGGATTTTTTATGGAAAACAATGTCCGTCCCGAATCCATGGCTCGTATTACCACCCCTGAACTCGCACAGGCTTTTATTGAAGATCAGGTTGCACAGGTTCGTGCACAGGTCGGCGATAAGAAGGTCTTGCTGGCTCTTAGCGGCGGTGTAGACTCTTCTGTCGTTGCCGCTTTGCTGATTAAAGCTATCGGCAAGCAGCTGGTCTGCGTACATGTTAACCACGGTCTGATGCGTAAAGATGAATCCGAAAGTGTCGTTAAGATGTTCCGTGACGGTTTGGATGCCAACCTGATCTATGTGGATGCCACCGACCGTTTTCTGGATCTGCTGGCCGGTGTTTCCGATCCTGAGCGTAAGCGCAAGATCATCGGTAAGGAATTTATCGAAGTCTTTGCTGACGAAGCCCGAAAGCTGGAGGACATTACTTTCCTGGCACAGGGTACCATCTATCCCGATATTTTGGAGTCCATCAAGGCTGCCGAGGGTAAAAAGGCCGTTAAGTCCCACCACAATGTAGGTGGTCTGCCTGAGGATCTGCAGTTTGAACTGGTGGAGCCCATTAAGCTGCTGTATAAGGACGAAGTCCGCGTTGTCGGCGAGGCTTTGGGTCTGCCCCATGCCATGGTCTACCGTCAGCCCTTCCCCGGCCCCGGCCTGGGTGTCCGTTGTTTGGGCGCTATTACCCGGGATCGTCTCCACGCTCTTCGTGAGGCTGATGCCATTCTCCGGGAGGAGTTTGACATCTGCGGTCTGAACGAAAAGGTTTGGCAGTACTTTGTGGTCGTGCCGGACATCAAGAGTGTGGGTGTTCGCGACGAGAGCCGTTACGAGGGCTGGCCTGCTATCATCCGCGCAGTCAACACCAAGGACGCAATGACTGCCACCGTGGAAGAGATCCCCTACCCTGTTCTGCACAAGATCGTAGATCGGATCACCCATGAGGTCGAAGGCATCAACCGTGTGCTGGTCGACCTGACCCCCAAGCCCGTTGGCACTATTGAGTGGGAATGATCCCCCTTGTTAAAGAACAAACCAAATCATTCCTAAAGGAACAATTTTGGCTATTCTCTAACCCAATAATAAAAATACCCTGCACCGATTATGGTGTAGGGTATCGTTATTTAATTAGGAAGGGTTTATAACGCAAGAGCGAGCTTGTCTGCTGATTGGTAGCGATCATTCGGGTTTAATGCAGTACATTTGCGAACAATTCGTCCGACGCGCCCCCGGGCAAAGCTTTCAGTTGGGTGGCGACCTGTAAGCATGACATTCAGCAGCACACCGGCAGCATAGATATCCGTCCGGGCATCGCTTTGAGAAAGCCCCAACTGCTCCGGGGAGGCGTAACCTACAGTGCCCATAATAACCGTGTCCTTGCTTGCGCCAGATTCCTTTCGGGATGCATTAAAATCGATCAGCACCACACGTCCAGTTTTTTCAACCACCACATTTTCCGGCTTGATATCCCGGTGGACAATGCCACGGCTATGTAGTACCGATAAGGCGTTGCATATTTCGCCCAATATTTTCTTTGCGCCCCTATAGCGATATTTTCCCGTCTGCATAACCTCAGCTACTGTGATGCCGTCAATATACTCTTCTAAAATGATCTGACCGTCATCCACATCCAACGCATCATAAATCTCCGGGAGATTCTCACAACGGATTGTACACAAAATTTCATAAGCATCCAAGTGCTTAGGAAAACTTCGCAACACCAAATCCTGTCCGGTTGCATTGTTCCGCAATCTAAGCACCTTGCAATCGTTTTTTTCGCTGAGAACTGCTACAAGGCTGTAAGTTTGCAGCAGATTCTTTATGTATTCTTCTCTTGTCATAGGCTCAACCGTTCCATTCTTCCCAAATCGCGCCGTAGTTTGCTGCACAGTTCTTATAATAACGGAAATTCCGATCTGAACAGCTTGCGGAGCAATGGATGGTCAATGCCCCAGAAAACGCCTTGCTTTCTGTGTAGATGGCGTTACCCCGGAAATAGATGTCTGTGAGACTGCATTCGGCAAAGGCGTAATTCCAAATAGTTTTTACTGTGGCAGGAACATAAACGATTTTGGCGTTGCTACCGGAAAATGCATTTGCTACAATGGCAATCACCTTTTTGCCATCGATGTAAGATGGAATGTCGTATACCCCTTCGGCAGAGGGTTGAGAGATACCGGTAATCACAATATCGTTTCCTGCGTTTTGATACTGGGCGTTGAAATCATCACCAGTCCGGGCAGCACGGTATGTATATGCCACCTCAGTTATTGACATCTCCGGTGTAGTTATGCTTTCCGGAGGGGTTGTTTCCTCTGTCGTTTCCTCCGGTTGCGTAGTTTCCTGTGGCGTTGTAGTTGTAGGTTGCGTGGATGGCTCCGGGACAATATTGCCCGGCGTTGTTTCCGGAGGTTGCGTCGCATTTTGTTGTGTTTCCTGTGTGTCGGTACCCTCTGTCGGCTTAGATTCCTCGCCTTGGGAGGGTTCGGTACTTTCACCCGTGCTATTCGGAGTTTCCGCCCCCGTTGTGTGTGTACCGGAAAAAGACTCTTCGTGCTGCACATCTTCCCTACCCAGAATCAAAACCAAGAACACAAACAGCACTGGCAGCAACACGCCCACCACCGCCAGAGGCCACCACTGTTTTTTCTTTTGCGGTGGCGGTATCACTTCTTTTTCGTTAAGCGTCTTCATGCAGTAAAGGCAAAACCGAGCGTTATCCTCGATCTCAGCCTTACAAAACGGACATTTTCTCATCCCAATGTCTCCAAACCATATTCATAGAGCAGCTCATTGATCTGCACCACAGAGAATTCCTTACAAACGCCATATAGCACGATGCTGTCGAAGGGCAGCTTCACATACAGCTGAGAATATCCAGCGCATTTAAGAAGCTGCTGCGTCTCTTCAATGTTGAGACCCATACCCACGGCAAGACACAGAAGCTTTTTTCGTTCCGGAACACGGACGCCGGAGAATATCTGATAGCCGTAGACCTCAGAAAGCTCTGCGCTTTTGATAACCTGGGATTTTTTCAAATCTTTGCTTTCCAGCAACTTCGTCAAAAGTGCAGACAAATTGCCGGAGACCATATAATCCTTATTCTCTTTATAAAAGGTCTGAAAATCCGGGCAAAGCCCCAGCTCTTTTACAATCTCGGAAGTATCCTTTTGCATAAAAAGCCCCATCCTTTCGATTTTTAACAGCATACCACATTCGACATAATTTTTCAACTATGCTGACAGCATAGGACTTTTATGTCGGAAATGCCTATAATCATCGATAGGATGAGGGGCTTTTTATAGCTGCGCGTCCTCCGCCGACAGCAGTTCGGTTATGGGTACATCCAGTGCTCTTGAGAAGATCACCAAGTCAATGTCGGTCACAAACCTCTCACCGTTTTCGACCCGACGAATGAAATAATGATCCACATCAAACCCAAGTAGCTGCATTTTGACTGCCAGTTTTCGCTGCGAAATCTTTTTGGCTTTTCGTATTTGTGCAATCCGGCGGCCACACAGGTTATTTGTGCCGTCGGCGGCTTTTATCTTAAACATAAAAACCCCCTCATTTTTTGTTGAATAGTATTTACATTCATTTTATTTTATGCTATTATTGAGTAAATATTGGTGAATACCATTCAACAATATTGAGATAAAAAAATAAAGGAGCTGTTTGAAATGTCAGATCAAAAGAAAGACGCAAAGAACCCCATCGTGAAACTGGTACAACATTTTATTATGGACCCTATCAAAACACCAAAAGAGGCAGACGCACGAATTAAAGAGATATTGCCGTTTTTAGGCGGCTTCTTTGGCGGTGTCATTTTATTCATTCTTTTAGGCAATTGGATCCCGCCGGTGAAGACGTTGTTTAATATTGTTGGATATATTTGCATGGCCGGCGTGTTTGCTTTTGGTTTCTTTTTGTTCCGTGCGGTCAAAGCAAAATCACACCTGAAGAAATTGCAGTGCAATAACTGCAAAGAAGTGATTACTTACGGTGATAACATCTCCATTGCAAGCGAAAAGATCAGCATCAGTGTCAATGTAGAAAAAAAAGAACTGTCCAACAAAAAAATCCGTGTTCAAGCAACCGCTCGGGAATATGCCTATTTAGAAGTTTTATGCAAGTGCCAAAAATGTGGAACAGAAAAGACTTTGCGAGAGAACTTCCGTTTGCGTAGCGCAGAAACTAACTCTGAAGACCATGTAAATTCCATCGAGCTGGGGCTGGCTGCGGAAAGACTGCGGGCACAGATGCAGGAATGTGTAGATAACAATTTCGAGAATGCTGATAGGCTCAACATCCATGTTAGCGCAAGAAAAACACCTTCTGTAGCACTCTATGAGTTTTTTAGCGATGATTGTGCTGCAAATAACACACCCATCGGTACATTTACCAGAACAAAATAAAAATTTCACGAATAAACCAAAGGTTGTTTTTCCTTTGGTTTATTCGCATTATAGAGAGTAAACTCTTAAAATATGAGAAGCCTGAATACGCTCGGGTCCGTAAATTAGAAAGGACTGTATATGAAACAATTAGAATGCAAATGCGGCGGCACATTACGCAAAGAGAAAAATCAATACACCTGTGAATATTGCGACAGTATCTATTTGATCTCTGCGGACGATAAAGGAGAGTTGTTTGCCTATCAGCCCGTAGAAAAAAAGCAAATCCTAACGGGGCAAATGGCGACAAAAGCCACCACAATTGAAGTGAAACAGGTGCTTGTCCGGCAGATCAAGTTGGATGAAGATATCGAAGGTCAGGTTGTACAAGAAAGCATGGACTTAGATCAGCGCAGCCGAATCGGTCTGATTGAGGGTTATTTGTCAACCGGCGACTGGGAAAAGGTTGACGAACACGTCAACGGCCTTCTTTTGGGAAACAAGGATTGTGCTGAGGCTAAATGGTACGGCTGGATGTGTGAGCGCAAAGCATCTGACGATGGGCAGATGCTTGCTAGGCTGTCAGATTTCTCCCAAGCAGACAGCATTCGGCTAGATCATATTTTGGAATATGCTTCCCCGGTTTTTGCAAAACGCATTGTTGATTTGTTTTTTGACAGTGCTCTTGCCAATGACGATATGTGCTATCATGCCCTGTCGGCAATTCTGCCCTATGCCAGAAACGAAGTCATTTATTCTGAAAAGGATTTTTCGAAAAAGGTAAGTGTTGCTTTTGATCGGGTGATCGACAACACTTACCCCAAAGCATTTGATTATTTATTGGAAAACACGCTCCATCCGGAAGATGTTGATGTTTTCATTCAGTATGTGATCCGCTTTGCAGATCGCTGTGATGCAAAAACGGCTACAGCATATTACGAGCGTGTGTTGGCGGTAGACCCCGGCAATCTGGAAGTCCACAGAAAACTAATCCGGGCAGACATTCAATGCGATGCTCCTTGCCAAAAAACCATTTCTGATGTTGAACGGCTGATTTCCTATAGTGAAGAAACTGACCGGGATATTACAGCATTTATTGATCAGCTTTGTGTCGAAACAAAAACTACAGTCAACAAAAGCGATGTCATGTGGAATCTTTTGGGGTATCACAGTGCTGCGCCTGAGGGGCTAAAAGCGCAACTTTTGGCGTATGGACATGTATTGTTGGAGTCAAAACTTTGGGTACGGGCAAGAGATTTCTTTAATTTGGTTTTGAGTTTTGATGTGCGTTGCGGCGATGCATATTGGGGACTTTGCCTGGTGCAAATGGAAGCCAAAAACGAACAGGACGCCATCAGCAAAAAGGAATCAATCAAATCATTTAACGTCTACGATAAAGCGCTTGCTGTTTATAGCGCGGCTGGCGACACACACCGGGTATCTCATTTAAGAGAATTATCTGAAAAACAAAAAGGTAAAAAGAAAAGCAAGAAGATCGCACTCATCTCCGTGGCGGTTATGCTTGCAGCGATATTGCTTATAATCGGCATCTCCAAAATATCGCAAGCAAGGAAATACTCCGCAAACAATATAAAATTGACACTTGTGAATGAAGAAAGTGTACAGGAGCCGGTAACGGAATTCGATATTCAGATCGTCAATGGTTGTAGTGAAGACCTTTCCAGTATTGAAATGACAATGTGTTTTTATGACAGCCAAAAGGTTTTGGTTGCTACCACTGAATTAAGACTCACAGGATACATGGCATCCAAGGATAGCGCTGTTATGACAGTGGATTTGCACAAGGATGTTGTTGATGCTCTTTACTGGTATTCCTTTGATGAATTAAAAATCACTGTAGCGATTAACTATATTAGCTTTAACAATTATCATCGCGAGGATTTAGGCGAGGGCAAGGAACGCGTTTTGAAAGAAGCGCAAAAGCCGGACGCTTCAAAAACAAAACTAATTGAGAAAAAACTGACTGATGCGTTCAATGCTTTTGATGACGTTCGCGCAAGTGATGCTGACTTTGAAATTAAGGCAATGGAGTTTGCCACTGCTTTGGATGAGATTTGGGAAGATGTTATTCGTAATAAAAACTTCTTAGCGTACATGTACGAAAAAGCGGAAAACTACCAAGAGGATGCAGAATATGTAAAAGCATATTACGTGTTTTCTTTGCTGGCAAATGTTAGGTATGAGGACAGCGAAGACCGTGCATACCAATGTGCTATGTCGGCGTCCTATTAGAAAGGAGCAGTATATGGCTAAATTTGTAATGGAATGTCCTGCTTGCAAAAAACCGATTCAGGCAGGTACAGGATTGTTTGCAAAAAAGAATATTAAATGTTCCTGCGGCTATACCATCAATGTACAGCTGGAAAAAATGGCAACGGATACTTGCCCCCATTGTGGTAATGATGTGGTATATGATAGGACGAAAAAGGATTCTGCCACCTGTCCGGTATGTCACACGAAAATCCATGCAGGTACAGAAAAAATAAAACTGCATTGCCCCTCCTGCAAGATGGAGTTGACCGCAGACAAAAATGCATCTACATACACCTGCCCTCAATGCAAAAGTGTTATTGATGTTCAGGCTGCAGTGGCAAAACAGGCCAGCAGCGGAAAAACCAGTGTGATACAATGGGATATGGGGATGAATGATGTTTTCGTCTATCGCCATCCCGTAGAGAACTTTAACATTGGCTCTCAATTGATTGTCAATGAGGGGCAAAAAGCGCTGTTTTTCCGCAATGGCAAAGGGCTGGACACTTTCGGCCCGGGCAGACATCTGCTGGAAACGCAGAGATTACCTTTGCTCAGCCAAATGCTGGATTATCCTACGGATGCAGATCTGACCTGGAATTCCAAAGTATACTTTATTCGTACAAATCGATTGGCGGTAAAATGGGGAATTCCGGAATTGCAATTGCGGAATCCTGGTATGGATTTTTATGTCAAAATGAGCTTTAGCGGATCCTGCGATATGCAACTGATCGACAATTCGGAAAGCGCACGCCAGTTAGTTTATATGATTATTGGCGCTGCTGCCGGAACAGAGCGGGAAATCCACTCCGTAGGTGGAACAGAAGCCTATACAACTGAGTACATTCGAAAATTATTTAAGGATGTGATTACCACACGCCTTTCTGATATGATGGCAAACATCATACTAGAAAACGAGATCAATATTCTGGATATTGAAACCAAAAAAAACATCATCTCTGAGTTGATCCGTAAAGACATGAATCAGGTTTTTGCCGAATACGGCATGGAAGTGCCACCTATGCATTTTAATGTGGTCAACATTCGGTTGCAGGATAGTGAAGAGGTGCGCAAGTGGAAGCAACAGGAATCCGAAAGAGTACTTAAGGTTCGGGATCAGGATGTGCGTAAAGCAGAAGCGGAAGCTGCCCGCGGCAGGATTATGGTCGAAGAGCAGACAGAAGTACAGAGGAAGATCCTGCGTGCGCAAGGTGTCGGCGAAGAATTGAAGATTACAAAGGCAGCAGAAGCAGAAGGTGTCAAACTGGAAGCAGCAGGTAAGGCAGAATCCATTCGCCTTACCGGACAAGCAAGTGCAGAAGTCTATACGGTACAAGCTATGGCAGAAGCGCAGGAAATGCGCGCCAAGGGTTATACCTATGGACAGGAAACTTCCCGTCAAATTGGTTTGGAAGCAATGCAAAACGGCTTGCCCGGTACTGGTGGTGGCTCTGGTGGAGCAGGCGGCATAATGAGCGATATGATTGGCCTTGGTGTTGGTTTGGGAACTATGGGTGAGATCGTAAATATGACAAAGGGTATGCTTTCTCCGGTTATGCAGAATGTTTCCAATACCACAGCACCACAACCGCAGCCGGACCAGCCCCCGATAGCAAATATAATCGCTGCTTGGAATTGCGACTGTGGAAAGAGCTGCATTACATCGAATTTCTGCCCGGAATGTGGTGCGCCCAAACTGGAGCCGGTGGCAGCCATCACATGGAATTGCGCTTGCGGTTGCAGTAATATTACTTCAAAGTTCTGTCCGGAGTGCGGAACGAAACGTCAGGAAGTTCCTACAGTATGGAATTGTCCTTCCTGCGGCACTGCAGGAATTGCCTCTAAATTCTGTCCGGAATGTGGCTATAGAAGGGAGAACGGATGATGCAGATGAATAAGCAGATGAAATCTTTTGTGGCAATGTTCGGAATTGTTGCCGTGGTCTATGTTCTCTTGTTTGCGCTGATTCCTTTCACAAAACCTGCTGGATCCTGGCTGATGTTTATTTTCTCGCTGATCTCCATAGCCGGTGGCTGCGGTATTACACTGTATGCCTTTGGAAAAGGCGATAGCCTGATGAGCAAGTTCTACGGCTATCCGGTTTTCAAAATTGGTATTGGTTATATGCTGCTGCAGCTTGGCCTCAGTGTGCTGGTACATATCATCGGTGCTTTTACAAACGTGCCGTATTGGGTTGGCCTTTTACTTTCGTTAGTTATGGCTGGAACTGCAGGAATCGGTATTATTGCTGCGGATAATGCACATGATTTTATAGAGCAGATGGATAATCATGAAGATGTGGTGACCCGGAATATAACCTACTTTAACATCGACATCAGTGATCTTTTGGAGATGTGTCGGGATGAAACACTCCATGTTTCTCTTAAGGAGCTTGCAACAAAATGTAAGTATAGCGACCCTGTATCCATTCCTGAGACAGAGGAAAAAGAACAACAAATAAAAATGGAGTTGCAGGAATTGCATGCGTTAATTGAGCAAAACGAAAACGAAAAAGCAAACGAAAAAATCCAATTGGTTTTACGGATGCTGTCGTCCAGAAACCGTATATGTCAAGCTAATAAGTGAGGATAGCCTAGGCAAGCCCGGAGTGATCCGGGCTTGTTTATATATAAAGCAATTCCAGCAAAATAGTTGAGAACAAGATTGACTTATGATATGATTTCAGAAAAAGAAGGGGCGCGAGGGATATAACAGTTATATTAATTGAGGACGAACAGCGGTGCAATTTTTGCGTTTACTGGACAGGTATGCGGAAAAAAGATGATGAGTTTGTGTATGTAGATGTGGAGTCTGCAGAGTGGGGAATGTGTCTGCATCCAAGGGAAAGGCATAACGGCATACCTTGTGCATCCTGTGAAGGCTGCTCCAAATGTAAAAACACCAAAAGTATGCTTAGCGATCCACGGGATACTTAAAATAATAGTTGTCCTTTTGGTGAATATGTGGTATTCTTTCCTTAGAAGGCATATATGTCAAAGAACAGACCAAATCATTCCCAAAAGAACAATTTTGGCTATTCTCTAACCCAATAAAAATATGCCTTCTGCGTTTACTCGCAGAGGGCATTTTTTATACTTATCCCCACTCAATGGTGCCAACAGGCTTAGGTATCAGGCTAAATGGGCAACTTTTTATATATGCCGCTATAGGAACCTTAAGTGTATCTAAGGGAATGTTTTTTATTCTACTAATGGGAATAGTTAATGTTCTACTATGATACCTGTGTGGCCGTTAGGTTCTTAAATTAGTTTGAAAAACACCGTATTTTGCGATAAAAGCCGCAAAATACGGTGTTTTTATTCTTGGTTTCGGTAAATGATTTTTGCTATTTTGCATTTAACCAACTTTTGACCATTCCGAAGAGTAAGTCCAATTAAAACTTCGCACTATCTAACATTCCGGTATGAGACCAGACTAATTTCCTTGGATGAATTCCAACACCTGCTCCATATTCTTCTTTCCGAAGGAGATCTTCTCGTCATTGACCACGAGGCATGGCACACTCATCACTTTATACCGATCCTTCAAATTCTCAAAATGGCGGATGTCATATACATGAGCGATAACATTTGGATTAGCTGCGGCAATTCGCTGTGCCGCTACTACCAGATCCGGACACATCGTACACGACAGCGTGACCAGGATTTTTATATCTGTTTTATTCGTAATGGCTGCGATCTGTTCCCGGGTGGCTTCATCCAGTGCCTGTCCGGGGCCTGCAGCATTGTACAGCCCCAACACAAAGGAAGTAAACTCATG